>NZ_JAFHAP010000004.1:0-300000 GCF_016938855.1 Polycladomyces zharkentensis | reverse complement strand
GATCGAAGCAGGAGCAAACCGGATCGGGGCCAGTGCCAGTGTGGCCATCGTCACCGGTGCCCGGGCAACGCAAGGGTATTGATGGATCAATAAACCGGTGGCCTGAGGACCGGAGCTGAATCGCACTTCGGCCCATCGGGTTTGGACTGTGAAACCCGCCTGCATGGCGAAGAGACTGATGACAAAGTGGTTCATCACTCGCGATTTCGAGAGGGTCCGAAATTCCCGTCGAGCGAATCCGGCTGTTGCTACGGAGCGGAGACGGGAAACCGGAGTCCGCAGAACTTGTCATCAACCTGTCCGCCTGCATCGGCGGTTTTTTGTATGGGTGCGCGGTTTCCATGCGTTACAGAAACAGTTGACTGAAAGCCCACGGCGACCACAGAAAGCGCCTGTGATACCTTAGCCGTGGGGAGTGTCAAATATCCCTCGATGGAATCAGTCTGGTGATAAACCGCGCGTACACGTCTGTAAAGGGAAGCATGATCAATGAGCAGATGATGTTGAACAAGGTTTGGGCATGCGCCACTTGTGTCGCCGGATGAGCGGACAACGATGCCACCCAGTCTGCAAATGGCGAGATAAATGGTGCGAACAGCAACACGCCGCCCACATTCAGCAACAGGTGGGCGACCGCCACTTGCTTGGCGGCTCGGTTTGCGCCGATCACGGCCAATAAACCGGTAATGCATGTGCCCACATTGCTGCCCAACACCACGGCCACGGCAAAGGGAAGGGAAATCAGGCCTGATGCGAAAAAACCCATGGCCATCGCGATGGTGGCACTGCTGCTTTGAATGATTGCCGTCATGAAAAACCCGGCTGTAAGACCGGTTTGTACCGCATCCCCACGGCTGAGTAACCACGTCATCCATCCCTGTTCTTTTAGTGGCACGGCCAGCCACTGCATCACGTTCATTCCGAGAAAAATACAACCGAAACCGCCGATGACCACGCCGATCCACGTAAACCGTTTCCATGGCAACAGCCAGATGACAGCCCCCGAGATGATCATCGGCAAGGCGAAATCCTCGATTTTCAGGGCCAGGATTTCGGTTGTGACGGTAGTGCCGATATTGGTGCCCAAAATCAACCCCACTGTTTGCGTAAAATTCATCAACCCGGCATTGACGAATCCGATCGTCAGCACGGTTACCGCACTGCTGCTCTGCAAGAATCCGGTGGCCACAATGCCGGTCACAAAACTGCGAAACGGTGTTTTGGTAAAACGTAACAATACTGATTGCAAATGTCGACCGGCCATTGTTTCCAATCCCAATCGGATCAGTTGCAACCCGAACAGAAAAATGGTCAAACCTGTTGCAAAAGGGATCAACAATTCGCGCATGGCTCCGCCTCCCCGCCCTTGATTCCAATATATGGCCAAGCGGAGACAGGCATGAGTCCAAAAGAAAAAAGCCCCATGGGGGATGAGACTGTTGACAATGTGGTTGAGCCACGCTCGATTTCACGTGCGTTTTTTTCCCGCTCCGCGCCGGAGTCGCCGGGCGTCTGAGGCGCCCGCGGGAATTTGGCTCCATTTGGGAAGCGGATTCGAATTTCCCGTCGGTGACGCTACTGTCGCTGCGTGCTTCAAGAGGGAAATCGGAGTCCGCGGACTTGGACCAAAATGTTGTGGTTCGTGGATGTCCCATTCGCACCAAGCTGAACATCCACATGGCCGTCAGACGAGCGGCACCTCGCCAATGGTCCCGGTCAACGGTGTTTGTTTCGTCCCGGGATGAACGGGGGTGGTTCCATCCCCGGTTCCATACCGGGAGAGAAGGGGACCGGCCATTCCGGGGGCGGCATGGGCCGTTTTCCCTTTTCAGGATGGTGTTCGGGATCGGGCTGGGGGGAGCCGAATACCGCCCAAGGTGATGGGGTGGTCGCTTTTTTGTGGGAGCGGGTTGATGGAGGAGGGGAAGGGTGATCATGGGTAAACGCCGGATCGTCAGGGGGGTCTGGTGAAACAGCAAGGTCCGTCGGGAACAGTTTTTCCAGCTCTTCCTTCACCATTTTGCGGATCAGGCGCCGCAACTCAGATTGTTTGTCGCGGGACATGTCGATTTCCCTCCTTTCTTCCGGTCGGTTGGGCGACCGTTGTATCCTATGCGTCTGATCTCTTATTAGTGCGGGACTTTATAAAAAGCGAGCGTCGGACACGGGAGGGCTTTGTTCCTCTCGCAAGTACAACAAAAATTTGGTACAATCGAGTCGAGAAGTGCAAAAACACTGAAAACTACCGCGAGCAAAAACGCGTGAAACGAAGATCACACGGCTTGGACAAAAGCCATCGTGGATGGATGTGGGCTGCCACGCCAGATGAAGCGGGAAGCCCACGGCGACCGAAGGGAGTATCTCCGGTGCTTCAGCCGTGTAGGGTATGTCACATGTCGTTTCAAACACTTTTGTCCAAGGGCGTTTTCTTGATATAATGTGGCCATCAGAAGGACAAGGAGGGTCGTGTGTGGCCGATTGTCTGTTTTGCGGTATCGTCAAGGGAGAGATTCCGTCCGAAAAAGTGTATGAGGACGACCGTGTGCTGGCGTTTAAGGACATCAATCCCGTCGCACCGGTACATGTTCTGCTGATTCCCAAGGAGCATCATCGTGACGTGATCGAAGCGGCGGATCGCGACCCGGCCGTGCTGGGCCATTTGTTCACGGTGGCTTCCAAACTGGCCAAAGAGCTGGGGTTGTCGGAAAAGGGATTTCGTGTGGTGAACAACTTTGGAAAAGACGGCGGTCAAACCGTTTTTCACCTTCATTTCCATCTGATCGGCGGCCGGCAACTGACATGGCCTCCGGGCTGATGCCGCAATCCCAGGTCTTTGACATGCCTTTTTCTGCTAATGTATAATGAAGGCTGACTCTGCAACATGAGACTGGTCTTTCTCGGGCCGGTTGGCATCCTACGGGCTGCGTGGGGGCAGGTTGACAGCGAGAACCGGCAGGTGTGGACTTTCCCTTCGCCGGGAAATCGGTCGCCACTTGTGTCTGGTGGTGGTCAACTTTGTCAAACCCCGGCCGCTTTTCGTATGGCGGCTCGCTGACCCGCGGAGGGGAGGGATATGCATGGCGGAGGTTCGCGTGCGCAAAAACGAATCGCTGGATAACGCATTGCGCCGGTTTAAGCGTTCCTGCTCGAAAGACGGCGTGCTGGCCGAGTTGAGAAAACGGGAACACTACGATAAACCCAGTGTTCGCCGGAAAAAGAAATCCGAGGCTGCACGGAAAAAGCGGAAGTAAGAGAAAGGTGGCTGTCAAAGTGAGCCTTTTGGAACGGTTGAACCAGGACATGAAGACTGCGATGAAAAACAAAGAGAAGACCAAGCTTTCCGTGATCCGCATGCTTCGTTCCGAGATCAAAAATGAAGAGATTCAGCGACAACACGAGCTCAGCGACGAAGAAGTGATCGAAGTTCTGATGCGTGAGTTGAAAAAGCGCAAAGATGCCTTGCAGCAGTTTGAAGATGCGGGCCGGGATGATCTGGTTCAGCAACTGCGGGAGGAAATTGCGGTGATCGAACCGTACCTGCCCGAGCAGTTGAGTGAAGAGGAACTGCGCGAGCTGGTGCGGGAAGTGGTGCAGGAAACGGGCGCTTCGTCCAAAGCCGACATGGGCAAGGTGATGAAGGCGATCATGCCCCGTGTCAAAGGGCGTGCGGACGGAAAACTGGTCAACCGTTTGGTGCAGGAAGTATTGAGCTGACGCCGCTTGGGGCGGTATGTCAGTTTGGTGATAAGATGTACGTGGCGGTGTACCCTACGCAGGCGGCTGAAACCGTCGATGATCAAACGCTTCGTTGAACCGTTTGGCGGTGGTTGCCGGGGTTGGGAATCCCTTCCGGCAACTCCGGCTAACCATCTGTAAGCGGAGAAAGGGAACGATTGCTTACCGTCTATTTTCCCAATGGATGGGGCAAACACCTTGGATCAAATGGTTTACAGCGTTGGGTACGCTGTTTTTTTGCCTCTCATTTGTCAAAATCATTTTTTATTACCGAAAAACGGAGGATGAATGGATGAGTGCCGACGTATTGGTCATTTTACTCGTGGTGGTCGGTATTATTTTCTTGTCCATCCTGTTTACGTTCGTACCCGTAATGTTGTGGATCAGTGCGATGGCGTCCGGAGTTTATGTCGGTTTGACCACATTGATCGGGATGCGGTTGCGCCGGATTGTGCCGGCTCGAATCGTCAATCCTTTGATCAAAGCGAGAAAAGCGGGTCTGGATGTCACGATTGTCCAGTTGGAAACCCACTATTTGGCCGGAGGTAATGTGGATCGTGTGGTGGACGCCCTGATCGCAGCGCAGCGGGCGGACATCGATTTGGTGTTCGAACGGGCGGCCGCGATAGATCTGGCCGGTCGCGATGTGCTGGAAGCCGTGCAGATGAGCGTCAACCCCAAGGTGATTGAAACCCCGGTGGTCTCCGCTGTAGCCAAAGACGGGATCGAGGTGAAGGTGAGAGCCCGGGTGACCGTCCGCGCCAATATCGACCGTTTGGTTGGCGGTGCGGGAGAAGAGACCATCATCGCCCGGGTCGGCGAAGGGATCGTGACCACCAACGGTTCGGCCAACAGCCACAAAGAAGTGTTGGAAAACCCCGACATGATCTCCAATACCGTACTGAGCAAGGGATTGGATGCGGGAACGGCTTTTGAAATCCTCTCCATTGACATAGCCGACGTGGATATCGGGGAGAACATCGGTGCCCGCCTGCAGACCGATCAAGCTGAAGCGGACAAACGGATCGCCCAAGCCAAGGCCGAGGAACGCCGGGCGATGGCAGTGGCCAAAGAGCAGGAAATGCGCGCACGCGTGGAGGAGATGCGCGCAAAAGTGGTGGAGGCGGAAGCACAAGTGCCGCTGGCGATGGCGGAAGCGTTGCGCTCCGGAAAATTGGGGGTTATGGATTACTATCATTTGCAAAATGTGATGGCGGATACCGCGATGCGCAAATCGATCAGCCGTTCTGCCGGTGCGGAAGAGGACGAGCAGAGCTGATGATCGTTCGGTGGGATTTGTCTGATGTCAGTCACGAATCCCGACAACGTCACCGGGGAGGTGCACCAAAGTGGGATGGATGCTGTTGGCCGTCGGATTGTTTGTATTGACCCGATTGGTGGGACGGCTGTCGAGAGGAGATCAACGGCGTCCGCTCTCCCGACCGCTTATGGCCGAAACAGACCGGAAACGCCCTTCTGATCGCCCGAATGAAGTTTCGGTTTCCATGAAGAAAAAGCCAAAGGGGAGAGCACAGGCTACCGCGGTGTCGGCTTCCCGGGAGGTGCAGCCCCGGGTGGGGTCGAAGCAAACAAAAAGATCCCCGATGCAATGGGCACGGGAGGACTGGTCCCGTGCAATCGTCATGCAGGAGATTCTGGGTCCACCTCGGGCATTGCGGCCGCTCACCCGTAAATTTCCTCGGGATAGGTGAACACATGTTATGGCAGATTGGCCCGATTGAGCGAAGAACGAGCCGGGAAAGCGATACGGACGTTACAGGTCCAAACACCCTGATTCGCTTTCTCCACGATTTCCCCCGACATGACGTCGGGTTTTTCCTTGTTTGTGAAGAACTGACATGCTTGTTTTGATGGGGTGGACGGCTTGCCGTTGTTTGACATGGAAACATGTGCGACTGATGGTACACCCCCATCGGTTCATACTAAAGGACAAGGGGGTGAAACCATGGCACGCACGCGCAGCAGCAACAAGTTGCTGGTTCCGGGGGCTGCGGGGGTCATCAATCAGTTCAAGGAAGAGATTGCCGCGGAATTCGGAGTGACGTTGGGCGGAGCGGAAACGGCCCGAGCGAACGGATCAGTCGGCGGAGAAATTACGAAACGATTGGTTCGCCTGGCCCAACAACAACAAAGCTGAGTTTCCGGGATGGAGATCCCTTCCCGTCATGACGGGGCAATGGGACTTATGACAAAGTGGTTGAACCACTCGCTTTTGGCAGTGGGTCCGAATTTCCCATCGAGCGATCAAACTGTTGATGCAGGTCTTGAGACGGGAGATCGTGACCCGCGAACTTTTTCATCAATCTGGGCGGTGCGTTTTGACGCATCGCTTTTCATTTTGCCCTTCATAAATTCGGATTGGACAGCATAAGGGTTAGAAAGGAGATGGAGGGCTGGTCCATGCGGAGGATAAGCAGTAAGCTGCGAAAACGGGCCTTTCAATGGCTGGATATTCCCCCGGATGTGACGTCCGACGTTCCGCGCATTCAAATGATCGGGTCACAACAAATCGCAGTGGAAAATTATCGGGAAGTGACACATTTCAGCGACGGGGAACTGCGGTTGCGGTTGAGTGAGGGAAGCCTGTGCATTACCGGGACGCAATTGACGATTCGCGCCATTTACCGGGACGAGGTGTGGATCGAGGGAAACATACACGGGATTGAGTTTGCGAAATGAGGAGAGGGAGCCGTGACGCAATTCAAGTGGCCACGATCGATGACCGGTCACCTGCGGGTGGAACTCAAAGGAGACAACTTGACACAGTGGTTGAACCGGGCGATGAGTACCGGGCTCCAACTGAAAGATATCCGTTGGTCGGATCAAAAGCGACTGCGGTTTACTCTGACGGTACAAGATTTTTACCGCATGGTGCCGCTGGTGCGCCGTACGGGAATCTCCATGCGCATCGTCGGCAAGAAGGGATTACCGTTTTGGTTGCACAAAATTGAGCGACGGAAATTCTTTACGGCGGGCATCGCGTTGTTTTTGGCGATGCTGTTTGTCATGGCCTCCATCGTGTGGCGGGTGGATGTGGAAGGCAATGAGACCATCCCGGATAAACAGATTCTTGCGTTGGCCAAGCAGGCGGGCGTGTACGTCGGTCAGGTGAAATACCGCATTCCTGACACGGAATCGGTCCAATATCAATTGTCCCGTAAACTTCCAGGCGTTTCTTGGGTGGGATTCCGGTTGGAAGGAACGCGGGCGATTATCACCGTTGTGGAAAAAAAGCGGGTGGACCCCAAAGAACAAAGCGACGACCGCGGTCCCGTCAACTTCGTTGCCAAACGGGATGCCATGGTGTACGATCTGCGTGTGGAGCGGGGGCGTCCCATGGTGGGTGTATCCGACATGGTGCGCAAGGGGCAAGTATTGATTTCGGGTTATTACGGTAACCCCGAGCAGAAAGGTTCGCTCCGGTTGGTCGGGGCGAAGGGAAAAGTGCTGGGGATCATGTGGTACGACTCGGACGTGGTCGTTCCACTGACGCAAAAACGAAAAGTGTTTACCGGCGAACGTCACGTTTCCACCCACTTGTATGTGGGTTCCCATGTTTTGCGGCTCTCTTTCTTGTGGAATCCCGTTCCCTTCAATCGATATGAAACCATGCAGGAATACCACGCTGTCCGGGTGCGCAACTGGCGTCTGCCCATCGGTTGGGTCAACGAGAAGCGGTTGGAGATGAAATGGGTGAAACGCATCTTGACGAGAGAAGAAGCGGTCCGCTTGGGAATGGAACGGGCCCGTGCGGATTTGCTGGCCCGCCTGGGGCAAGACGGCAGGATTTTGGAGGAAAAAGTTTTGCACGAGCGACTGGACAATGGTAAAGTTTATTTGAAGATACACTTCAACGCAGTCGAAAACATTGCGGTGCCACAACCGATTTTGCAAGGAGAATGAGCCATTGCAACAAAGTCAACAACCGATGAAAATCCGTTTGCGTGATGCAGGTGAAGCATTGAGTTTGTTCGGGCCTCACGATACCTATCTGAAGCGGATCGAGGCCAACACAACAGCCAAAATTGTTGCGCGCGGAGAAGAGGTCGTCATCACCGGCTCCCCTGAGGAACAAGCGGTGCTCGGCCATCTGTTCCGCGTCTTGTTGACATTGATTCGCCGGGGGACTTCCATCACCGAGCGGGATGTCGTGTACGCTCATCGTTTGGCCCGACAGGGAATGGCCGATGAACTGCTGGAGCTGTTTGACGAGCAGATCGGCACCACCTACAAAGGGAAATCCGTTCAGGCCAAAACGTTGGGCCAACGCCATTACGTCTCCGCCATACGGAAGCATGATATCGTCTTCGGTATCGGTCCCGCCGGGACGGGAAAGACGTTTCTGGCGGTCGTCATGGCGGTGACGGCGCTGAAGTCGCATCGTGTCAAGCGGATCGTGTTGACGCGGCCGGCGGTGGAGGCAGGCGAAAGCCTCGGGTTTCTGCCGGGAGACCTGCAGGAAAAAGTGGATCCGTATTTGCGACCGTTGTATGACAGTTTGTACACCATGCTTGGAGCGGAACAGGTGGCCAAAATGATGGAACGCGGATTGATCGAAGTGGCGCCCTTGGCGTATATGCGGGGCCGCACACTGGAGGATTCGTTCGTCATTTTGGATGAAGCGCAAAATACGACGCCCGAGCAGATGAAGATGTTTTTGACGCGGTTGGGATTCGGGTCCAAAATGGTCGTGACCGGTGACGTTACGCAAATTGATTTGCCCAAAGGTAAACAATCCGGATTAATAGAAGCGCAACGCGTGTTGCGATCGGTACCCGAAATCCGGTTCGTCTATTTGGGGCAGGAAGATGTTGTCCGTCACACATTGGTGCAAAAAATCATCGATGCTTATGATCGTTATGCCTAGCGGGAGAACGTGAAGGAGTCGATCAAAAGATGATATCCACCAATGAGCCTCCGTCCAGAAGGTTTCGACGCATACGGCTCCCTGCGGGCACGCAATCCAGCGTCCGCGTCCGCCTGTTGATCTACTTTACGGTCGGTGTGCTGTTGTACCTGATGATGATGAACGCGGTCTTACCCAAGCAATATGAGTTGTCACCGGGTTCGGTCAGCAAGGAAACCATCGTGTCGCCCGTCACCAAAGTGGACCCGGAGGCGACGGAGGCGGCCCGAAAACAGGCGGCGGATGCGGTTGAAAAGCAGTACCGGCGGGATGATGAACTGACGGGGATTCTGATCGAACGCTTGGATCGCATCTTCACGGACGCGCGTCGAATCGTCGCCGACACTTCTTTGACGGAGCAGCAGAAAATCAAAAGTGTGCGGGAATTGATCCCCTATCGTTTATCGGATGCCTTTTACACGCAACTCGTTCGAACCTCTCCCGACCAACTGACGGAAATGCGCTTCGTGAGCCGGGAGATCGCCCGCAACATCCTCTCATCCGGCGTCCGCCAGTCCGAATTGGAACAAAAGCGGAACGAGGTGGATCGCGAGCTGTTGGCATCGTCGATCAATGCCCAATCCCGCAGTGTCATACGGGAATTGGTACGGGCGAGCATTGTGCCCAACGAATTTTACGATGAAGCCAGGACCAAGGCGCTTCAGGAAGCGGCATGGGACAGTGTGGAGCCGGTACCGATCAAAAAGGGACAAATCATTGTTTCCGCCGGGGAAGTGATCACGCCCGATCAGCACCGCAAACTGAAGGAACTCGGCTTGATTCACGATTATACCAACCCATGGCCGCATTTCGGATTGGGTTTGTTTGTCTGTTTGCTGTTGGTCATGCTGTACGGTGCCGTCCACCGCTACCAACCCGATGTACATCGGGACAATGCGAAGCTCTTGATGTTGGCCACCATCGTATTGCTGACAGCCTCGGGGATGAAGGTGGTGGCGGTGGGACAAAATTTGGAATGGAGCACGTTGGGCTATTTGGCACCCGTCGCTTTCGGCACGATGTTGATCACACTGCTGTTGGACATCAATCTGGCGTTGAGTTGCGCGGTGCTGTTCGCCATTTTGGCCAGTGTGATCTTCAATACCGAAAGCCATCTGTTGTTTGATTTCCGTTACGGCTTGGTGTCATTGGTGATCGGAATGGCCGGTGCTTGGGGATTGGCAGGTGTACACAACCGCACTTCCATTTTGCGTGCCGGGCTGATCGCGTCATTGGCCAGCGTGGTGCCGATCACGGCGGTTTTTCTGCTGGCGCCGATCGAAAGCGGTTGGGGAGACTGGTTTTGGTCGATCGGGTTCGGTTTTGCCAGCGGGTTGTTCTCCGCTGTTCTCACGATCGGATTTTTGCCTTATTTTGAAACGGTCTTTGAAATCCTTTCCCCGCTCCGTCTGCTGGAACTGTCCAATCCCAACCATCCGCTGTTACGCAAACTGCTGATCGAAACACCCGGAACCTATCATCATTCGATCATTGTCGGCAATTTGTCCGAAGCGGCTGCAGAAGCCATCGGGGCAAACGGTCTTTTGGCGCGTGTGGGTGCGTATTATCACGATATCGGGAAAACCAAACGTCCTCAGTTTTTCATCGAAAACCAGATGGGGGAGAATCCGCACGACAAAATCTCGCCCAACCTGAGCAAAACCATCATCCTGTCCCATCCCAAGGACGGTGTGGAGATGTTGGAGGAACACGGCATCCCCAAACCGATTCGGGACATCGCTGCTCAACACCACGGTACAACATTGCTCAAATACTTTTATCACAAGGCAATGAAACAAAGTGACGGGGGAAAGGTGTTGGAAGAAGATTACCGCTATCCGGGGCCAAAAGCGCAATTTAAGGAAGCGGCCATCGTCGGCATTGCCGACTGCGTGGAGGCGGCCGTCCGGTCGCTGGCCCGTCCGACACCGGCCCGTATTGAAGGGATTGTGCGCAAAATCATCCGGGATCGTCTGGAAGACGGTCAATTCAATGAGTGCGATCTGACACTGAAAGAATTGGACGTGATCGCCCGATCCATGTGTGAAACCTTAAACGGCATCTTCCACTCACGCATCGAATATCCGGAAGAATGGCCGAACAAAGGGGTGAAACAGGCATGAGCATCACGATTGACCTCAATGTGGAAACCGATTTGACGGAATCCCAGCGTGCGGCACTGGTATGGATCGAACGGTGTCTGGCGGCGGGAGCGGAGATCGAACAATTGCCGTCTGCCGAAGTGTCCGTCACGTTGTTGGATAATGAGGCCATTCGCCGGTTGAACCACGAATACCGGGATGTGGACCGGCCCACGGATGTGTTGTCCTTCCCGTTGTGGGAGCCGGATGAGGAATGGGAAACCACGGACGGGGAGCCGGTTCCGTTGGGCGACATTTTCATCTCCATTCCACGTGCAGTGGAGCAAGCAGCGGAGTACGGACACTCATTCGAACGGGAACTGGGATTTCTCGCGGTACACGGTTTTTTGCATCTCTTGGGGTATGATCACGGCACGGAAGCGGAAGAAAAAGAGATGTTTACACGTCAGGAGGAGATTTTGGAACGAGTCGGCTTGAAAAGGTAGGGATTCTCTCATGTGGTTGGGCAAAGTGATCCGAAGTTTTCGATATGCGCTGGAAGGGTTGCGGTATACGCTGGTCACCCAGCGCAATATGCGTGTCCACTTTCTCAGTGCATTGGGCGTGTTGCTGTTAAGTTTGTACCTGCCGTTGACCAAGGCGGAAGCACTGTTGCTATTCGTCACCATCATCCTGGTGTTGGTGGCCGAATTGTTCAACACTGCCGTCGAATCGGTAGTGGACATGGTCACCGAAGAATTCCACCCGTTGGCCAAAGTGGCCAAAGACGTCGCCGCCGGCGCTGTATTGTTGTGCGCCGGTCTGGCTGTGGTGGTCGGCGTCAGTGTGTTCTGGCCCTATCTGGACAAACTGTTCTCCGCATATTTCAAAGGCTCCCATTATCCGCTCAACATCGGTCTTGCCGCGATTATCGCGTTTGACTTTTTCCTCACGCTCATGATCAAGGGTTGGATGCATCGATTGGATCGTGCACGTTGGGAACCCAGCATCACAACTTCCCTCGCTTTCTGCATCGCCACCTCGCTGGTCTTGATTATTGGTCAATTGCTGGTTACGATTTTGGTGTATTTGATGGCCCTCTTGCTGACGGGAACGAGATACCGCATGCATGACCGGGCAGAACCGGTGATCCTGGGTGCGCTGCTGGGAATCGTGGTAGCGGTCATCGGCGTGCAAATGCTGTAGGATGGATAGGAAGTGTCAATCCATCAGCAATCGTCACGTTTTCTCAACCGATCAACTTTGGGCGCAAGGATACGGAGCGAAGGCCGGGGCTGTTTGCGAAACTTTGTCAGCAATCCTGGGTAACCTGGAGATGATCCGGTTCCAAACGGTTACCAATGAGACAATGTAGATGGTGGGCAAAGGAGATTGGACATGGAGCGATTGATCGAAGCAGCGAAACAAGCGCGCGAGCAAGCCTATGTTCCCTATTCGCGGTTCCGGGTTGGAGCCGCTTTGTTGACGGACGAGGGAACCATATTTACGGGGTGCAACGTGGAAAACGCCTCGTACGGACTGACCAATTGTGCGGAACGGACGGCGCTGTTCAAAGCGGTGTCCGAAGGCGCCCGCCGATTTGCCGGGATTGCCGTGGTGGCGGATACGGAGTGGCCGGTTTCCCCCTGCGGTGCTTGCCGCCAGGTATTGTTTGAATTGTGCCCTCCGGACATGAAGGTGTGGTTGGCCAACCTCAAAGGTGACGTGACCGAAACAACAGTGGGGGAATTGTTGCCCGGCGCGTTCGGAAAGGGGGATTTGCGTGATGAGTGAAGGGCATAAATCGGGGTTTGTGGCGTTGATCGGCCGCCCCAACGTGGGGAAATCGACGCTGATGAACCACATCATCGGCCAGAAAGTGGCGATCATGTCGGACAAGCCGCAGACGACGCGGAACCAGATTCGCGGCGTATATACCGACGAACGCGGACAGATCATTTTTCTGGATACGCCCGGCATCCATAAACCCAAATCCAAACTGGGCGAATACTTGGTGAAAACGGCGCAAAACGCGTTGGAGGAAGTGGATTTGGTACTGTTCCTGGTTGATGCGAGCGAAGGACTGGGACCCGGTGATCGATACATCATCGAACACCTGAAGGGGATCAAAACGCCGGTCTTTCTGGTGATCAACAAAATCGACCAGGTTCATCCCGACGATCTGTTGCCGCTGATCGACCAGTACCGGCAACTGCACGACTTCGCGGAGTTTGTCCCCATTTCCGCGTTGCAGGGGAACAACACGTCCACGCTGGTACGGTTGATTTTCGAACGCTTGCCGGAAGGACCGGCTTACTATCCGGCAGACCAGGTGACGGATCACCCGGAGCGATTTATCGTCGGCGAACTGATCCGGGAAAAGGTGCTGTTTCTCACGCGCGAGGAAATTCCGCATTCCGTCGCGGTGATCGTGGAGGAGATGAAACAGCGCGATAACGGAGCCGTCTACGTTCGTGCCACCATTTACACCGAGCGGGATTCGCAAAAGGGCATCCTGATCGGCAAACGGGGCAGCATGCTCAAAGAAGTGGGCAGACTGGCGCGGGAGGAAATCGAGCGCCTCTTCGGCAGCAAGGTTTTCCTCGATTTATGGGTGAAAGTGAAGAAGGACTGGCGCAACGAAGAATTTCTCCTGCGGCAGTTCGGCTATCGGGAAGAGGATTGAACTGGAAGAAAAAGTTTCTGAGGATATCCCGCAATTCACACATACTCCTTCCGATCCCGGTCATCCTAACAGATGACAACAAAGCGGAAAGGATGATGCTGGTTGCGCGAATTCTTTTGGAACTGTTTTGCCGTGACTGGCAGTGTCGACGCATACTTGTTGTACAAGGATGCGGAGGCGTTAGCGAACGATTCCGCAGAAGAAACGCCGGATGACCGGGATGAGGAAGAGATAACCTAGGAAGGACGCGGCGTATGCTGATCAAAACGGAAGGCGTGGTGATCCGCACCCGCGATTACGGGGAAAGTCACAAGCTCGTCTGGTTGTTTACTCGGGAACAGGGCAAGGTCTCTGTGATGGCCCGCGGTGCCAAAAAGCCGAAAAGCCGTTTCAGCGCGGTGACCCAACCTTTTACCCACGGCGAATATGTGTGGTTTTCGGGAGGGAGCGGGTTGCCCACCTTGTCGCAAGCTGATCTCATTCATGCTCATCATTTGCTTCGCTCCGATCTGGAAAAAACGGCGATCGCCGCTTACCTGTCCGAACTGCTGGACCGCCTGACGGAAGAAAAGGAACCACACCCGCATTTGTTTGCATTGTGGACGTCCACCTTGTCGTTGTTAGAAACGGAAACCGATGCCGACATACTGCGCCATATCTTTGAATTGAAAGTGTTGGAAATGGCGGGATACCGTCCCTATCTGGACGGGTGCACCCGATGCAAACGGGCGGTACTGCCCGTTCGGTTCAGTGTTCGACACGGGGGATTTCTCTGTTTGGATTGCGCGTCGCATGACCCGGCTTCATTGCCGTTGTCCGAAGCGTCGGCCCGCATTTTGAAGCTGTTGCAACGGGCCGTGCCGGACCGGCTGGGGGAAGTTCGGGTCAAGGAAGAGACCAAGCGACAACTGGACAACGCATTGCGTGCGTTCATCGACGAGTATGTTCCCGTTCGTTTGCGATCGCGCGCATTTCTGGATCAGATGCGAGGCGGATGGGGCCGAGATTGACAAGGTCCTTTTTTCTTTGGTATAAATAGTCTATCTCCAAAACTGAACAACGGAAGTGCGATGAGAGAAAGGAGTAACCGGATCTTTCGTGTCTGAGCGAGCCGGGGAGGGTGGAAGCCCGGCCACGGAACCCGGTGAAGGGCAGTCTCGAGCACGAGTGCAAAAGAGGGGATCGACTGAAAGATGCGGTCGGTCAAATAGGGTGGAACCGCGGGAAACCTCCCGTCCCTATGTGAAAGGGGACAGGGGGGTTTTTGTCGTTCTCCGCGGAACGGGGCGGACCTGGTCATTCATGGTTCACCCGGTCAATGTGCAAGGATCGTAGGCACAAGAGCGTGTCCGGCAAATGGGAGATCGAGGAACATCGTTCCCCGATGAGCGACTTCATCACGCGGGGAATGAGCCGGGGAAAGGGACCCCGGAGACAGCCGTTTTGATCATGCCTGATTGGTCGTGCCATGATGATGGAGGTGGAATGATGAACTTTCAGGAAATGATTTTGCGTTTGCAGTCGTTTTGGGCCGAACAGGGCTGTGTCCTGGTCCAACCGTACGATGTGGAAAAAGGGGCCGGGACGATGAACCCGATGACGTTTTTGCGCGCGTTGGGTCCGGAACCTTGGAACGTGGCGTATGTGGAGCCCTCGCGCCGGCCGGCTGACGGCCGCTACGGGGAAAACCCGAACCGCCTGTACCAGCATCACCAGTTCCAGGTGATCATGAAACCGTCACCCGACAATATCCAGGAAATCTACCTGGACAGCCTGCGTGCGCTGGGAATCGATCCGCGGCATCACGACATCCGATTCGTCGAGGACAACTGGGAAAACCCCGCCATGGGGGCTGCCGGCCTTGGATGGGAAGTATGGCTCGACGGGATGGAGATCACCCAATTCACCTACTTCCAACAAGTGGGGGGACTGGATGTCGATCCGGTTTCGGTGGAGCTGACATACGGACTCGAACGGTTGGCGACCTACATCCAGGAGAAGGAGAGCGTCTACGATCTGGAGTGGGTGAACGGCGTTACCTACGGCGACGTGTTCCACCAGCCGGAATACGAGCACTCCAAATACTCGTTTGAGATCTCCGACGCCGATCTGTTGTTCCGCCTGTTCGACGCCTACGAAAACGAGGCGAAACGGGCGCTGGAAGCAAAGTTGGTACACGCCGCCTACGATTATGTGCTCAAATGCTCTCACACGTTCAATCTGTTGGAAGCGCGCGGTGCAATCAGCGTGACCGAACGAACCGGCTATTTGGCCCGTGTGCGCAACATGGCCCGGCAATGTGCCCGCGCGTATGTTCAGTCCCGGGAGGAACTGGGGTATCCCTTGCTGAAAAAAGGAGGGAATCAGCGTGACGAAGCGTGATTTGTTGCTGGAAATCGGTTGCGAGGAAATTCCCGCCCGGTTTATCGATGATCTGCGCCACCAATTGGCCGACCGGTTGCAAAAATGGTTGAAGGAACAGCGCATCGACGCAAAAGAGGCGGTTACATACGCAACACCACGCCGGATCGCGGTTTTGATCGGCGATGTGGCCGAACGGCAGGAGGACTTGGATGAGGAAGTGCGGGGTCCGGCCAAAAAAATCGCTCTTACGCCTGACGGCAGCTGGAGCAAAGCGGCGGAGGGGTTCGCCCGGAAACAGGGAGTCCCGGTCGATGCGTTGGTGTTTGACGAATTCAAAGGGGAAACGTATGTGTTTGCCCGCAAAAGGGTGGAAGGGCAACCGACGGCGACACTGTTGGCTGAAGGTCTGCCGTCGGTACTTTCCTCGCTTCATTTCCCCAAGACGATGCGTTGGGGAGCGGAGCGCACCCGCTTTATCCGCCCGGTTCGCTGGTTGGTCTGTCTGTTTGGCGAAGAGACCGTTTCGTTTTCATGGGCCGGTGTGACCGCTGGCAACCGGACGAGGGGCCATCGGTTCTTGGGGAAAGAGGTGACGTTGTCTCATCCGGGTCAATATGTGGAAGCCCTTCGTGAGCAATGGGTGATCGCTGACGTCAATGAGCGGCGAGAGAGGATATTGGACCAGTTGCGGCGGATGGAAGCGGAGCGCGGATGGCGCATTCCGGTCGCGGAAGATTTGTTGGACGAAGTGACGCACCTGGTGGAGTACCCGACGGTACTTGCCGGTTCGTTCGATCCAGATTTTCTGGTGTTGCCGCGTGCCGTGCTGATCACCACGATGCGGGAACATCAGCGTTACTTCCCCGTGGAATCCGCCGATGGCCGTTTGTTGCCGCATTTTGTCACCGTGCGTAACGGGGACGAAACCTCCCTCGACGTGGTGGCCAAAGGGAATGAAAAGGTACTGCGCGCTCGTTTGGCTGATGCCCGATTCTTCTATGACGAGGACCTGAAGCTGCCGATCGATCAGGCGGTGGAAAAGCTGGATCAGGTGGTGTTTCACGAAGAATTGGGCACCGTGGGCGACAAAGTGCGGCGGATTGTCCATATGGCGGACCGTCTGGCCGATGCGTTGCAATGGGAAGAAGACCGTCGACGGGTATTGAAACGGGCGGCACAGATCTGCAAATTCGATCTGTCCACGCAGATGGTCTACGAGTTCCCCGAGCTGGAAGGTATCATGGGCGAGGAATATGCGCGAAAAGCCGGGGAAGACGAAGAAGTGGCACGGGCGATCAGGGAACATCACCAACCGCGCCATGCCGGGGATGAGACACCGCAGTCCGCGATTGGTGCCGTGATCGGGTTGGCTGACAAAATGGACACGGTCGCCGCTTGTTTCGGAATCGGCATCCAGCCGTCCGGTTCGCAAGATCCCTACGGCTTGCGGAGAAGAGCTTCCGGTATCGTGCAAATCTTGTTGGACCATGGTTGGTCTCAATTGACACTGGATCAGTTGTGGGCAATCGCGCTGGAGCGCCTGCAATCGGAGGGGCTTTTGAAAAAATCGGCGGAGGAAACCGCGGAAGAATTGCGTTCGTTCTTTGCACAACGTTTGAAAACGGTACTGCAGGAAGAAAACATTCGTTACGATGTGATTGACGCGGTACTGGGTGCGGACATATCCCGGCCCAAGCTGGTGTTGGCCAAAGCGAAAGTATTGATGGACCGGGCGAACGCCTACGAAACCTACAAACTGGCCGTAGAAGGCTTCACCCGTACAGCCAATCTCGGTGTCAAGGGTACGCACGATGTGCCGTTGGCGGAAGCTGATATGACGGAGCCGGCCGAGCGCAAGTTGTACGAAGCCTATCAGGAGGCAGAAAAGGCCTTTATGGCGAGCTTGTCGGAGCAGGATGCCGACGGTATGTATGAAGCGTTGGCGTCGATGGTTCCCGTCATCCACCGGTTTTTCGACGAAGTCTTGGTGATGGTGGAGGACGAAACCGTCCGGACACGCAGACTGGGTTTGTTGCGCCGGATCACGGATTTGGTGCATCAGTTCGCACGGTTCGATCAATTGGTCTTGACGTAATAAAAACGGCCGTTCCATCACGGAACGGCCTTCGTTGTTGACAAAGCCATGGGCTTCGATTGCAACACCCCTTTTTGAGACCGGAAAAACGACGCAGATAACCCCTCATTTCGTTTAGACCTAGGTTATCCTCCTGGGACGACGAACCAACTCACCCGCGCCAATTTGGGCATTTAAATAGCATCATTTCAGTGCAGTTTCGACAACATGTGCATTCAAAAGAGCAAATATATGCTTCATCATGATGGTGAAGTGACTTTCCGCATTTTTCACACTCATCTTTCATTTTCAAAGGCATCATTTCATCACTCTCAAAATGTGTGATAAAGCATTGTTTGTTCGTCTGTCTACGTGATTCCCTCCAAACGAAGCAGTTCAGCCTTGAGATCCAGTCCGCCTCGATACCCTGTCAAGGTTCCGTTTTTGCCAATGACGCGATGGCATGGGATGACCACCGGTATCGGGTTAGCGGCGTTTGCAGCTCCGACGGCCCGAACAGCTAACGGTCGGTTGATTGCCTTTGCAATTTCCGAGTAGCTCTTAGTGGTTCCATAGGGAATGTCAAGCAGTGCTTTCCATACTTGAATTTGAAATGGAGTCCCCCGAAGATCGAGTGGAAAGGTAAACGCTTTTCTCCTTGATTCAAAATACGCTTTCAGTTGTTGGATATATTCGGACAATAACGTTTCATCTTTTACCAAAATGGAACTTCCCATGTGTTTTTGAGCCCAACGTTCAAGTGCTTCAAACGATTCGTTGGGCAATGTAATACAGCATAGCCCGGCTTTCGTGGCAGCCAAACGAAATGTCCGGTTTCCGAGATTACATATGCCCCAATAGACATTCTCCGGTTCTTTGGTCAAAACGTTCTCCTCCTTTGACGGATTTCAGGTGAGAATTTCTGAACTCCGAAGGGGTTTGACCGGTCACCTTTTGGAATACAGACGAAAAGTGCGAGAGGCTGTTAAAGCCAATGGCGAGGGCGATTTCTGTAATCGTATTGTACCGAGGATCTTTTAAAGCTTGTTTAGCTGCGTTGATCCTGAATTGCAACAAGTACTCAGCGGGTGTCATTCCCGTGAAACGCTTAAAAATTCGGTGTAGATGATAGGGACTGATCGTCACTTCACCGGACAACTGGGCAAGCGTAAGCTTATCATGATAACGGGTATGGATCATTTTTTTCACATCTTCCACAAGCTCTGCGTCTGGACCAAGCGGGCCTTGATCCGGGAGACACCGTTTACACGGGCGAAAACCGGAAACGATCGCTTCATCAACGCTTCGGAAAATACGGACATTGCGTATGTTTGGAGTGCGGGAACGGCATGATGGCCTGCAAAAGATACCGGTTGTGATCACGCCGTAGTAATATTTCCCATCAAAAGTGGTTTCACAATTGACAATCGCTTTCCAAAGCGCTTCGTTCATTTTCATAACCTCCACGTTTACAATACACCCGGTAGTCGGGTGACGTAAAGACATGCTGAATATGATAGCAAGAATTTGAAAGCGAACGAGTGGGTGATATGGATAAGTGAGAGGGTCGATTTCCCGCGGGCGGCCATTGCTTTGTGATGCAGGAGCGAAAGGAATTTCGGCGCACCCAAATCACGATGGTAGACATTTTGTCAGCAGAATCAGGCCGTTCCATCACGGAACGGCCTTGTTCTTTATCGTTTTTTCAATTGACGCAACGTATCCAGGAATACCGGCAGCTGTTCCGACGTTTCTCCGGCGGTCAAGCTGATCGGTGTAGCGGTATCCACTTCTTCGGCAAAATCGAGCAATTCCGGGTGCGCTTCCTCCGGGAAGGGGATGTGCGCCGTATGGGGGGTGTCCCCCCAACTGACTGCATAGGAAAGGCGGACCATCGCTATATGTTCCTGGGTCTGTCTGTAAAATTCCCGCCAAGATCGCGGTGCGTTCATGATCTCCTTTTCCGTTGCACCGGCAAACAAACTGCGGGATCGGTGCATATAGGACAAAACGTTGGATGCAATGCGCGCATGAGCGGTGTCCAGGCACAGTTTCACATCGGTCGCCTGCGTGATTTGCAGCAGATGACGCGGTGTGCGCAAAGCAGGGTGGATACGGGCCTGCCCCGGTTCAAAATACAGGGGACCTCCCATCGGTGCATTTTCGATCAGCAGATGGATACCGAGCGGTTTGGCGATTTCCTCGATCTGGCGCAGCTGCTTGATCACCGTTTCCACGTATTGGGTTTTGAAATCATGCAAGGCATTGAAATCATGGGGACGCTCGTCCAGAAACTCGAATATTTCTCCCAGTGTAACGGTGGCCCCGAATCCGATCACCCATTTGGGTTGTTCCAAAAACAGAGGTGCAACGGTTTCCAACCAATATCGCCAATTTTCAAGTTCAAAAGAGGGAGTACCCAACCCCATGTCGGGAGAAACGCGAAAGGCCATCGGCTCCGTGCCGGAAGTTCGGAACAAGTCGGCCAGTTCCTCCGTTGTGTACCGTGCGGGCGAAAGTTGCAACTCCACCCGGCGAATGCCCATTTTGCCGATGGTATGCATCTGATGGAGATCGGGCGCACTCGTCACCGCCACCGGATTGGAAAACAGCATGAGAATTCCTCCATTGACCACTTGATTTTCTTCCAATTCATAGAAAAACGCGGATTGCAATCAGCGTGGTACTGTTCAAGAGAGCCCCCGTTGCAGGCGGACATGATCTGCTTGCCGGGAGCATTCAGGTGAACAAGCCGGGAAAGCGGCGCGTACGCTATGGATCAGACACCCGTTAGTTTTCCCCAAACGAAAAAACTCATGAAGAAAATCGGTTGCAGACAAGCTGGGAATGGGATATAGTATATACTAAATGGTGAAACAAACGATTCAGTATGACATAATAAGTGTGCGGATCATACTGGGGGTGTGGGGAGATCGAGCTAACCAAACGACAAGAGCGGATCTTGCAAATCGTCAAAGATGAAGGTCCGATCACCGGTGAGCAAATCGCCGAGAAGCTCAATCTGACAAGAGCCACGTTGCGCCCTGATCTGGCCATCCTGACGATGGCGGGATTTTTGGATGCACGACCTCGGGTGGGGTATTTTTATGCCGGCAAATCAGCCAATCAACTTCTCGGCGAACATGTGCGCAAATTGATGGTCAAGGATTACAAATCATTGCCGATTGTGGTCAAAGAGGAAACCTCCGCATATGACGCCATTTGCACCATGTTTCTCGAAGACGTCGGTACCCTGTTCGTTGTCAAGGAGAATAAACAGCTGGCCGGAGTTGTCTCACGGAAAGATTTATTGAAAACGGCCATGGGCAAACAGGACTTGCAAACGATCCCCGTCAGCATTGTCATGACCCGGATGCCCAACATCGTCACGTGCTCGCCGGACGATTCGTTGTTGGATGCAGCGGCCAAGTTGATGCGGTATCAGGTGGACGCGCTTCCAGTGGTGCGCCCGATGGAGGACGGCGACGGGGTGGAAGTGATCGGACGCATCACCAAAACAACGATCACCAAAGCGTTTGTGGAACTGGGACAACATACGGATGTCTGATATAGGAGGGGAAGAACCATATCCAACCAAACCCAGCAGCCGATTGTTTTTGTCGTTTCCGATTCCATCGGAGAAACGGCCGAATTTGTGGTCCGGGCGGCCTCCAGCCAGTTTAACGGAGGGCATATCGACATTCGGCGTGTCCCATATGTGGACGATAAGGGCACGATCATGGAAACGGTCCAAGCGGCAAAAGAAGTGAACGGTATGATTGCGTTCACACTGGTGGTTCCGGAGTTGCAGCAGTTTTTGCTGGAAGAGGCGGGTAAAGCGGGCATTCCTGTCGTGGACATCATGGGACCCATGATTGAAGGCCTGTCCCGTTTGTTCCGACAGGAACCCAAACGAGAACCCGGATTGGTCCACCGTCTGGACGAAGATTATTTTCGCAGGGTGGAAGCGATCGAATTTGCGGTCAAATACGATGACGGCCGCGACCCGCGCGGACTGTTGCGCGCAGACGTCATCTTGATCGGCGTGTCGCGCACCTCCAAAACGCCGCTCTCCATGTATTTGGCACACAAGCGGCTGAAAGTGGCCAACGTGCCGCTTGTTCCGGAAGTGGAGCCTCCGGAGGAGCTCTTTATGATCGACAACAAAAAATGCATCGGACTCACCATTCAGCCCGAGCAATTGAACAACATCCGGCGTGAACGTCTCAAGGCGCTGGGGTTGACGTCAAGGGCCAACTACGCCAATATGGAGCGGATTCTGCAAGAGCTCGATTACGCGGAAAAAATTATGAAGCGGGTTGGCTGTCCGATCGTCGACGTTTCCAACAAAGCAGTGGAAGAAACGGCCAACCTGATTCTGGACATTCTGCGCAAGGGAGGCACTGCTGTATGAGCGAGAAGCGAGTCTACCTGTTTCATGAAGGAAACGCCCAAATGCGGAACCTGTTGGGAGGCAAAGGCGCCAATCTGGCCGAGATGACCCGCGCCGGCCTCCCGGTTCCTCCGGGGTTTACGATTACCACGAAAGCGTGCAACGATTACTATGCCGGCGGGAAACAATTGTCCGAAGGACTAATGAATGAGGTTCGAAAAGCATTGGCAGAATTGGAAGCGCAAACAGGGAAAAAATTGGGCGACCCGTCCAACCCGCTGTTGGTGTCTGTGCGTTCCGGAGCGGTGTACTCGATGCCCGGCATGATGGACACCATTTTGAACCTGGGACTCAATGACGAAACGGTGGAAGGATTGGCGCAACTGACCGGAAATCCCCGGTTTGCCTATGACTGCTACCGCCGGTTCATCCAGATGTTCGGTGATGTGGTTCTGGGGATCGACCACTACCGTTTTGAGCGGATCATCGACAACGTCAAGGAATCGCGGGGCGTCAAACATGATCCGGAATTGTCAGCGGAAGATTGGAAACAGGTGATCGCTTCGTTCCAGAAACTCGTGCAGGAACAGACCGGTGAGGCATTCCCGCAGGATCCGCATGAACAATTGCGCCGGGCGGTGATCGCGGTATTTGACTCCTGGAACAACCAGCGTGCCATATTCTATCGCAAACTGCACAAAATTCCCGATGATTTGGGGACGGCCGTCAACGTGCAGATGATGGTGTTTGGCAATATGGGAGACGATTCGGGCACCGGTGTGGCGTTTACCCGCAACCCCTCGACCGGAGAGAAAACGCTTTACGGCGAATTTCTCATCAATGCCCAAGGGGAAGACGTCGTCGCCGGCATCCGCACCCCCCAACCGATTGCCCGACTGGCCGAACAAATGCCGGAGATCTACAAGCAGTTCCAGGAGATCAGCCAACGCCTGGAGCATCACTATCGTGACATGCAGGACATCGAATTTACGGTGGAACGGGGCAAATTGTTCATTCTCCAAACCCGGGCGGGCAAACGGACGGCCCATGCGGCCGTGAAAATCGCGGTCGATATGGTCCGGGAAGGCATCATCGACAAACAGACGGCCCTGTTGCGCGTCGACCCGGACCAGTTGAACCAGATATTGCATCGCCGTGTCGATCCCGACGCCCGGCTGGAAGTGTTGGCCAAAGGGTTGCCGGCTTCCCCGGGTGCGGCTTCCGGGCAAGTGGTGTTTGATGCCGACACTGCAGAAAAATGGGCCAACGAGGGGCAACGGGTCATTTTGGTCCGGCCGGAAACGACACCGGAAGATATTCACGGTATCATCGCCGCCGAAGGTGTGTTGACCAGCCGGGGCGGCATGACCAGCCATGCGGCCGTAGTGGCGCGCGGTATGGGGAAACCGTGCATTTGCGGTTGCGAAGAGCTGAGAATTGACTTGCAGCGGAAAGAACTGCATATCGGGGACACTGTGATTCGTGAGGGGGATCGCCTGTCCATCGACGGCGGGACCGGGAAGGTGTTGCTGGGTGAAGTCCCCCTCATCGATCCTGAACTCTCCGGGGAATTCCAGACATTGCTCACCTGGGCGGATGAGGTGCGCAAGCTGAAAGTAAGGGCCAATGCTGACAATCCGCATGATGCGGCCAAAGCTCGGGAATTTGGTGCTGAAGGGATCGGGTTGTGCCGGACTGAGCACATGTTTATGGAGGCCGAGCGCGTTCCGATCGTCCAGGAGATGATCCTGGCGGAAACATTGGAAGAGCGTCAGGCAGCACTGAACAAACTCCTTCCCATGCAACGCGAGGATTTTGTCGGCATCTTCCGGGCGATGGACGGCCTGCCCGTGACCATCCGTCTGTTGGACCCGCCGCTACATGAGTTTTTGCCGGACTTGGAAGAGCTGTTGGTGGAAATCACCCGGCTGCGGATGACGTCGGATGCGGACAAGCGGGAACTGCTGAAAAAAGAAAACCTGTTGCGCAAGGTACGGACCCTGCATGAGTTCAACCCGATGCTGGGGCACCGTGGATGTCGATTGGGCATTATCCATCCGGAAATTTATGCGATGCAGGTGCGGGCCATTTTTGAAGCAGTCTCCATCGTCAAAAAAGAAGGGGTCGATGTGCAGCCCGAGATCATGATTCCGCTGGTGGGTCATGTCAACGAACTGCATGAGATGCGCAAACTGGTGGAGGAAGTGGCGGAACAGGTTCAACAGGAGACGGGTGTTTCGATTCCGTTTAGCATCGGTACGATGATTGAAGTGCCGCGCGCGGCGCTGACGGCCGATCAAATCGCCAAGGAAGCGGACTTCTTCTCCTTCGGCACCAACGATTTGACGCAGACGACGTTCGGTTACAGCCGCGACGATGCGGAAGGCAAATTCCTGCATCAGTACGTGGACCAAAAAATCTTGCCCGATAATCCCTTCATCACGCTTGACACCGAAGGGGTGGGCAAGCTGGTTTCCATGGGCGTCCAGCTGGGCCGCCAGACCAAACCCGATCTGAAAACGGGAATCTGCGGTGAACACGGCGGCGAAAAACGTTCCATTCAATTCTGCCACAACACCGGACTGAACTACGTCAGCTGTTCGCCGTTCCGGGTTCCTTTGGCGCGTCTGGCGGCTGCTCAAGCCGCTTTGTCGGCTGAACGCTCTTGATACCGGAAGCGTGTGTGGGTAGCTGCTCTCATCTTTCGAAGCACGGGAGTGATTCCCCGACGATCCCATACAGGGCTGACCGATTCCGGTAGAGCGAAGCACCGGAAAGAGGGGAGACAGAAGGGAGAATACGGAGCAGCTTGGGAAAGCGTGGCGGCTGATATTGCCAGACAAGGATCAGCCGGACCGGTAATTCGACTGACGTCCTTCGATGTTTCATTGTTTGTCCGAGGGGAAAAGAAACACTGAAGGCAAAAGGCCCGTTCTGACATCTTGGCGGGCCTTTTGTCATCCGTTTCAGATAATAATGATTCTAAGATAGAAAAAAAAGGAGATGTCAAGGCTGAAGCAGGATTTTTTTCATTTTCCGGCGTATAATACTACAGGTGTATCTTTTTGAGCGATCTTGCAAAATTCGACACAATTTTGTCGAAAAAGAAATACACCAAAGGGCTGGAAGGATTCGCATGCTCTGTGTAGAATAAAGGGATAGGGGGTTGGGCAAGGTTTCCTTCTTTTTTTTCCATCCATTTAAACCAAATATTACTATAGGCTATCATTGGGGGTTGTGCAGGATTTTGACGATTTTTGTCGAATACAAAGTGGGTATTAAGGCACAACCCCCGGTTCTGCTGCAAAAAACGGATCATCCAGACGGGAAAGCGGTGATTTCTTGATGGGGCGCATCCCTGACGAAGTCATCGACCGAGTCCGGGAACATTTTGATATCTTGGATGTAGTGGGTCAATATGTGCAATTGAAGCGAAGCGGGCGCAATTATTTCGGTTTATGCCCGTTTCACTCAGAAAAAACCCCTTCCTTTTCAGTCGCTCCCGACAAGCAGATTTTTTATTGTTTCGGATGCGGTGCAGGCGGCGATGTGATTAAGTTCATGATGGAAATTGAACAGCTTTCCTTTGCCGAAGCCGTGCGCCATCTGGCCGATCAGGCCGGGATCGCCCTGCCGGAGACGAATCGGGAGGAACGGCCGGAGGATGAGAAGCGCACCCGATTGCGTCAGGCGTTGGACTTGGCGGCGCGGTTGTACCACCACTTGCTGGTGAACACGGATCACGGTCAGCCCGCACGGGCATATCTGGAACGTCGGGGTGTGAGCATGGAGACGATCCGCGAGTTTCAGATCGGATATGCTCCTCCCTCCCGGCAATTCCTCCTGTCGTTTCTCAAAGGAAGGGGATATCACGAGCAGGAGATGGAGGAAGCCGGGTTGATCTCGATGCGTGAAAACGGAACCGGATACTATGACCGGTTTCGCGGGCGGGTGATGTTTCCCATCCATGACGCGCAAGGCCGTGTGGTCGGGTTCGGCGGCAGACTGTTGGGAGAAGGCCGTCCCAAATACCTGAACAGCCCGGAAACACCTGTCTTTCACAAGGGGCGCAATCTGTTCAACCTGCATCGTGCCCGCCAGGCGATGCGCAAAGATCAGCAAGCCGTCCTGTTTGAAGGTTACATGGACGTGATTGCCGCCTGGCAGGCAGGGATTCGTTCCGGTGTGGCGTCACTGGGCACTTCGCTTACGGAGGAGCAAGCCCGTGTGATCCGGCGCAATGCGGAGGCAGCCATCATCTGCTACGATGCGGATGATGCCGGTCAATCGGCGGCCGATCGCGGGCTGGAACTGCTTCAGGAACAGGGGGCCATCGTCAAGGTGGCGCAACTGCCGCAAGGGATGGATCCCGACGATTATATCCGTGAACGGGGTGCAGAATCATTTCGCCGGGACGTCATCGGTTCCGCTCTCCCGTTGACTGCGTTTAAACTGGAGCGATTGAAAAAGGATTTCGATCTCCGGGATGAACCGCAACGGTTGAAATATCTGACGCAGGCCCTGGAAGTGGTCGCTGACCTTCCCCTTGCCATCGAGCAGGATCATTATGTCCGCCGTTTGGCAGAAGAGCACCGGTTGTCCCTGGATGCCCTGAAACAGGAGCTCAGGCGCATCCGGCGGCGCAAACAAAGAGAAAACAAAAGGGATAAAGGTCAAACAAAGTGGAATAATGTATATCATAATACCAAACACATGGTCGGTTCAGACAGACGCACCGCTGCGCATGAGGCGGAAAAACAGTTGCTCGCCATGATGATCCGTGACAAGGAAATCGCCGCGTATGTGGAACAGACGCTCGGGCCGGATTTTCACATTGATGATTACCAAGCCATCGTTGCACATCTGTATGCGTATTATGCCGAGGGTAATCCGGCCGATCCGGGACGGTTCCTGCATTACGTCAAGGATGCCGAGTTGTCATCTCACATCAGCGAACTGGCAATGATGGACATTCCGGACGATTTTTCCGAGAAGGCTGTGGACGACTGTATCCGTCGCATCCGCCATCATTCCATTCATCTTGAATTATTGGAAATCAAACGTCAGATTGAAGAAGCAGAACGTGCTGGTGACACCGCAAAGGCGGCCCAGTTGGGAATCAAACTTTTGCAACTGGAAAAGAAAAAGAAAATGCTGGCCTGAGACGGTGAAATCAGGGAAGGAGGGAACTGACATTGGCAAAGGAACAACATGTTGACACCGAAATGGATCTTTCTTTGGAACAAATGAAGGAACAACTGATCGACCTCGGCAAGAAACGGGGCGTTCTCAGCTATAAAGAGATTATGGAAAAATTGTCCGCCTACGATCAGGACTCCCAACAAATCGATGAATTTTTCGAGCAGTTGGCTGATCAGGGGATCGAAGTGATCAACGAAGACGTGGATGATGACATGGTCTTTGACGATGACGATACGCATCCTGAAGAGGAATATCTGGACGATGACCTGAGTGTGCCCCCGGGCGTCAAAATCAACGATCCGGTTCGGATGTACTTGAAGGAGATCGGACGTGTACCGCTGTTGTCTGCGGAAGAGGAAGTCGAGCTTGCCAAGCGGATCGAACAGGGGGACGAAGAAGCCAAGCGGCGCCTCGCCGAGGCCAACCTCCGTCTGGTGGTCAGCATCGCCAAACGGTATGTGGGCCGGGGCATGCTGTTCCTGGATCTGATCCAAGAAGGCAACATGGGTCTGATCAAAGCCGTTGAGAAATTCGACTATCGCAAAGGGTACAAGTTCAGCACCTATGCCACGTGGTGGATCCGCCAAGCGATCACCCGGGCGATTGCGGATCAGGCCCGCACGATCCGAATCCCGGTGCATATGGTCGAAACGATCAACAAATTGATCCGGGTTTCCCGCCAACTGTTGCAAGAACTGGGTCGTGAACCCACGCCGGAAGAAATCGCCAAGGAGATGAACCTCAGCCCCGAAAAGGTTCGCGAGATCATGAAAATCGCGCAAGAGCCGGTCTCGCTGGAAACACCGATCGGGGAAGAGGACGACTCCCATCTGGGGGATTTCATCCCCGACGATGACGCGCAGGCGCCGGCGGATGCGGCCGCCTATGAGTTGTTGAAGGAACAGCTGAAGGAAGTGCTGGACACCCTGTCCGAGCGGGAAGAAAATGTGTTGCGTCTCCGCTTCGGATTGGACGACGGACGCACCCGCACGCTGGAAGAAGTGGGCAAGGTGTTCGGCGTCACCCGTGAGCGGATTCGGCAGATCGAAGCCAAAGCGCTCCGCAAATTGCGCCATCCCAGCCGGAGCAAGCGGCTCAAAGACTTCCTCGAATAAGCATCCGTGAGGGGAGAGCATCCTACACGGGTGCTTTTTTCTTGTCAGATACTGACTCAATTTTATCCCTTTTCAAATCGCAATGCAAACGCTCTCCCGCGCCTTAAACGACAGAAAAAAGTGTTCATTCCCAAAATTCTTGATAAAAATAAATGAATCCACCTATAATGGGATTGATAGCGCTTTCCACAAAAAAAGAAGGAGTGGGAGAACATGAATTTCGACCTGACGGAAGAGCAGAAGATGATCCGCAAATTGATGCGTGATTTTGCCGAGGGAGAGGTGGCTCCTACCGCAGACGAGCGGGATCGGACCAAGCGGTTCCCCCGAGAAATCTTTGAGAAGATGGCTGAACTCAATCTGATGGGGCTGCCGTTTCCCGAGGAATACGGTGGCGGGGGAGCAGATACGGTCAGCTTCGCCATCGCGGTGGAAGAGTTGAGCCGGGTGTGCGCTTCAACTGGCATTACGTATTCTGCTCATATCTCGTTGGGTTGTGCTCCGCTGTATTTGTTCGGTACCGAGGAACAGAAACAAAAATATCTGGTCCCGCTTTGCCGCGGGGAAACGCTCGGGGCATTCGGACTGACCGAACCCAATGCCGGTTCGGACGCGGGAGGAACCAGGACGACTGCGGTGCGTGAAGGAGATGAATGGGTGATCAACGGCTCCAAATGTTTCATCACCAACGCCAGTTACGCCCGTTTTCTGGCATTGACGGCCGTGACGGGAAAAAAGGGGGAGCAACGCGAAATCACCGCGTTCATCGTTCCGACGGATGCGGAAGGCTTTCAAGTGATCGATCAATATCACAAAATGGGTCTGCACAGTTCCAACACGGCTGAGTTAGTGATGGATCACGTGCGCGTGCCGCATGAAAACATCTTGGGCAAAATCGGGGAGGGGTTCAAACAGTTCCTGATCACGCTCGATGGCGGGCGAATCGGCATCGGGGCGATGGCGGTCGGAATCGCGCAGGGGGCGTATGAAGCGGCGTTGCAATACGCCAAGCAACGGGTGCAGTTTGGGCGTTCTATTTCGAAATTTCAGGTGATTCAGCACAAATTGGCCGACATGGCCATGTACATCGAATTGGCCCGCAACATGGTGTACAAAGCAGCTTGGCTGAAAGACCAGGGGCGCCGGTTTACCAAAGAAGCGTCCATGTGCAAACTGTTCGCCTCCGAGGTGGCAATGAAGGTATGCAACCAAGCGGTTCAAATCCATGGCGGTTATGGATACATGCATGATTACAAGGTGGAACGCTTTTTCCGTGACGCCAAATTGACGGAAATCGGGGAAGGAACTTCGGAAATTCAGAGAAATATCATCGCCCGGGAAATCGGGTGCTGAATGAGGAGGGGCAAGGGTGGCGGAACTTCTCGATATCACGGTGGGGGATCTGTTGGATCAAATGGCGGATCGGTTGGCGGATCATCCTGCGGTGATCTATCCGGAGTACGGGTTGCGTTGGAGTTACCGGGAATTCCGGCAGCGATGCAACCGGGCTGCACGCGGCCTGATGAAACTGGGGTTGAAAAAAGGAGATCATCTGGCGATCTGGGCGCGAAACGAGCCGGAGTGGTTGGTGACTCAGTTTGCCACGGGCAAGATGGGCGCCGTCCTGATAACAGTCAACACCAACTACCGTACCCGGGAGCTGGAATATCTGCTGCGCCAGTCGGATACGGAAACACTGATCCTGATGGAACAATTCAAAGGGAACAATTATGTCGAGATGCTGTTGGAGATCTGTCCCGAATTGAACGATTGCTCGCCGGGGGAATTGCGCTCCGCCCGACTGCCCAAGCTGAAGAACGTCATCCTTCTGGGGCGGGAGCGCAAACCGGGCATGTTTTTGTGGGAGGACATCCTGCAAATGGGAGATGAAGTGACCGAGGAGGAGTTGGTGCAGCGGCAGCAATCGTTGCATCCGGAAGATGTGATCAACATGCAATATACGTCGGGTACCACCGGCTTTCCCAAAGGAGTCATGCTCACTCATCGCAACATTGTCAACAATGCCCGCAACATCGCCGAGTGTATGCGGCTGACCCACCAGGATCGCCTCTGCATCCCGGTTCCGTTTTTCCACTGTTTCGGGTGTGTGTTGGGTACGTTGGCCTGTGTCTCCGTCGGCGCAACGATGGTACCGATTACGGAATTTGATCCGCTCCGGGTCCTCGAGGCGGTGGAACAGGAACGCTGTACCGGTTTGCACGGGGTGCCGACCATGTTCATCGCCGAGCTGAATCATCCCGAGTTTGACCGATTCGATTTATCATCCCTGCGTACGGGCATCATGGCCGGTTCCAACTGTCCGATCGAATTGATGAAAAAAGTGGTTGAGGTAATGGGGGCGCGGGAAATCACCATTGCTTACGGTCAAACCGAATCTTCCCCCGTGATCACGCAAACGCGGACGGATGATCCGATCGAATTGCGCGTCGCTTCGGTAGGAAGGGCACTGCCCCATGTGGAAGTGAAGATCGTGGATCCGAACACGGGCGCCGAAGTGGAACCGGGTGTGCAGGGAGAATTGTGCACCAGGGGTTACCATGTGATGAAGGGATACTACAAAATGCCCGAAGCCACCAAGGAAGTCTTGGATGATGACGGTTGGCTGCACACGGGCGATCTGGCGACCATGAACGAAAACGGGTACGTCCGCATTACCGGTCGGTTGAAAGATATGATCATCCGCGGCGGGGAAAACATTTACCCACGGGAAATCGAGGAGTTTCTCTACACGCATCCCAAAATCCTCGATGTGCAGATTGTCGGCGTGCCTGATGAAAAATATGGCGAACAGGTGATGGCATTTGTCCGCGTCAAAGAGAGAGAGACATTGACACTGGAGGAATTGCAGGATTTTTGCCGGGGGCAAATCGCTCACTTCAAAATACCGCAGGCACTTCAGATTGTGACGGAGTATCCGATGACGGCCAGCGGGAAAATCCAAAAGTACAAGTTGCGGGAGATGGCTGTACAGATGCGCCAATCCCAGACTTGAAGAATCACACCGGGATACTCCAATCCCGCTCCCTGCTGAAAAGAGGGAAGCCATGATCTTGCCTTGAACATCGAAAACCGTCTCCCCGCTGAGCAACCTGGGACGACAGGCATGAAGAAGAGGCGGATGTGTCAAACATTTAAGTTCCATTGATTCACCTCTGATGCGGCATTTGTGAACAGAGGCGATCATCCCCTTTTGTAAATCACGATACTTTCTTCCGGTCTGCCTCCAACCGCTTCACAATCTGCTTGCGCATACGGTTTTCCGGTTGCCGCGTTTGGGATCTGGAGACCAAATGGTTCCAAGTGAAGCGATTGATCAACTGATGACAGGAATTTCACTTTGATCAATTCCCGAATGGGAGGCAGTGTCCATCAGTTGGTCAAAACACTCACCTCCCTGGGGTGTTCTTTCAATCATGCAGTACACAAAAGCGTTGCCGCGTGTGCTTGCTCGTCGCCGAAAAAGGATATAACCTGAAAATAAATGAAATTCAGACTGAGGTGGCGATGAATGGCCCAGCAATTGCAAACCGCTTCGACGGAACGGGATTTTTTTGCAATCCGTGATGTGGATTATTTGGAAATCTATACGGGCAATGCAAAACAGGCGGCGTATTTCTTTTGTCGGTCATTCGGATTCCGGCTTGTCGCTTACAGCGGTTTGGAGACAGGGAATCGGGATCATGTCTCCTATGTACTGGAGCAAGGGAAGATCCGCCTGGTTGTGAGCGGTGCTTATGGTCCGGATCATCCCATTGCCGAATTCGTCAAGCAACACGGTGACGGAGTCAAGGATATTGCGCTGTTGGTGGATGATGTCGAATCGGCTTTTTCGGAAGCGGTTTCAAGGGGTGGCATTCCGGTAAAAGAACCTCATGAATTGCAGGATGAACACGGCGTGATCAAAAAAGCGGTCATCGGCACATACGGGGATACCGTTCATACCTTGATCGAACGTCATCAATATCATGGTTTGTTCGCCCCCGGCTTTGCCGCACCTGAATGCGACATCCCCCATCATGACGCCGGTTTGGTTGCGATTGACCATGTGGTGGGCAATGTGGAGCGGATGGAGGAATGGGTTGCCTATTATGAAAACGTGATGGGCTTCAAGCAAATGATCCATTTTGACGACAAAGACATCAGTACCGAGTATTCGGCACTCATGTCCAAGGTGATGCACAACGGTGGACGAATCAAGTTTCCGATCAACGAACCGGCCCAAGGCAAGCGGAAATCGCAGATCCAGGAGTACTTGGAGTTTTATCGCGGTGCGGGAGTGCAACATGTCGCCTTGCTGACCAATGACATCGTCAAAACCGTGGAAACCCTGCGACGTCACGGAGTAGTGTTCTTGTCCACTCCCGATGCGTATTATGACACCCTGATCGAACGTGTGGGAAACATCGACGAATCGATCGAGGATTTGCGACGGCTCAACATTCTGGTCGACCGGGACGATGAGGGGTACCTCTTGCAGATCTTTACCCAACCGATCGTAGACCGGCCCACCCTCTTCATCGAGATTATTCAGCGCAAGGGAGCTCGCGGTTTCGGCGAAGGAAACTTCAAAGCACTGTTTGAAGCAATCGAGCGTGAACAAGAACGGCGGGGCAACCTTTGACACACTCCTCAAATGCGCTCCCAACGTCATCTTCCGGCGGGGGCATGAAAAAGTTCACCCGGACAAATCAATGATCAACGGCCATCCGTTCATATTTCCCTTGCGATTGGATCATCCTATAGGGAGAAATCTCCAACAGAAATGGGTGGATGAACGGATGAAACGCCGTTTTTTCTTTTTGTTCGGTTTGTTGACAGTGATCAGTCTGATTGTGACCGGTTGGTCGCCCCGTCCGATGAATGGATTGCGGACGGTCCCATCTGCGGAAAAAACGGAGCGTCCGCATTACCGGATCACGGCTCATTATCATGACGAAAAGGTACAGGTTACCGGTCATGTGACGGTGACTTTCCCCGCCAAACAGGTCGGCGATTCACGGGAAGTATATTTTCATCTGTATCCCAACGCTTTCTCCCATTGGAAATGGGGAGCCCATACCAAACCAAAGCAACCGGGGTATCTCCATGTATCCCATGTGAAAGTGAACGGTATTTCCGTTTCCCATCAAGTGAAGGAGACGGTCATGAAGGTGCCGTTGCCCGGACGGGTGGGAGCAGGAAAAACATTGCGGATTGACATGGATTACCGATTGCAGCTGCCCAAGGGCGGCACCCGGTTGAACACATTCAAGCGGACCGCTTTCTTGGCTCAATGGTATCCCATGTTGGCGGTAAAGGATCAAGACGGTTGGCATACTGAACCGTATACGACCATCGGCGATCCGTTTTACACCCGGATGTCCGATTTTGAGGTCACATTCCATGTGCCTTCGGGATATCGTTTGATCACTTCGGCTCGTGACCCGGAAGACTCGGTGGAAGGAGTCGTCACCCTTCGCCGTGACAACGTGCGGGATTTTGCCGCCGTCATCACCAAAGATTATGAGCAGGTGCAGGGAAAGGCCGGTTCTGTACGCGTTCGGCTTTGGTATTTGCCCGGCATGGAAGACGTGGCACAGGAGCTGCACGATGCCGCCGTATCCGGGATGAAGTTTTTCTCCCAACGTTTTGGTGCCTATCCGTATGACGAAGTGGATGTGGTGTTGGGAGAAACGGGATACGGCATCGCGGGGATGGAATATCCCGGCCTGGTCACTTCGGTCCCCAAAATTCTCACACGACAAGGGGAACGGCCCGCCGTCAATGTGGTCGTTCACGAGTTGGCCCATCAGTGGTGGTACGGAGTGGTGGGGAACAATCAAGTGAAGGAACCGTGGTTGGACGAAGGATTGACCACATTTTCCGAGTTTCTCTACATGCACGACCAAATGGGAGAAGACGAGCGGGATCTCTTGATCCGTGCCGCTGAGCAATGCAACCGAATCAACCGGAAAACCGGCGTCACCTCGGTTGAATCGCTGTACCGCTATTCGGATCTGGTTTACGGATTGATGGTGTACACTCGCCCGGCGGCCATGCTGTGGGAACTGGCAGACGAAATCGGCAAGGAAAAGGTGTTGCGGATATTGCAAACCTATTATCAACGATACCGGTATCAAATCGCCACCACCGAGGACTTTATCCGGGTTGCCAATGAAGTGGCCGGCAAAGACCTGACCCCGTTTTTCAACAAATGGCTGTACTTTCAGTCACGATGAAAACGAAAGCTGGCTACCTTCGATCCCTGAAGAACGATGGATCGATCGTATGGCCGGCTTTTCGTTTGATCTGGTGTGACACCCACATCCATCCGCGACGGCTGTTCCCAAGTCCGGGTGAACCGATATTCTGTCGGATTTTCGCCAGGGCTGGAGTGCTTCCTCGTCTGACGCGCGTGATGATGCCGACCTTGCAGAAATGGGTTTTCCGCTCGTTCTTGACCCTCGGGTGAGTCTTTTTCCTTCCCGTTCCTGTCAGCTTCGTTGAGAGGTCGCTCATCGGAAAAAGGCTCCCGCCCCCGGGCCAATGCATGAACGGACATGTGCCGAAAGCGGATGAGCCTAAATACGTACTTCCCCGGCTTGGTCGATCACATCCGGATCAATCATCTGGTTGGGACTGCCGGTGATATTGAGAGAAAAATCACCGATGGGAGAAGAGCCGCCAACACCCTTGTCGTTGGATGACGGGCTGACATTCATGGTGTCTCCCCAATTGATGGTGGATGTGGAATCAACTTTGCCGATTTTCGCATGGAAAATCTGATTGGCGGTGGGCAATGCGCACGCCTCCCCTGAACGAAATGACGTTGTTGGGGACGTAGGGCGAACGTCCCGCCCTGTCATTTTATTCACTTCGCTTTAAAGCGTTCATGGACAACGGCATCGCGGAGTTGTACCCGATTCGTTATAATGGGAAAGACGAAGGATTGCCAAAGGAGGATGCATTCATGGTGCAACCGAATGAGAATGCACCTTCCGTCCAAGTGTCCAAGCGGTTGAAAGTGATCGCGCAAAAAGTCAGGCCGGGAACAGTGGCGGATATCGGTGCCGATCACGCCTTGTTGTTGATCGCGTTGGCGGACTCCGGAAAGCTTGTTCGCGGAATCGCCGGAGAAATACATACAGGCCCGTACGAAAACGCGCGCCGGCGTGTGCGGCAAGCCGGACGGCAGGAACAGATTGAGGTTCGTCAAGGAGACGGTTTGTCCGTTTTGCGTCCGGGGGAAGTGGATGCAATCACGATCGCCGGAATGGGCGGTGCCCTGATCGTCCGCATATTGGAGGAAGGGAAAGAGAAATTGACCGGTGTGCGCCAATTGGTGTTGCAGCCCAACACCGATGGCCGGTATGTTCGCCGGTGGCTTGCGGACAACGGCTGGGCGCTGACGGAGGAAGAGTTGGTCGAAGACGGGGGAATTCTGTATGAAATCTTGGTCGCGGAACCGGGGGAAAATCCGGGGCTTTACGACCAACCTTTATTGACCACCGAACAACTGATGATACTCGGACCCTGGTTATGGAAACGAAGACATCCGTTGCTCAAACGACGGATTCGGGAAATATTGGAGGAGAAGCAGCGCATCGCCGAGCGGCTTCAGGAGGCAAAGTCGGCTGAAGGCCTGAAGCGCAAAGCCGAGCTTGCCCGTGAAATCGAAGAGTGGAGGAGGATCGAGCAATGGGGATTCAAGGACGCGAATTGATTCGGGCCATGGAAGCATGGGCTCCGACGCGATTGGCGGTGGAAAAGGATCGGATCGGATTGCAGGTGGGAAATCCGGATGCCGAGGTTCGCGGGGTTTTGGTCACGTTGGATGTGACCGAAGATGTAGTGGATGAAGCGATTCGACTTGGGGCGAACTGGATCGTGGCCCATCATGCGGTCATTTACAAACCGGTCTCATCACTCCGGACGGACCGGCCTGCAGGTCGGTTATACCAAAAGCTGTTGCAGCATCAGATCCAGGTTTACATCGCTCATACCAATCTGGACACCGCCGATGACGGTGTCAACGATGTACTGGCGGAACGGTTGGGCTTGCAGGAGACGGAAGTGTTGCTCCCGCACGTTCACGAACGGTTGAAAAAAATCGTGGTGTTTGTACCGGAAGACCATCACGAAGCGGTGTTAAACGCCATGTGCGAAGCGGGCGCCGGTTGGATCGGACAATACAGCCATTGTACGTTCAACGTGAACGGTACCGGTACATTTCTTCCGCGGGAGGGAACCAACCCCTACATCGGTGAACAGGGAAAATTGGAGCGCGTCAAGGAAATCAGGCTGGAGACCATCATCACGGAATCGATCCAGTCGCGCGTCATTCAGGCGATGCTGAATGCACACCCTTACGAAGAGGTGGCCTACGATCTCTATCCCTTGGATAATCCCGGACCGGCCATGGGGCTGGGGCGCGTGGGCCATTTGCCGCAACCGGTGACCCTGCGGGAATTGGCTGAACAGGTCAAATCCGCATACGAAATCGAAGGAGTGCGGTTTGTGGGCGAACCGGATCGTCAAGTGCGACGTGTGGCGGTCATGGGCGGCTCCGGCGGCCGTTTTTATTCCGCGGCATTGGACAAACAAGCGGATGTCTACATCACCGGGGACGTTGACTTCCACACGGCGCAAGATGCGTTGGCCGACGGATTGTGCCTGATCGATCCGGGGCATCACGTGGAGCGCTGGATCGTGCCACGGGTCTGTGAAAAGTTGCGTTCGGCCCTGCCGGATGTGTCGGTAACACCTTCCCGAGTGAACACCAATCCCTTCCGTTTCGCCTGATTGCCAATGAATCCCACTTGAAACGGTGAGCGGGATTTGTTACAATGTAATCTCTGATTTGATACAATGGATCTCCGTTGAAGAGCGGAAAGTAAACCAGGCAATCGCCGGTGGATCGCCGCAAGGCGCCACGGGAGGAAAGTCCGAGCTCCATAGGGCAGGGTGCCGGCTAACGGCCGGTGGGGGCGACCCTAAGGCTAGTGCCACAGAAATGCAGACCGCCGATGGAAGTGCTGCGGCACTTCACAGGCAAGGGTGCAACGGTGCGGTAAGAGCGCACCAGCGGCATGGAGACATGCCGGCTAGGTAAACCCCACCCGGAGCAAGACCTGATAGGGGATCGGCGTGCTTGGCACGCAACTGTGGCCCGCAGTGATCCCGGGTAGGTCGCTGGAGCTGTGCAGCAATGCACAGCCTAGACAGATGATTGCCACTCCAATGGGCGGGAGGCGAACAAGCCGCCGTCGGTACCGCTCGGAGTACAGAACTCGGCTTATGGTTTGCTTTCCGCGGAGCTTGTACGGAGATCATGTTTTTTACTTTCCAGTAGAAATAGGTTCGGCGTTGGTCGTTTCACTGATCCAGTGGTGAACGATCAGCGCCGGTTTTATTTTTCTGATGTAGAATGTCCGATTTCAACGACATGTTTTCATGAAAAAATATGTAATATTCCTATTACATTCCTTTTATATGGATGAAATGGGAATGTGATGTTGATCTTGTATACTTAAGGTCACAACAGGAAAAGGAGGTGAGTGACATGAACAAGGTGTGGCCGTTGATCCTGGCCGTCGGGGTCAGCATCTCCGTTTGGGCAGGTTGGGAGTGGATACAAGCATGGCACCGGCCCGCCTCTGCACGGTCCCTTGATGCCGGCATTGTTCATGAAACTCCCTCCGTGTTGCAAACATTCAAAGCGCGTGCGAACGACAAAGGGAGCCTGCATTATCTGGCGTTGGGCGATTCAGTCGCATTGGGAAAAGGGGCCTCACGAGGATATGCTGCGGAAGTGGCAGACAGGCTCAAACAACATCAATTGCCGGTGCAACTGGATAATCAGGGGGTGTCCGGTCAAACCTCATCGCAATTGTGGACAGCATTGCGCAATCCCGAGATGAAGCGCAAAATCCGGCAAGCCGATCTGATCACCATCACCATCGGCGGAAACGATGTGTTGAAAGTGGCACTGCAACATTCCCATCCGTGGGAAGCAATATCTTCCTTCGACGATATCAGGGACGGATTTGTCCATCATCTGGATCAAATCCTGACACTCATTCGACAGGAGAATCCCTCAGCCGTTGTGCTCGTCACCTCGTTATATAACCCGATACCACCGGAGGCGTTCTATTTCCCCCTTGCCGAAAAACTGCTGGACAACTGGAATACGGCGTTGACGCAAACCGTATCCACTCAACCGGGGTGCATCGTCGTTCAGATTGATGAACGGTTAAGACCGGAGCACCGCGATTGGCTGGCGGATCAGGTTCATCCCAACACCCGCGGCCACCGGTTAATCGCCACCGCGATTCTGAACGCCATCGGACTGGACGATACCGGGTCGCAATTGGCGGATGCCGGAGGAAACGGAAGATCCACAAATCGATGACAAACTGTTCGAACGTGTGTCTGCTATTTGATCAAACGGCGTGAAGCGAAACTTGGCCGTCCTTGCGCCTTCGGTGTGGAGCGGGCGGGGCTTTCCCATCACTTTTTCAACTGCCTGACCCATTTGTTTTTCGTTCTCGCCACCCGCCGTCCCTCGAAAGAGCACAGGTGAGGCGAACGGGAAAACGAAGCGGACGATATTTTTCAGACACGCCGTGGCCAATCCGATTTCGGGTGCGGGTCCGAAATCCCTTCCCGTTTGTGAAGAAGGGGGCGGTGCTTTCATATGGAAATGCCTCTCGCCATAAACATGAGTCAAAGCAGTTTGTTCTTCGATCTTCAGCCGACCCGCACAAGGAGGCGCAACCGGTGGCGGAAAAATGGCTGAGTATCGCGATCACTGCTTTTGTCGGTGGGCTGATCGGCCTGTTTTTTTCTTTTGTGAAGGACCTGTTGTTCGTATGGTTTCAGGGCAGAGGGCGGTTGGAAGTACAGGTGAGACGTGTTCTGTTCTCCTATTATCGCTTTGGTGATACCGGAAAGGGGGGATGGGGAAGCCGTACGGAAAGACGAAAGGAAGCGCAGGTAGCATTGTTGGAAGTGGATGTGGTGTGGGTAAACCGATCGGCTCGACCGATCGTGGTGACGGATGCGTGGGTGACATTACGTAATCGTGGTCAGGATTACCGCATCCAACCGGTGGATCGGCATGAGGGAAAGACATTTGGGATGTACCGGGTGGAAGGGAATGACAGCTGTCCGGGCTGGTTGTCCGCACGTTTCAACCGAACCGAAGAAACCCGTTTTTTCTTTGAGGGGAAAAAGACCCAGGTGGGTCTTTTGATCACCACACGACAGGGGAAGACGACGGAAGTGGCCTTAAAATGGGAAGATCGCGATTGATGAACCAATTTCCATCCATATGGTTGGAATCCCGGTCGGCTCTGGCCGAGATGCATGGAACCGTCATCGGCGGGAAAGGCTAAACCAAACGGGTGGAAGAGGTTGAAAAGGTATGATGTATCCTTTTTCTTCTTATGAGGCGTATATTGAACGCTACAAAATGTTTTGGTCCGAGGAAGGGGATGGACGTCCCCCCATTTTGTCCGAAACGGAATTCCGCAAAAAATTTCAACTGCTGAAAGAGAGCTACCGTACCTATTGGGAAATGCTCCGTGGTGGGCAGGAGTCAGAAGCGGCCCATTACTATCTCAATGTTATCAATCCATTGGAAAATGAGTTGGCCATTGCGGATGGAGCGGATAATTTCTTGTTGGATGATGAGAATCAATAAATGATCCGTAAGCCAAACCAACACCCTGCGGCATCGACTCCGCAGGGTGTTTTAATCTGATATGGCCGGAGATTCGTTCACTTGCAAAAGGTGATGCATCTCACGGCAATGTCTGAGCAGCGCTTCTTGGGACGGAAATCCGCGTTCGGTGGCCAAAAAGCGCATGATTTCCTCCAATTGGCGGACAGATTCCTCTCGTTTTCCTTCCGTCATGCTGTCCATCCATCGTTCCGCCAGTTCGTGAACGAGCGGTCCATGAACTTCCGACCGGAGCCGGTGATACAAGTCAAAGGCGCGGTACAACCGCATCACGGTGATATAGACGCGGATTCGTCTTCCGGGATCAAACCGCAGCATGGAGGGAATCATCCCGGGGCTGGTGCTGATGGCGGTCCATCCTTCATCCGATTCAAAATCCGGGTTGTCCAGGGTAAATCCTTCGGTTTTCAGCCGGTCAAACCCCATATAAATCCATGCAGGCCGGCCATTTTTGATACGTGTCAGGCACAATGTGATCAAAGCGGACGGCTTTCCTCTGAGGTATGGAGTGAGATCAACAGTTTGATCTTCCCACCGTTCACGTTCCTGCGTCACCAAATCTCTGCGCCAAACGACCCGGCGGTCCACCCGCAATTGCATTTGGTATTGACCGGTCATTTTGGCAAGGGGCACTTGGTCCGGGTAAACGCTCATATACGAGAACGTCAATCGGTAGCGGGAAGACGGGGACAGGCGGACTTTTTGCCGGAACCCGGCCGATGTTCCCGTTCGGGTCAGATTATTGGGAGCGACGAACACACTGGCGTATCCCGTCCCTGATCGTGCCAGACGTTCTTTCACTTCCGGAAACCACACTTTGTGCAATACATAGGTGATCAAACCCTGAATGCGTTGGTTCCGCAGCGCATTCAGTCCGTAGCGCACGGCTTTGTCTACGTAGGAAACGGTGGGACTGGCCGGAGTGGCGGACAATTTGCTCGCATGTACCATCAACACCAATGGCAGCCCATGGGGGGCCAGCAGCTGACGCGCCTGCTCCACCTGCCCGGGCAAACTTTGCAGACGGTGCGTGTTTCTGTATTTGTCGTCGCGAAAGGTCATCACCACGCCGTCGATCGCGTGATGATACTTTTCAATGAAATCGGTCGTGATACCGGGAAAGTATATCTGCGGATAAAAAAGAAGGTTGGGGTTTTCCGCTTTACCCGCCCGCTGAATCCGTTCCGTATATCGTACAGTGAAAAATCTTCGGTTATCGTTGAAGTCGTCGATCACAACGCCTTTGAGATTGGGAAAGGTACGGGACAAGTGACCGATCGCCCGAAACCAGGCCACATAATCGGTTCCAAACGGTTCCGAGGATTTCTCCATCGCTTCGCTTGGCGGCACGAGATAAGCCCACACCTGAATCCCGGCCTTTTTGGCGGCAGGCAAAAACTCGCGGCGTAAGTCGTCCCAATCGGTCGGCTCGTGCCAAATCAAATAAAAATATGTGTTCACCTTGAGTTCGCGCAGACGTTGGATCATTTTGGGCGTGTCAATGTGATGAATCCCGTCTTTCCGGGGTTTCGCCTCCCGGATTTCCCCGCCGTAATCGCCGATCATGGCGGAAAAGGAAGGCGGGGGAGTCGGGTTAGACATGACGGAAACCGTTGCGTCCGACCATGACGGCCACAGACCTGCCGCAAGCCCCAAAGTGAGGATGACGGCCAGGAATGATCGTTTTCCGCAAAACGAGGGTATCACTTAATGAACGTCCCCGTTGACTTTTGCCACTTGGGACTCCAGACTGATCGGCTGGTCGCGGCGGTCGTCGATCGTAATCTGCGTGATCACACGATTGGTTCCGTTTTGCATGGAAGAACGGTGAATTTCCCGGGCCACATCCATCAAACGTTCCAGATCTCCTTCGATGACGGTGGCTGTCGGGGTAATCTGATAATGGAGGCCGCTCTGTTCCACCATCCTGCAAACATCTTTGACCATATTGCTGAAGCTGGGTGTATGGGTTCCCACCGGTACGATACTGATTTCCATCAATGGCATTGTTGTTCCTCCCTTCCTCCGTAGTGTGAAGAAGAGGGAGTGGAAATATGTACGTAAATAAACGGAAAACGTTTCAGCCATAATACATGGCGGATGAATATGGGAGGAAAGGAAGACAATGAGATGGAACTGTTGAAAGAATTGACGGAAGCCAATGGAGTCCCCGGTTTTGAACGGGAAGTGCGCGCCATCGTGCGTCGGGAGTTGGAGAAAGGGAATACGGATCTGTTGTGGGATCGCATGGGCAGCGTGTTCGGTCAGAAAAGGGGGACGGAAACCTCTCCGCGTGTCCTCTTGGCCGGTCATTTGGATGAAGTGGGGTTTATGGTGACCGAAATCACCAAAGGGGGATATCTCCGTTTTTCCCCGTTGGGCGGTTGGTGGAGCCAAGTACTGTTGGCCCAGCGGGTCACCATTATGACCGAAAAGCGGAATTTCACCGGTGTAATCGCTTCAAAACCGCCGCATGTAATGACGTCAGAAGAAATGAACAAGGTTTACCCGATGCGAGAGATGTATATCGATGTCGGCGCGCATTCGGACAAACAGGTGAAAGAGTGGGGCATTCGCGTCGGCGATCCGGTCGTACCGATATGCCCTTTTGAGATTTTGCCTGATGATGACACCATTTTGGCCAAAGCGTTGGACAATCGGGTTGGGTGTTATCTGGCCCTGGAAGTGATCAATCAATTGCGCGTCACTGAACATCCCAACACCGTCATCTGCGGTGCCACCGTGCAGGAGGAAGTGGGGTTGCGCGGTGCCACCACCACACCGCATGTCACGGAACCGGATGTGGCGTTTGCATTGGATGTGGGCGTAGCCGAAGACGGGCCGGGCAGTGAGGGAACCAGCAAAGCCAAACTGGGCAAGGGACCGCTTATCACGTTCCTCGATGCGACGATGATTCCCAACGTCCGACTGCGCAACCTGGTGATTGACACAGCTGAGCGACACGGAATCCCCTACCAAATTGACACCATGCTCGGCGGCGGGACGGATGGCGGCCAATTTCATCTTTTCCGCAAGGGGGTTCCCACACTGGTAGTGGGGGTGGCCGCACGGTACATTCACAGTCACGTGTCGATGGTGAGCAAGAAAGACGTGGAAAACGCCGTCAAACTGTTGGTGGAAGTAATCAAAGAGCTGAATCGGGAAACGGTGGAATCGCTCACCGCCTATAATCAAATCTGAACGGGTAAACGCGATTTTTCTCTCCTGGACTCACGTTTCATCCTGTGTCATAATGGGTAACGGATGAGTGATGTCAACATTGGCAGGGAGGGAACGGATATGGCCAAAGTGTTGATTGTGACGGGAGACGCCGTGGAAGCGTTGGAAGTGTTTTATCCGTATTATCGACTGCTGGAGGAAGGGCACGAAGCAGTTATCGCCGCTCCCAATAAAAAGAAACTGCAGACCGTGGTTCATGATTTCGAACCGTCGATGGAGACCTACTCTGAAAAACGCGGCTACGGTCTGGATGCCCATATCGCCTTTAAAGATGTGAACCCGGCTGAATATGACGGGTTGATCATTCCTGGCGGTCGGGCTCCGGAATACATTCGTCTCGAACCGGAAATCCCCTCCATCGTGGGTCACTTCTTTGAAACGGGCAAACCGATTGCTGCGATTTGCCACGCGGCACTGGTGTTCAATGTGATTCCGCAACACGTCCGAAACCGCAAAATGACGGCCTATATTGCCTGCCGTCCGGAAGTGGAAACGGCCGGTGCGCAATATGTGAACGAAAACCTGCATGTCGACGGCAATCTGGTGTCGGGGCACGCTTGGCCGGACCTTCCCGGATTGATGAAAGAGTTTCTGAAGTTGTTGAACCGCTAAAGTTGTTCTTACGTAGGCTCGCCCAAACAGGGCGGGCCTTGTTTATTTACCCGTCGGCTCGTAACCTTTCCCTTGCATCAAAGAAAACAAGACACCACTTCGTTAAGAACGATAAGGACTGTCCTGACTGGAGTGTGTCCGGTGTTGTCCACCAGTGCTTTTCCAGCTCGCTCCACCTGCGCCCTGCAGGGACGCAGATGATGGCCGCTCCGACCCGGTCAGCGCAGGTCGCGGGCAAATTACGCTTCGCTTTGAGGAAATGGCCCGCGATTTCCATCCTGCGCTTCCCGAGTCTTCGCTCAGTCAGGGCTTGGTCAGTCGCTCGTCCGGAAAAACATGGCTCCCTTACGGAATGATCAGACACGCCATAAAAGTAATCAAGAGAGAGTGAACGCCAACTCCTTTTAGTCAAAAGTTGATTCATATTTTTGTCCATGAAGTTGTTGATTTCCCAATCGGATTCCAAATCAGTTGTTGGTAACCAACGGTTGCAATCGAGAAAAAGGTATGGCGAGCAGGATGATATTGTGTGTTTGTCCTTTCTCCGATAGTGCGGGATCAGGTTTCCTCATCAGTAAGCGAATTGCGAATTTTTTTGAAGGAATCCGTTTCGTTTTTGTTTAATATTTTTTATCGGACAACAAACAAATATTAAGAAAGGATGAATGTTGATGTTTAGAATCACCTAATATGATTTATATTATGATGATTGTTGCCTTGTTTGGACATTTTGCGGAGCGGGGGAAACCAAATGGGGATTCGGATTCGGTCTTTAACGAAAAACTATCGTCGTCATCGTGCGCTCAATCGATTTTCGCTCGATGTGCAAGACGGGATATTCGGCCTGCTGGGCAACAACGGTGCCGGAAAGAGTACGTTGATGAAAATCTTGGCGACATTGTTGGACTACGATGAAGGGGAAGTGGAGATATTCGGCTATGATCTCCGGAAGGAGCCGGAAGAGATCCGATCTCTTCTCGGTTATCTCCCTCAGGATTTTGACTTTTTTCCACAGTTGACGCTGTGGGAGACATTGGACTATTTTGCTGACTTGAAAGGATTGGAAAAGGGGAGACGTCGCAAAGAAGAAATCGAGTGGTGCCTGGAACAAGTCGATCTGCTGGGGCACGCTCGCAAGAGAATCAAAGAGCTTTCCGGAGGGATGAAGAGGAGGTTGGGAATTGCCCAAGCTTTACTTGGGGATCCCAAACTATTGATAGTGGATGAACCCACTGCAGGATTGGATCCAAACCAACGAATTGCTTTTCGTAATTTGCTCAACAGGATCAGCCAAGGGCGGGTGATCCTGTTGTCCACCCACATTGTCCCGGACATCTCGAGCACATGTGAACAAGTGGCCATCATTCGGCGGGGGGAGTGTTTGTATCAGGGATATATTGACACACTGTTGGAAAGTGTGGAAGGGAAAGTCTGGTCTGTACAGACAGGGATGCAACATTTGGATGAACTTTCCCGTCAGGTGCATATTTTATCCATCGTTCGAAAACGGGAGGGAATTCAGGTGACGTTTCTGTCCGATGATGAAAAGGCTGCTGTGTTGCAAGCCGAACCGGTATCGCCCAGTTTGGAGGATGCCTTTGTTTATTTGGATCATTACTGTAAAGGAGCGTACCATGCGTGAATTTTATCGATTGATTCGGTTTGAGTTCCATTCCATTGCTCGCTGGAGTGTATACTGGCTTTTTGTATTGGTTGGTTTCATCCTCGTGCCGCTGAAATTCAGCCGTTTTCTACATACGTGGGATCTACGGAATTTCATCATTCTTTTTCATATACAGATGATTCATGTTCTCTTATTTTTTCCTGTTTTTTTGTCAAGAACTTTCAATGAAGAAACGGAAGTGTTTGTTCCTCCATTGATTCTGGCCAAGATACGGCACAAATGGTTGTATATCACCGCCAAATCGATGGTGATCTGGTTGTTGGGATGGTTGACGGTGACGGCGATCGATACTGTACTGATGGGTGTGTATACATTCCGAACCGGAAGCGGCAACTGGGTACTGCTGGGAAAAACTGCTCTTGCCGGTTTGACCACTCTCTTGTTTTACAGCCAGGTGTTAATGGCAGTTACCCTTTTGATCAATCGGGTGATTTATGTTCTTTTCGTCATGATCGTATATGTGTTGGTGGGAATCAAACTGGATCACCCCTTTTTTTCGATTTGGTTCGGTCCGATGTCAGCGTTGAAATACCTCACGGAACATTCGTCTGAATTTTGGCTTTCCAGGGCATTGTTGTCTTTGTTGGCGTTGGGGATGGCAGTGATGTTGGGGCGTTGGCATGTCAGGGGGTGGAGGGCGTGACGGGGAGATGGCTGACTTTGTTTTTCACTAATGACCGGGCATATTTTTATTTCCTGTGTCTGGGAGGATTGACTGCTTGGGCATGGTCGATCATGAAAAGCCCCAATGCCATCTTGGTGGTGAACCTGTTTTATTTGTTTACTGCATTTATCGCTTATCAACTCAGTACATTTCACCGTCGTTTTCAAAGCGAGACATATCTGTTTCTCTCCAGGTTCGGTACGGGGCGGCTGGTAATCGAACAGTATGCGGCTTCCCTGCCTTTTGCGCTTCTCCATCTGCTGATTCTCTTCGTCCTGTTGTGTCGGGCCAATAACGATTTTCCCGCACTTCTTCTTGTCGTGCAGGGTTCAGTGGCCGGTTTTTTCGCGGTTTCCCTGGGGATTTTCTCCGGCTCCTTGATCCGAAACCGTTGGTGGGGGCTGGTGCTGGTCTTCGCCTTTTACTTGACCAGTTTGCAAAGTATGGACGAACTGCATGAGCTTCTCTTCTTCGTTTCTCCAGTGGTACAGCTGTTTCACCCCTACGAATGGAATTGGCTCAACTTGTTCGGGTTGCTTTCCATTTCACTCTTGCTGGGAACGGTGACTGTTATCGCTTATCCCCGGAGAGAGAATCAACGTTTTCTCCGATGGGTATACGTTGGTTTCGCAGTTTTGTCATCACTGATTTTGTTGGTCGTAGTCGCCTTTCCTTTTTTCCGGGATCATCAGATCAAGCATGAGCCGTATCAGACCGTCCAAGTGGGACACACACTCGTGGAATACAAGGGGATCACAGAGGAACAAGCGAAAACATTCGGACATTTGTACGAAAGTGTCCAACAAGAGGTCCAGCGGGTGGGGCTTCCCACTAAGCGACACACGCTTCGCATTGTAAAAAGCTACTCGGATGGAGATTGGTTTTCCAATGATATGCCCATTACAAGAGAGGGAGACAAGCTGATATTACGGTTGTATGCCACAAAACACCTGAACTTGAACTATTGGGGTGGTGGGGCAGACTGGACCAGTGCATTTTTGGAGGAGATTTTGCCGCCACCAAAGAGCGTTCAACGGGAACACCCCGGCTACACTGATTTGCAGTTTTGGTTGAAATATCGGGTAGTCCAACATCATTCCGAGATTTTCGACCAGTATCAACGTCAGCGATACATCACGAATTTCCGTTATGTGCTAAGCCGTACACCCACACGGTCCCGTGCCAACTTGGTAAAAGTGTTGACCCAAGTACACAGTGGTTGCTCAGGTGTACGCAACTACTGGGATTTATTACGAGTACATCCTGATCAGCTGAGGTCAATGGGTGAAAAAACACTGGTTGGGGGCATTTGTCATGATCCGTAGATTGTGGAAGTATCCAGGATCAAAACTTGTTAGTCAATTCCAATGCGATACCGGTTCTCACAGGGAAACATTTTTCCTTTGATCGAAGAATGACCGGACAGCCTGGAGCGAATCCGTGCGAATCCGTATTCAAGATCAAGATTACATAGAAACGTCCTCCACACGAAGATCTGGATTGGATGAGGTTGAAGTGGCGCTTCTCTTATCGAATCGAAGAAGGTCATTTTTTTTTGTGATCCAACCCAGATGGTGAACCCATTCCTCCATGCTTTTGCCCCATTGGTTTTTCGTGGTAAGATAAGATTAGATTGTTGGCAAAATTACCACGCTTCGGCCGATTGTTGAGGATGTATCCGGTATTTCCCGACCGAGAGAAGAGCGGTCTGGTTCCGGCAAACGAGCAAGAGGGGGCAAGCACGCTCGGGCCAAACGGATTGACCGGATACACCCTGGCCGCAGGCGGAATCGCAAACGGATGTACCGGGAGGGAGTGTCGTGGATCGGCGGTTGGCTTTTTTGGATGAGGTGGATCGTCGTCTGCGTGATCTGCCGCACGTTTCACTGTCGTCGGTGGTGGAAAGGGCCGGTGGCATTGAACGGGTGTTCCTCGTGTTGGTGGATATTCTCAAGGGTTTTTGTGACACGGGTCCATTGTCCAGCAAACGCGTCCGGGAGATGGTGGAGCCGGTGAGGCGCTTGACGGCGATTTGCTTGGAAAGGGGCTTGCCGGAGCGCAATTTGCTGTTTTTGCATGATGAACACCCCGAACATGCCGTCGAGTTTGCCGCGTTTCCCCCGCATTGCGTCCGTGGGACGGCGGAGTCGGAAGTGGTGGATGAACTCCGTCCGTATTGGGAATTGCAAGGAGTGAAGCGATTTCGAAAAAATGCGACCAGCGGATTGTTCGGGGTGAATGATGCGAATGAAGTGTTTCATGCGTTTTTGACCGACCGGTTCCGGGAGGGACATTGCACCTTTTTGGTCATGGGAGATTGCACCGATCTGTGCATCTACCAAAATGCACTGGGTATTCGTCTGTTGGCCAATGAGCGGAATGCCGATGTGCGGGTTATGGTCTCCCGTGAACATGTCCGGACGTATGATTTGTCCGTTGATGCGGCGGAGGCGGTTGGAGCCCTTCCTCACGACGGCGATGTGATGGATTGTTTGTTTAACTACCACATGTGGCTCAACGGTGTGGAGATCGTGCAGACGGTGACGTTGGACTAAGGAGTGACCAAAAGGACAGCTGAGATGCAGTAAAGGATGAAATCGAGACAACCCTTTCCCGAAAAGAGATTTTCAACACGTGAAGAACGAGCCGGGGAAATGAAAACAGCCTTGACGGGATGGATGTTGTGACAAGCCAAAGGGGGCTATCGTGTTGCGAACGGAAGAAATGTTGCTCAACGTGGGTCCGCAGCACCCGAGCACACACGGCGTTTTGCGCATCATCCTGCGGATCGACGGGGAAATCATCCGTTCCGCCGAACCGGTGATCGGCTACTTGCACCGCGGGACGGAAAAATTGGCCGAAAACCTGAATTACACGCAAATCATCCCCTACACCGACCGGATGGACTATCTGTCGGCCATGATTAACAACTATGCCATCGTGCATGCCGTGGAAACATTGATGGGGCTGGAAATTCCGGAAAGAGCGGAATACCTGCGCGTCATCGTGATGGAATTGAATCGGATCGCCAGCCATCTTGTCTGGTTCGGAACATACCTGTTGGATATCGGTGCGATGAGTCCGTTTTTGTATGCTTTTCGTGACAGAGAGAAGATTATTGATCTGTTCAACGAGTTGTGCGGGGCTCGGCTCACCTACAATTACATGCGAGTGGGCGGCGTGAAGTGGGATGCGCCGGAAGGCTGGATCGACAAGGTGAAGGAACTGGTGTCCTATCTTCGGGAGCGTCATGAAGAGTACCTGGATCTGGTGGCGGGCAACGAAATTTTCTTGGCCAGGGTAAAAGGAGTCGGTCGATATGATCAAGCGACGGCCGTTTCCTACGGATTGTCAGGCCCGTGTCTGCGGTGTACCGGGATTCAGCGCGATCTGCGCAAAGATCAGCCGTATTCGATTTACGACCGGTTCGATTTCGATGTGCCGATTTCGACCAACGGCGATTGTTACGACCGCTTTTTCGTGCGCATGGAGGAAATCCGTCAGTCGTTGCGCATCGTGGAGCAGGCGGTGGAGCAATTCCCGGATGGCGGCCCGGTGATGGGCAAAGTACCGCGGGTCATCCGGCCGCCTGAAGGCGAAGTGTATGTGGCCGTGGAAAATCCGCGGGGAGAACTGGGCGTGCATCTGATCAGTAAGGGCAAAGACAAACCATGGCGCATTCATTGGCGCCGGCCTTCCTTCTACAACCTCCAGATTCTGCCGCATTTGTTGGAAGGGGAAAACATCGCCAACCTGGTCGCCATCCTGGGCGCGATCGATATCGTGTTGGGCGACGTGGACGCTTGACAAAAAACCCGCAGGGAGGGAACCGATTTGGGTTTGGTCACCCCGAAGGGATTGTTGGAAGCGGCGCGTGACAAGCAGTATGCGGTGTGCGGTTTCGCTTTTCACAATTTGGAGTTGTTGCAGGCTGTCGTCGCGGGGGCAGAGCGGATGCGGGCGCCGGTGATCCTGCAAACGACACCCGCCACCATCGAAGCGGTCGGGCTGAACTACTTGGTTCATCTGGCAAGAGCGGCCGCGGAGTCGGTATCCGTCCCCGTCGTTCTGCACCTGGATCATGGACGGGATTACGGAACGGCCTTGCGGTGTTTACGGGCGGGATACACTTCGATCATGATCGACGGTTCCCGATTGCCGTGGGAAGAAAATGCGGCGCTTGTCAAAAAGGTAACAGAGGCAGCCCATGCGGTGGGGGTGCCGGTTGAGGCAGAGCTGGGTCGAGTGCCGGATGCGGCGGATGCTTCCCCGACAGCGGAAGATACATACACTGATCCTTACGAGGCGGCACGTTTCGTGGAAGAAACGGGATGTGACTCGCTGGCCGTCGCCATAGGAACCGCGCATGGGGTTTACCGGGGTGAGCCCAGACTGGACTTGGATCGACTGGCATCCATCGCTCGTGAAACGCCGGTGCCGCTGGTGCTGCACGGTGCCTCCGGCTTGCCGGACGAATCCGTTCGCCAGGCGATCGCAAAAGGCATCGCCAAAATCAACATTTCCACCGAATTGAAACTGCCCTATGCTTCTGCACTCCGTTCGTATCTGCACGATCATCCCTCGGAATCCGATCCGCGGATATACGTGCAAAACGGGAAGCGTGCAGTGCAAAAAGTAGTGGAAGAGAAACTGCGTCTCACCGGTTCGGCGGGACGTGCCGAAGCGACGGTGACAACGGGGGCGATACCGACATGATTCTGACTGTCACCTTAAATGCTGCCATCGACCAAACCTGGATCGTACCCGATTTTCGCGTCCATGCCATACATCGCAGTCGACGGGTGATTCGGCAGCCTGGCGGTAAAGGGGTAAATGTCGCCCGGGTGTTGCATGCGTTGGGCACAAACGTTTGCGCTACGGGTTTTGTCGGCGGACAAAACGGACGATGGATGATGAAAGCGCTGGAATCGGACGGGATCCCGTCCGATTTTGTTTGGATCGGGAAAGAGACGCGAACCTGTCTGACCTTTTTGGACCCGGATCACGGCACGCAAACGGAGGTGTTGGAACCGGGACCGACGGTATCCGAAGTGGAATGGCACCAATTGACGGCCAAAGTGGCAACATGGGCGGAGCGGTCATCCATGGTTGCCTGTTGTGGGAGTCTACCGCCCGGGGTCCCGGAGGATGCTTACGGCGAATTGATCCGGATTGCCCGTTCACGGGGAGCGACCGTCTGGCTGGATACGAGCGGGAAGGCGTTGCAGAACGGATGGGCGGTCCGGCCGGACGGCATCAAAGTGAATCAGGATGAAGCGGGGCACCTGTTGGGGAAAGTGGTTTCGTCCCGTGCGGAGACCATTGCGGCTGCCAGACAGTTGGTGCGGGACGCGGGGCAAACGGTGATTGTCACGGCCGGTGTCCAAGGATTGGCGGCGGTGGTCGGTGGAGAAACATATTGGGTGACGCCGCCCACCGTTCAAGCGGTCAATCCCGTAGGGAGCGGGGATGCGTTTCTGGCCGGTTGGCTGTCTGCCACTCACCAAAGGAAAAGCAGGGAGGAGGCGCTGGCATTGGCGACGGCGTGTGCCGCTGCCAATGCGCTGCGGGAGACGGCGGGGATTGAGAAACAGCAGGTATCGGTGTTGTTGAAAGAGGTTCGCGTGGAAAAAGTGGTAGACTAGGGCGTGACTTGTCAATTCGTGAGCGGGCACATGCATGCCCGGTTGAGTGAAGACCGAGTCCGGCGAAGACCCGAACATGCAGAAATGAAATCGCGGGCAACTACTTCAAAGAGAAGCGTACATTGCCCATCCTGCGCTCCGGGTAGGAGCGGCCATGATCTGCATCCTTGCAGGACAAGGCGGGGCAAGTCAGGAAAGCAATTGGACAGTATTCACCAGACACGCTCCGATCCGGTGAGATCCAACCGAGACAGCCGATGTCGATGAGCTTTCTTGTTGGCGGAGAAAGGCATGACGCAAATGGATTCATCATCGATGAGGAGGGTTCATATCATGTGGACATGGGAGTATTATGCGAACTGGGATTTGGAAAAAGGGGTGCCCGAACAGCCACTTACGGAATCGGAAGCCAATGAGCGGGATGAAGAATTGGAACCCTATGTGGTAGTGGTCAAACAAGACGGCCAACCTCGGTATGTGGTGGATATCAGGTGTAATTCCTTCAGCTACGGCCTCATTTATTTGGACAAAAGCCGTCAAGCGGAGCGGATGGACTTCTATACCATCATGGATGCTATGGGCGATGACTTTCTGTTTCTGGAGTCAGTTATAGAATGGAAAAGGGCGGAGGGGGTACGAATTCAATCGTTCTATCATCTTGACGGAACTTGCAACAGGTTGCATCATCGTTTGGACACGGACGAGTGCTTCAAAGAAGAAACGATGGAGTACGATTTGGCGGACCATATTCGGGAAACGGTGTCGTTCGGTGAATATCGTTCACTTCTGCCTGCGGTCAATGAATTCACTACAGACTGTTAACATCACATTACTTTGGAATCAAAAGAAAGTATGATATCCTATTATTTGACGCGAATGCCGCGAACGGTTCTCAAACGGGGTTGAAACATGGAACAAACGTTGATGGAATGGTTATTGGAGTACGGCTATATCGGTATTTTTCTGTTTCTGGTATTCGGCATCGTCGGATTGCCGTTGCCGGATGAAATCATGATGACGTTTGTCGGATACCTTTCTTCCATCGGCCGGCTCAATCTGTATTTGGCGTTTGCCAGTGCGCTGACCGGTTCCCTGTGTGGGATTACTGTCAGCTATTTTTTGGGCTGGCGGTTGGGATATCCGTTTTTGAAAAAATTTGGACCGAAGTTTTTCATCACACGCCGTCGGTTGCGCATCACGCAGTTTTTATTTCGCAAATACGGCAATTGGGTGTTGTTTTTCGGTTACTTCATTCCCGGTGTGCGCCATGTGACGGCTTATTTGGCGGGGATCTCCAACCTGCCGTGGCCCAGGTTCGGTCTGTACGCCTACACGGGTGGGTTGTTTTGGTGCTTAACGTTTATCGGCTTGGGTTATCAAGTAGGGGCCAATTGGGAAAATGCGCTCCATCTGTTGCATCGCTATGGCATGGATTTGTTGTGGATTGTGGTTCCCCTCGTACTGGTCTGGATGGGTTGGGCGGTTTGGCAGAGTCGGGTGAACTCCGACACGAAGTGAGGCATCGTGTCCCGGATTCCGCGTTATGGGATCGGAGGCTGGAAAAGCCCATGCCCAAAGTGGTTGTGAAGAAGAGAAGGGAACCTGTTTTCGAGGTGGAGGAAGAGGAAGGCCGTCTCAAAGCGACAGGTGAGTTGGAAGCATATCGGTGAGGGATAATGAAACGGCGTCCGGCATACGTCTGGCCTGCCAGGTTTGGATCTACGTGATGTCAAGGTATGTGTGTCCACTTTTTCCTAAATCACCTTCGCAAGCGTCCACATTCCCGGAAAACCCGGGGGGTGGGCTTTTTTATTTGGTGTGGGCGGGTGCCCATTTTGATCTGCCCATGTTTCGAAATGGGACGCCCATCATACTGTAATATAGGCGATGGCTGATATGAGGAGGAGTTCCCATTGATTATCAAGCTAGGAGTATTGAAGGTGAATGCCGTGACGACGACCTCATCCATCACGGTGGGAACGCATTTGACTTATTATCCGTTCAGTTTGCAAAAGAACAACGTGGGAACCTCGACGACCGGTGACCACGCGGTGATCCGCACGGCCAACCCGATCGTCGATCCGGACGTGAACGATCACCCTGTTCTTATTCAACAGGCCTGAGGGCATGTCTGGTCATACCACAAGAGGGCACTTTACCCGGTCCGACCGCGCATCGATTCGGGAAGTGATACACGCGACAGGGGTGAGACACACCCCGGGTCAGACAAGGAGGAAATTCGATGCCCATCTCGATTGGTGGAATCAAGGTGAACACCGTATCGATCAATGCCCACGTGAATACGTCCCCTCTGACGGTGGAATGGGCGCCGTTCAGCTTTATCAAGGAAAACCTTACCCATATTAGTTATGGGGATAACGGATGGTTGGAAGAGTGGGCGGAGATCGCAGACGAGGATTTGAAGGAGTGCTTCTGGGGGAAGCGCAAGTAAGGAACGATAAGGGGGAATGGGCATGCCATTCGTCTTTAAAATCAACAGCGTCTCCAGTACCGGTCAACTGAATGTGGCGCCGGTCAACTTTTTGGTCAATCAGGAGAGCTTTCAGAAAAGCAACTTGGTCAACAGCAACGCGGGTGATTTACCGGTGTCCATCGTATTCGGACCGATATTGGATTCCGATGTGGCGGACACCCCCATTTTTCAGGTCAAAGGGGTTTGAGCTAAGGAGGGAATGCCGTGTTGTCACCCATGGTGATCGGGGCACTGTCCATCAACCAGGTTTCCAGTGTGGGGAAAGTCAATGTTTCCTATGGTTTGAACTTCCTTGTCCACTCCCGAAGTTTCCTGAAAGCGAACGTGAGCAATTTTCATGTCGGCGACGCTTCCGTCCATCGGGTCGTGTCTCCCGTCAATGACCGGGATATCACGGATACGACGGTCATTCAGGTGAAAGTGGTTTGATGTCGTGCAGCGTCACTCGATCGGCGGTTGACGCCGGGTGAACGGGATTGTTAAAATGGAGAAAAATGTGATACGTTTCGTTCCACCACTAGGGGTGCACCATGGGTGCTGAGAAAGGCGCGGAGCCTTAACCCTTTGAACTTGACCTGGGTAATGCCAGCGAAAGGAAGTGGGGGAAGGTTGGTGTTCAGGAAAGGTTTACGTGCATTCAACCGGTATCCCCATGGATACCGGTTTTTTTATGGTCGGAGGAAGTGACATTCCGATGGAAGTCCATGTGATCACGGACCAGCGGCATACCTGGGAGCAAATTTGTCGGGTGGCGAGGCAGGCGGGACCGTATGTCGACCGTTTTCATCTGCGGCTGAAAAACCGGACGGCCCGAGAGATTTGGAGCTGGGGGAAACGTTTGTTGGAAGAGAGATGGCTCACACGCGAACAGCTGGTGGTGAACGACCGGATGGATATTGCCCTTTCCCTGGGATGCCGGGGGGTACATCTCCCGGAAAAGGGATTGCCGCTGTCGGAGGTCAAACCGTTGGCAAGCGGCCTCAGTGTGGGCCGTTCGGTTCATTCGCTTGAAGAAGCACTTCGATCCGAACGGATGGGGGCGGATTACATATTGTTCGGCCACGTGTACAACTCAGCCTCCAAGCCGGGCATTCCCCCGCGGGGTTGTGCTGAATTGGCCCGCATCGTCCGTGCAGTGCGCATTCCGGTAATCGCCGTGGGTGGGATTACGGTTGAAAATATGGTCGAGGTGGCGGAAACGGGATGCGCCGGTATTGCCGTGATTTCGGCGGTGATGGATCATCCCCGGCCGGATGGTCAGGCCCGCAAATTGCGGGAAATCGCCCGGCATTTCCGGAAAACCGACGGGGAAATCCCCGATGCGAAAGGAAGGAGCCAATCGTGCAAACACAGGACGTAATCATCATCGGCGGCGGTGTGATCGGGTGTTCAATCGCCTATTACCTGGCAAAAAAAGGGGCTGACGTCGTGGTCTTGGAGCGGGACCGCGTGGGCGCCCACGCTTCATCCGCGGCGGCAGGAATGCTGGGTGCCCAGGTGGAGATGGCTTTTCCGGGACCCATGATCGAACTTTGCCTGCGCAGCCGGGCGATGTTCCCGGAATTGGCACGTGAATTGTATGGACGAACCGGTTTGGACATTGAGTTGAACACCGAGGGTCTGTTGCGGGTGGCATGGAATCGGACAGAAGCGGAAGAATTGCGCGACCGTGCACATTGGCAACGGGAATTGGGCGGCCGGGCGGAATGGTGGGAGCCCCGTTCGGTTCGCGAGGACGAACCCGAAGTGGGAGCTGACATCACAGGCGCGCTGTTTTTGCCGGATGATGCCCAGGTGTCGGCTCCAAGGCTGACGTTGGCGTTTGCGCGGGCCGCGCAGGCGTTGGGAGTCCGGTTTTTGGAAGGATGTGAAGTGACGGACTTTCTCACCGACGGTGACCAAGTGACGGGTGTGGAAACCGTGTTTGGGACTTTCCGCGCAGGTGTCGTGGTATTGGCCGCCGGGGCGTGGAGCGGTGTGTTGGCCCGGAGATTGGGACTCAACTTGCCGGTATTCCCGGTGAAAGGGGAATCGCTCGCCTTGCGTCCGGACCGGCTGTCGCATCGGAAGACACTGTTTGCCCACGGGTGTTACCTGGTGCCCAAAGCGGATGGCCGCATCGTCGTAGGCGCGACGGAGAAGGAACATGATTTCTCCCCGGGCGTTTCGCTGGGAGCGATCCACCGGTTGGCGCATGAGGCGGCGCGACTGGTCCCTTCATTGGCTGAAGCTGATGTATTGTCGTATTGGTCGAGCGTTCGTCCGGGTTCCGGGGACGGGTTGCCGTTGATGGGCCGGTTGGCGTCGGTTCGCGGCCTGTACGTGGCATCCGGCCATTTCCGTAACGGGATTTTGCTGAGCCCGATCACCGGTGCGTTGATGGCGGAGTTGATCACTGGTGGGGAGGTGCCGGAACTGGCGCCGTTTTCGCCGGATCGCCTGCCGGAATCCGCGATGGACGGTGTAAGGAGGTGATGCGGGAGTGCGCATCCAGTTGAATGGACAGCCCTATGACTTGCCCGCGGGGGTGGACACGGTTGCGCGGTTGATTCAACACCTGCAGTTGGAGCAGCGGATTGTGGTGGTGGAACACAATCGGCGCGTGTTGGAGAAGGAAGACCACGCATCGGCGGTTTTGCGCGAAGGTGACGTGTTGGAGATCGTCCATTTTGTGGGAGGAGGCTAAGTATGCTGACCATTGGCAAGTATACATTTCAATCCCGGTTGTTTCTTGGAACGGGGAAATTTTCTTCCTTGGACGTTCAACGGGAAGCGGTGGAAGCATCCGGAGCGGAAGTGTTGACGTTTGCGGTTCGTCGATTGAACATCAGTGATCCCAATCAGCCCAACTTTTTGGAGAAACTGGATTTGAGCAGATACACCCTGTTGCCCAATACGGCAGGCGCAACAACCGTAGAGGAAGCGATAAGAATTGCCCGACTCGCCCGCGCCTCCAAGTTGTGCGACATGATCAAGGTGGAAATTATCGCTGATCCGAAAACGCTGCTGCCCGATCCGGCGGCAACGCTGGAAGCGACCAAAATCTTGGTGGAAGAAGGTTTTACGGTACTTCCCTATACCAACGACGACCCGGTGACGGCCAAAAAATTGGAGGAGGCCGGGGCTCATGCGATCATGCCGGGCGGGTCGCCGATCGGAACGGGACTGGGTCTGCTCAATCCGTACAATCTCCGTTGGATTATCGAGCAGTCCCAAGTGCCGGTAATCGTCGATGCGGGTATCGGGTCTCCGGCTGACGTGGTGCAAGCGATGGAATTGGGTGCAGACGGGGTGTTGCTCAACACTGCGGTGGCCGGTGCGGACGATCCGGTAAAAATGGCCCGTGCGATGCGGTTGGCCGTTGAAGCGGGTCGTCTGGGCTTCGAAGCGGGGCGTATCCCCAAAAAACGTTATGCCAGTGCCAGCAGCCCGATGGAGGGCTTGGTGACGACATGAGCAATAGGAGACGCTGTTCTTCATGAAAACGGTTTGAGCTGTTGTCTAAGGAAACGGGACTGTTCCTCATGAACAGCCCTGTAGGTTATTGCCAAAGTTTACGGGCTCTGATTTCCCGTCTCCGCTCCGTAGCGACAGCCAGAGTCGCTCGACGGGAAAGTCAGACCCGTCTCTCTAACAGAGGGTGGGCGTTTTCCCACGAGCGACCTTTGAGCTTGGCGAAACAGGAGCGAGAGGGAAAACGGCTCACCCGAGATTAACGATATTACCCACTTTGTAAGCAGTCTACAGGGCTGTTCCCGGGGAACAGCCCTGATTCGCGTTTATCTACCCGGAACAGAAACCGGTCCGCGAGGTTTTTTCTGTTTGGCCGGCATGTCGGTGTAGCGGGAAATATTGAGCAAGATGCCCAACGATGTCATGCTCAACATCAACGTGGAACCGCCATAACTGATGAACGGCAACGGTACACCCGTAACCGGGAGCATGGCGGTCACGACACCGAGATTGAACAAGGCTTCGATCCCGATTAAGGAGGTAATGCCGATCCCGAGCAGCATGCCAAACTGGTCGGGTGCCCGCAGGGAAATGCGAATCCCGCGCAAAATCAGCGCGATAAACAGGGCGATCAGCAGCGTCCCACCGATAAAGCCCAGCTCTTCCGCCACGATGGCGAAGATGAAATCGGTGTGTGCTTCCGGAAGGTAGGCCATCTTTTGGATGCTGTTGCCCAATCCGGAGCCGGACAATCCGCCGGGTCCGATCGCATACAGCGACTGAATGATCTGATAGCCGTCCGCAGTGGGATTTTTCCACGGGTTGAACAGGGTGGTGAGCCGTTTGATTCGGTACGGCTCCATGATCATCACCCAAACGAGGATCGGTATGCCGGTCAATGCGAGAAACAAAAGATGGCGGAATCGCAACCCCGCACAAAAGATGACCACCATGCAGGAGGAGAGGATGATGATGGTGGTACTGTAGTGCGGTTCGATGACGATCAGTGAGCAGATGAGACCCAACACGATCAAAGGTGGCAAGATGGCGCGTTTGAAACTGTCCATGACCGGTTGTTTCTTTGTCATGATCGATGCCGTATAGATCAACGCGCTCAATTTGACCAGCTCCGATGGTTGAAAGCTCATCGGTCCCAGTTCGATCCAGCGGCGGGCTCCCTTGACCTCGACACCGATGCCGGGAATGAGTACGGCGATCAATAGCAGAATGCTGATCAACAAAATCGTACCGACAAATCGTCGATAAATGGTGTAGGGTATATTGGCCGCCACAAAAAAGAGAAACAATCCGGCCACTGCCCAGATTAACTGCCGTTTAAAAAAATAGTAACTGTCCCCGCCATAATCGGTTAATCCTTTATAGTAGCTTGCACTGAATACCATGACCAAGCCGAATCCCAACAGGATGAACGCGATCAGGATCAGCCAAAAATCAGGTTTCCCTCGTCTCATGGCAAATCCCCTCGATGTTATGTATTTAAAAGTATTCACATCCTATGTTAGCATGGACATGCAGAAGAATCATATGAAAAAAGCAGGTGTGAGCAGATGACGCACAAGTGGAAGCGATCTCTCGTATCATTGGACTATCCGCTCATCGTGTTGGTCCTGCTTTTGGCCGTCATCAGCATTCTCTCCATTTCCAGCGCCACCTACACGTCGGATTCCTCCTATGTGGTCAAGCAAATCGGGTGGTATCTACTGGGTATTCTGTTCATGACGGCCGTTCTCCTGTTTGATTACCGCATTTTGGCGCAGGGCAGGTTTTTGTACTTGTTGTACGGTTTGGGATTGGTTCTGTTGATGTTGGTCTGGGTCCCCGGCTTGGGTGCCAAGGTGAAGGGAGCACAACAATGGATCCGTATCGGATCGTTCCAATTCCAACCGTCGGAGTTTATGAAGATCTTTTTGATACTCATCTTGGCCAAACATCTGGCCGAAGTGAAGCGACTGCCCCTGCGTGATTTCAAAACGCTGGGCAAAATCTTCCTGTTGTTTGCCGTCCCCTTTTTGATCATCCTGAAACAGCCCGATCTCGGAACCGCATTGGTTTTGATCGGAATTTTGGCCAGCATGCTGCTGGTGGGCGGTTTGGATTGGCGATGGATTCTCACCGGTGTGGTGATTGTGGGGATCGTTGTCGGCACGGTGTTGGGATTGTACGTTACCAAAAGCCCGTTGATCCACGTCATACTGGAACCGCACCAGATCGAGCGCATCCAGACCTTTTTGGACCCGGCATCCGATCCGACCGGAGCGGGGTATCAATTGACCCAATCGATGATTGCCGTCGGTTCCGGTCAGTTGTCGGGAAAAGGGTTTCACAACGGGACGCAGGCACAGGGACGATGGATTCCCGAACCGCACAATGACTTCATCTTTGCCGTGTTTGCCGAGGAATTCGGATTTATCGGCGGAAGTATCCTGTTGTGCATCTTTATCTTCATCGCTTACCGGATGATCCGTATCGCTCTGCGTTGTGAGGATCGTTTCGGTTCCTGCATCATTGCGGGGATCGTCGGAATGCTGGTGTTTCAGGTGTTTCAAAATGTCGGCATGACCATCGGCATATTGCCGATCACCGGTTTGCCCCTTCCGTTCATCAGTTACGGCGGCAGTTCACTTTTGACCCAGATGGTGGCGGTGGGCTTGGTGTTGAATGTGGGCATGCAGCAAAAAAGAGAGTTTTTGTTCATGGATCGGTGAAGCGGCTGTTCCCGACCGGGCTGACTCCGGTGAAAGGATTCGGGACAGGAAAGGAATGCCCGCAGACTTCGCCCATGATCTTTCAGCCCGCTCGGGCTGAGTTTTTCACAAGGGAACCGAATATTCTGGATATATAATGTTCCGGGATCAGTGTCATTTGGTGGTGGCAGATCAAATCATCACTCATAGAAATACCGGGCGGCGGAAACCCAACGGCTTTAGCAGTGGAAGAAGACGCCCATCTCCACTGATAAATAACGTCCATAAGATTACTGCCAAGCCCATGGCTTTAGCCGTGTGGTAGTTGACGACAAGAAGGGTTCAAAGACGTTTTTTCGTCACTGTTGCTTCCATTTGTTTGTCAGGAATGACATTGACAATTATTTTTCAAACTCATCTATTTTTCAAACTCATCGATAAGGCTGTTGATCCTGTTTGTAAGGGCTTCCTCCAGACAGCGTGACCTTTTTGTGGCGATGAGTCTAAAATTCCCCAGCATGTTGCGGGGCTGTGGTATAATACCGTAAAAAGGACACCCTGATGATACGAGGTGTTCAAGTTTGATCCCTTTATCGCTTATCAGTGCGATGTTGCTCCTGTTGGTTCCGATGTGTGCATGTGACGGGGTGATATCCGCAGAATGCACAACGGTTCGATGGGAGCGTGAATGGACTGCACATCGGCCATCGAGAGAAAAGACACGGATCAAAAGGAATGTGGAATATAGATGCCGTGCGCATGAAAAAGCGGCGATTGAACGTTGGTTATGGAACTTTCTCGCCGTTGGTTGGCGACTCCGTTGCAGATGGATTTTGCCTCGTCAGTTTCAGAGCGATACTTTCGGCCTCCAAATCAGACCCGGATGCTTCAGCGGTTGTCGCAGAAAAACTTATCATGATGCGATGGGAGGAATCAGCCTATGGTGACATTGTTGTGGATCTTGTCATTGGCGGCGTTGGGTTTGACGTTTTGGGCGCAGTTCCGTGTGAAGGGCACATTTCGTAAATGGGCGAAGGAACCGGCCACTTCCGGGTTGACCGGTGCCGAAGTTGCCCGGCGCATCTTGGATTCAAACGGGCTGCACGATGTGGCGGTCGAACCGGTACCGGGGGAATTGACTGACCACTACGATCCAATTCACCGGGTTGTGCGTCTGTCGGAGCCGGTTTACTACGACAGCTCGATCGCTGCGATTTCCGTGGCGGCTCACGAGTGCGGACACGCCATTCAGCATAAAGAAGCGTACGGTGCGTTGGTATTGCGGCACCGCATGTTTCCGGTCGTCAACTTCGCCTCTTCCGTGGCTCCGTTCTTGCTGATGGGTGGGATTTTCCTGCAAATGATGAACCTGTTTGCGCTGGGAGTCGTGTTTTTCTCCGCTGCCGTGGCGTTTCAGCTTGTCACGCTGCCGGTGGAGTTTAATGCCAGCTCCCGCGCGAAACAGATCATGGTTCGCGATGGATATATCCGCAATCTGGAAGAACGGGGCGTCAGCAAAGTGCTGAATGCGGCCGCGTTAACCTATGTGGCTTCGGCGTTGTACGCACTGTTGGAACTGTTTCGCTTCGTGGCGATGTTGGTGGTTTCGCAAAACGATGATTGATATGCGCACAGCCGCGTTTTTCGCGGCTGTTTTTTGTTTTACATATTTCATTCGCAAGCGTCGGATACTAAGCGGAGAATCCAACCAAAAGGGGGAATACGGCCATGCGGCTGTTGACCAAGTGGATCGCGGGAACGCTGACGCTTGCGGTGTTCCTGGGAATGATGGGATGTGCCATGCAAAAAAGACCGGAATCCCAGCCTGACACGCGTCCCAGGACGACACAACCGATTACCTACCGTACGCCGAATGCCGCACCCAATGTCACCAATCTGCGGGCAGCCAATCATGTGGCGGACGCAGTCGCCCGTCTGAAAGAAGTCGACTCGTCCGTTGTGTTTCTGGCCGATCGCACGGCATATGTGGCGGTCGTGTTGGAAAAAGACTACCGTGCCGGTTTGACGGGGCGTTTGAAGTCCAAAATCTCCAGGCAGGTGAAAAGGATCGATCCGAGCGTACGAACTGTCTACGTATCCACCAATCCCGATTTTGTCGCCCGGATGCGAGATTATGCGCGTGATGTCCAACAAGGACGTCCAATCACAGGGCTTATCGACAATTTCCGGAAAATCATTCAACGGACGTTCCCGACGGCACGGTAACCGAAGGCCCCTGATTCCAGGGGCCTTTCATCATGGGAAAATCGTCAACAAACCGACCTTCCTTCATTGTAACGGTTCGTTATAGTATTATTTATAAAGAGCGAGCGGAAAACCCGGCCTCTTCAGGGTTGGGATGAAAGCGAGCGTCGGACGCGGGAGGGCTTTGGCTCTCGCAAGTCTGACATGGTTCCCATGCCCTTGATCCATTCTGAAAATACCTGGAATCCTGTATAATACAATTGTAGGGAAAAGGTGATTACGATGATGAGAATCTGCAAATTCAGGCTGAAACCAACGTAAAAGTCAATCTGGAAAAATGGAATGGACGCCGGGCATGTGCCGCTGGTCTCTGCAACGCCATGCTTGAACAAAGAAAGTTTGCCTGTAAGAGACGTGGTATTACCATGAACGATCACAAGCAAGCAGTAGCGCGGGGAAACACCGGGATACCCTCGCATTTAAGGAGAACCGTACGATGGCTTCACCGATCCTCAAGCCGGTTACCAATCACGGTCGATCCTCACAACACGTCACAGGCATGCTCCGAATGTGATCAGACCGGAAAGAAGACATGAAACGAACGGATCGATCGTTGCTCATGCGGATATATGGCAGACAGAGATGTCCATGCCGCAAAAAATGTTCTGCATCCAGCGATGGGATCCGTTCCTGAACCGGGATACGGGCAATGAGAACCAACCCTTTTCCGGGCTTGAACAAAGCCATCATGGATGGGAGTGGGTTGCCGTGCCGGATGAGCGAGAAGCCCACGGCGACCGAAGGAAGTGCGCCTTTGGTGTTTGAGCCGTGCGGAGCAAGTCACATAAAGGGAAAACACCAGGATTTTGGGAGGAGGCTTCATCGATGCAACGTTTGACGCCGATGGACATTTACAAAAAAGATTTCAAACATGCCATCCGAGGATATGACATAGATGAAGTCAATCAGTTTTTGGATTTGGTGATCAAGAATTTCGAAGAGTTGATCGAAGAAAACGAACGACTGAAAAAAGAGCTGAAAAAAGCCCAATCCGGGCAAGTTGGTCAAATGACGCATCCCCGCCTCGCCAAGACGGAAATTTCCCCGAATGACCCCGTAATCCAAGACATCCTGCGCCGTTTGGAACGATTGGAACAGCGTATTTTCAGTACCCGACCATAGGACCCCAACGGAGGAGGAAACAAGATGTCATTTTTACGCCGAATGTTCAGCGGCGTAACAGAGACGGGGGAACGCGATCCCGATCCGGATCTGCGCACCCGGTATTACCGTGCACCTGTAAAAGAAGTGGGAGAGACACTGGAACAGTTGCCGGCACGCCTCTCATTGTTTCGCGTTGTTCATCATGACCGGCAACGTCACGAAATCATGCTGGAGTATCGCAACCCGCTGGGCGGGAAACATGATGTGGTGGTCACGTTGTTTGCGGTTTCCCCGGTCAGGGTGGCGGTGGATATTCATGCAGCAACCAGGGGCAAAATGATCGATCTGGGTTGGAACAAAAAGTGCATACAAGCCATTTATCAACACCTGGATGGCATCCATCCAAGGGTATCGGGGGCATGACATGCGGACATGGCGTGATCGACTGGAACCGTTGTGGGAGCGATGGAAGTCGGAATCGGGAGAGAAAGGGGCACAAGTGGGGTGTGCCCTTTTTTCGCTTCGACGGAAGGAGACGTACGGTCACCGGGATGAAGAATGGATGATTCCCGCGTCCAACAACAAGCTGTGGACTTCCGCCGTTGCATTGGAGCGGTTGGGAGCGGAGTATCGTTGGCAAACGCTCCTGGAATGGACGGAAGATCGTTGGTTGATCGTAGGGGGCGGTGATCCCGTGTTCGGCCAACGACAGGCGGAAGCGCTGTTGGCGGAATTAAAAGGACACGGTGTTCGACGCATGCCCGGTCGTATCGACTGGGACGACAGCGCATTCCCGACGCGGCGATGGGGTACCGGTTGGGCGCGGGATGATTTATCGGAAGGATACGCCGCCCCTGTCCACGCGCTCAATATGGAATTGAACCGGATTGCTTGGGTGGCTGATCCGGAAGACCCCTATCCCCGCCTTCGGTTGCCACCGTCATATGGCACACTTACTGTTCAATGGCGAAGTCATTTGTCGTGGACCGAAGAGGAAGAATCAGATGTACGGGTGATGAGGGCCGAACGTTCCAACCGTTTTCGCATCGAGGGGGCGCTTTCCCGCCAGGATCCGCAGGTAACGGGAGCGGTATGGTCGCCTCCGCACTTTTTTATGGAGCGTTTGCGTTGGTTTGCACAGGAACAAGGTCTGGCCGTCCCGGAAACATGGACCGGACGCCGGCGGAAGAGCGGTGGCCGGATGCGGAAGACGGGTGTGGACTCTCCACCGCTGAAAGAGTGCCTGGCATTGGTCAATGCCGACAGCGAAAACTTGGTGGCGGAGATTCTCCTGCATACAATCGGGCGCGAATCCGGTGGGAAGGACTGGGTGGAGCAAGGCATTCAAATCGTCGAACAAACCTTGCGACGGTGGGGATTGGAACCGCCCGCGGCATTTGTGGACGGATCGGGTCTGTCCATGCATAATCGCTGTTCACCACGCCAATTGTGCGAATTGTTGCGCTTGATGCTAGACCATCCGGCTTTCTCCGTTTTTGCGGACAGTTTGGCGGTTTACGGACAAACCGGTACGTTGAAGAAACGGAATCCGCTCCCGCCGCCGATCACCGTTCGCGCCAAGACAGGCACGCTCACCGGTGTCAAAACGCTTTCGGGATACCTGTTTGAAGGTCGGACGCCCGTTTACGTGTTTTCGCTGATGGTGAACGGCGTGCGGGAAGAACGAAACGTGGAAAACCTCCAGGATGCGTTTTTACGTCTCCTCGCCGACCATATCCGTGATGAGCGGGATTGAGGCCGGAAACTCGGAGCCGTCATAGCGTCGGCCAAAACAAAATTCCTCCGCATATGGTGCGTCTTGGCTGAGTGATTGCACCTGAACGGGCAACCCCGTTCGCGGGGCGTGGATGAATCGGTCGTCTCCCACATACATCCCCACATGATGAATCCGACCTCTGCCCTGCTCGTAAGCGAAAAAGACCAGATCGCCCGGTTCCAGCGAGTCCCGCTCGATGCGCAGACCAAATGAGGCTTGAACATGAGCATCGCGGGGAATGCGAATACCACAAGCTTCAAACACACGGTGGACAAAGCCGGAGCAATCCATCCCATACACGGAAGTGCCGCCCCATAGATAAGGAAGGCCCAAAAAACGGCGGGCCGTCTCGATGCGTCGGTTCGCTGCGGCCACCGGCAGTGTACGGCCGATGTGAACGTGTTCAACCGGAACCCGTCCCGGTATGCCGGACGGGGTCATCACGATGACGTCACCGTTGGCTTCTCCGATAAAGGGCAAGCGGGTCAGCCATCCGATTTCCATCGTACGCTGGGCGCCGTCGATCAACAGTCCGGTCTTCAAAGCCGTTACGATCGCAAACGGGTGGCTCTCCCGCATATGGTGGAAATCCGGATGATAAGCGAGATGATGAGCGGGGACCCAGCCGGGGTAACCCCGTTTTTCTTCGTGATGCGGCTGTCCGGGAATGAATACGTGCGCCCAGCCGTCTATTTCTTCCTTCACCCACACCGGTTCTCCCAGCAGCAGTTGGGTTTCCAAGCGTCCGACCAGCCCCAACCGTCCGTCCTTCTCCTCGTCCAGTCGGGACAACCATTCAAACACACTCGGATGCCTTTTCAGGATTACACCGTCCATTTCTCGCGGTCGGTCCGGATCTTTCCATACGTTGGCGACCGGAACACGGACATAGGCGATCGTCATGTTTTCCCTCCTCGTGCGATATAGTGAAAACAAACGACTGTCCTTCGAGATGTATTCGATTCTGCAAACGGGAGTTCCTCGGGATTTTCGGAAAAAAGGAATTTTTTGCGCCGTGATCGAAATCGTATCAATGGAAATGGATTCGTTTTTTTCCGTAGGAAAAGGAGAATTTTCAAGGGGGTTGTGCCATGGGGCGTTATGGGAGACTGATGCTCATATTTATCCTCGCAATCAGTTTGTTGGCTGTCGGATGTCAGGGTGGTTCGGTGGAAGGGACCGGAGAAAAAATTTTAAGGCAGAACAGTTCTTCGGGAGAACCCTCTTCGCTCGATCCGGCAAAAGCGTTTGACGAAGATTCCATGGATGTGGTCGGTTCACTGTTTGAAGGGTTGATGCGGCTCAACGCCCAACATCAGCCGGAGCCGGCCGTAGCCGAAAAAGTGGACGTATCGTCGGACGGACGGACGTATACGTTCCATCTGCGGGATGCTCACTGGTCCAATGGAGAGAAGGTGACCGCCCACGATTTCGAATACGCGTGGAAACGGGTGCTCAATCCCCAAACCGCTTCGGAAGCAGCATTCTTAATGTATTTCATCGAAAACGCCGAAGCATACAACACCGGAAAAGCGACAGCCGATCAAGTCGGGGTGAAAGCAACGGACGACCGTACATTGGTGGTCAAACTGAGCCAGCCGACACCGTTTTTTAAGCAGTTGACCTGTTATCCGGTATATTCACCCGTCTACAAAAAAGGATTGGAAAAAAACCCGAACCTCTACAACGAAGCCGCAAGCTATGTCAGCAACGGCCCGTTCAAAATGAAAACGTGGAAACATGACCAAAAGATCGAGGTCGTGAAAAACGAACATTACCGTCTGGCGGATCAAGTGAAACTGGACGGCATTTCGTGGACGATGGTCACTGAACAGAAAACGGCCTATCAAATGTATCAATCGGGTCAATTGGACATGTTGAGCCGGAAGTCCGTGCCCTCTGACATCTTGGCCGGATTGATCAAAAAAGGGGATGCCAAGGTGAACCCCGGATCGGGTCTGGAGTTTTTCCGGTTCAATGTCACCAAACCCCCCTTTCACAATGCGAAAATCCGCAAAGCGTTCGCTCTGGCGGTGGATCGCACCGCGATTGTGAAACAAGTGGTTCAGGGGAATGAACAGCCGGCAGGTGCGTTCGTCTCACCGGGAACTTTATCCCAAACGGGCGATTTCCGCAAAGCGGCATCACCGTTTGTACCGTTGGCGGCCCAACCCGCGCAAGCCAAACAATTGTTGCAAGAGGGGATGAAGGAGGAGGGTTGGAAAACATTGCCTCCCGTCACCCTGCTTTACAACAGCAACGAGAAAAACAAGGCCGTGGCGGAAGCACTGCAGGCGATGTTCAAACAAAACCTGGGCGTGGATGTCCGGTTGCAAAGCCAAGAAACCAAAGTGTTTTTGTCCAACCAAAAGGCGAAGAATTACCAATTGTCCCGCTCCAGCTTTTTGCCTGATTACAACGATCCGTACAACTATCTGGAAAGTTTCCAAACGGATCATCCGATGAACCGGACAGGTTGGAGCAACCCACAATATGATGCCTTGGTGAAAAAGGCGTTCTCCGAACCTGACGATACCAAACGGCTGGGATACCTCCATCAGGCGGAAAAGATCCTGTTCGACGAAATGCCGATCTTCCCGTTGTACTACTACAATCAGGTACACGTGCAAAAGGACTACGTGAAAAACATCATCCGCCACCCGGTCGGACCCAGTGATTATCGGTTCACGGTGCTGGACAAATAACAGGAATCGCCGGTCCCCCGCCTCCGTGCGGGGGCCGGTTTATAAAGAGCGGGTGGGGAAAGCGAGCAGCATTCACGGAACATGTCTTGGAAGGGAGAAACCGGCAGTTGCTCCATCACTGGAAACGGTTGATGGTTGTTGGCACCTGTTTTTGGTAACGGAGAACGATGAAACAACGGTCGGGAAGTATCTGCCCGATGCAGGATGGATGGCATGGATCATGTTGGCGGGTGCCGTTTTTGTCACGGGATTGTTCCGTTCTCGATATGAAGGCGGATTACCTTTTGGACAGGCGTTTCCTGGTGATGTAGAAACTGTCAAAATACCGTTCCTTCCACTGTCGCATACTAATATCAGGCTCATACGAGTGGAGGGATTTTTGTGGCCAAAGAGCACCATGAAGACGAAAAAAGGGAGGAAATGCGGCAGTTGGAAGCTTCCCTTCAGGACGAGCGGGATCAGGTGGAGAATACGGATCGCACTTCTAAGGAGTGGAGTTATGCCAATACAGAACCGGTGGATGTGGAAGCGGCTTCTGAGTTGGCCGAACCTGTCCGCCGGGACAACATTCCCGACCGCAAAAAAGAAGGTGTGTCCGACGGGCGCACCATGGGGATCATCGCTTTGGTGTTGTCGCTGATTTCCTTTTTCCTGCTCCCGTTTTTGTTCGGCTCCGTCGGTATTATTTTAGGCGTGTTTGCGGCGGCGAGGGGCAGTCGCATCGGTTGGTGGGCGTTGGCCCTGTCAGTGATCGCCATCGCGGCCTCCATGGTGATTACGCCGATCATGCGGTATTGATGTTGTTCCAAAGTGCTCCGAAATCGGAGCGCTTTTATAATGAGCGAGCGGGAAAGCCCAGCCCTTTGGGGTTGGGATGAAAGCGAGCGTCGGACGCGGGAGGGCTTCCACTCTCGCAAGTCCGACAGCATTTGGGTATCATCAAGTCGTGCGACAACATTGAAAACGACGATGCAAGCAAAGACTCGTGAAACCGAAAATCACCCACGTTTGGACGAAGCCGTCGTGGATGGATGTGGGCAGCCACGCCGGATGAAGCGAGAAGGTTCCGGTGCTTTAGCCGTGCGGAGCAAGTCACCTTGAGGTGAAACGGGCATCAACAATTCATTGACCCTGTGGATCAAAACCAGCCAATACCCGGACAGATCCAGGTTTTGGTGACGGGGGATGATTTTCGCATTCCAACAAAGCCCGTCAATCCTTGCAGCGGAGATACCCGTTTCACCGCCATGACCGTTCAGGTGTGGAAAGTTCGACCGAGGACAACAGCTGGAAATATGGATGTGGAAATCCGGGCCGGGGACGAATCTGTTTTTCCGTACAAAAAAAGGTTGCATAGACAAAAGAGACGTGCTAAAATAATTTCTGCACCGCGCGGATGTAGTTCAATGGTAGAACACTAGCTTCCCAAGCTAGTAACGCGGGTTCGATTCCCGTCATCCGCTCCAGGACCAACCCGTTGCACCTGCGTGCGACGGGTTTTTATTTTTTGGAAAAGGGGAGAAGGTCGTTGGTCCGGATTCGGCTGGCGACGGAGGAGGATGTGCCCTTGATCTACCTTTGGCGTCAGGATGAGGAAGTGGCGTACTGGTCTTCCGGCGGGCACGGATATTCAGCCGTCACGTTTTCACAATTGTCGGAACGCATCCGCGGACAGCGTTCGGACAGCCGCAGTTTGATGTATATGGTGGAGATCAGGGAAGATGGGGGATGGAAACCGATCGGTTCTTGCCATTTTCGCGATTTTGACGCGGTATCCCGTTCGGTGATCATCGGTTTCACGATCGGTGAAAAGTCGTATTGGGGCAAAGGGTACGGCACACGGGCGCTGAGGGTGTTTGTGGACCTGCTGTTTCAGCGGTACAATCTACACCGCATTCAGCTTGATACGTTCGATGAAAACAGACGAGCGATCCGTTGTTACGAAAAATGCGGATTTGTTCGGGAAGGCGTTTTGCGAAAAGCTTTTTGGACCATCCATGGTTACCGGGACAAGATCGTAATGGGATTGTTACGGGAAGATTGGGAAAAGGATCGGGCTGGACATGAGGATGGATCATAATGGAAAATCAAGTTGTCGGTACTTGGTGAACAGTTGCCGACTAAATAGGCCGCCCGGATCTTTCATCCACCGGCATACAAGGAACGGGCACTCAGGACCGTGAACAATGTCGGAAAAGATAGAAGAAATCATCAACAACCGCTTGTATAGGGGGAGTCAATGGTGAATAAACGGGAAGCGTATGTTCAACAGTTGTTTGTCAAGGAAGACGAGGTGCTTCGTTCGATCGAACCGGGCCTTTCCGAGAGAGGCATGCCGCAGATCTCAGTGTCCCCCAATGTGGGTAAAACCTTGCACATGCTGGTACGAATCACGGGTGCTCGACGGGTGTTGGAGATCGGGACACTGGGGGGGTACAGTACCATTTGGCTCGCCCGCGCCCTGCCGGAAGACGGTCGTCTGGTTTCGCTGGAATTGAATGCCGCTCATGCATCGTTTGCCCGTACCAACGTGGAACGTGTCGGGTTGGCTGATCGGGTGGAAATCCGTGTCGGGGACGCCAAGAAAAGCTTGCAGCAGTTGGCTGAGGAGGGGGAAACATTTGACTTTTTCCTGATCGATGCGGACAAGGAAAGTTACTTGACTTATTGGGAATGGGCGATCCGGCTGGCTCGCCCCGGCGCAGTGATCACGGCGGACAACACCCTGCTTCATGACCGCATTTTCGAAGAAAACGTCAAGGACGAACGTGTCCGTGCCATCCTTCGTTTCAATGAGGCTGTCTCGCGGGATGATCGGGTGGAAGCCATGCTGTTGCCTTTCGGTGATGGCTTGTTGGTGGCGCAGGTGAAGGACTGACACCAAATCAAACCCCGGCAAGATAGGCCGGGGTTTGTTTACGGTCGGAACAGCTGTTGGATTTTCCGTGTCTTTTTGAACCGGTCGATCCGCTCCGCCAGCTTGGGATAACGGGCGCGCAGTTTCATTAATAAACGGCGGGCCCAAGGCGAAGTGTAGGACAGCATGTACAAACCGATCAACAAAAACAGCACACCCTGCAACACGGGCAAAAAGAGACCGAGTACACCGAGAAACAGGAAGAACCAGCCGCCGATTGTCAGCAAGATCCGTTTGACATTCGCGTTCATGAAGCAACTCCTATTCACGTGATTTGTTACATAGTTTGCGCTGATTGACTTACTGCCATTCTAACACAGATTCGATACGGTTAAAAGGAAAGGACCGGAGGGAAGAATATGGAGCGTTTCATCGGTTCACAGTCACCGGTGTCCCTTTTGCCTGTCTGTTTGGCTGTTGCCCCAACCATGGTTTGTACGCCGGCAATTTTTCATCGTGCCGGCCCCATTGTCTGGCTTTTTCATTATATTCGCAGGCCGTTTGAGATGCTCCCTTTTGAGCTGACAGATGCACAACCTGGTATGGGGGTACCAAGTCCAATAAATGCAGAAAAATTTCTTGACACGCCACATGTCTGAAAACGTGGAATTCTTGGACCGTTGGCGTCCGCAGTCCGTTTTCCGCTTCGGATAACGCCCAAGTTCAGGGGTGTGTATCACCCGGTCCCAAGCAGTTCTGCAACAACGCTGCATGTACCCGCATGGGCGGCGTACCTGCGACCAACGGAAGTGCCCGTGGTATTACCGGTACGCCGGTTCTTCTTTACTCGCGCTCATGGTACCCGGTGGGGGTTTTTGCCGCCAGCACTTCCTGCCATGACGTACAAAATCCTACTACCAGCAGGATGAGCACAGATTGATGAAGATGCTGACATTTCTTGTTTTCCCTGACCATCCCCGTGATGGGGATCACGGACAAAGCTGTCTTTTATCCCACGATTCAAATACCCCCAAGGGGCTTGCAGTCAGCTTTCTGTAAAAATGCCACCGATTCCTTACACGGGCAAAAAATAATCGACACTTTGTGGTGGGAAAGAATCACCGCGCCGACCGTCACAGATCAATCTGTCACCAGCCGCGGGTTTTTTTGGCTGATTGTCGGGAATGATGGTCATGCACTACTCCCTTTGTACCCCATTCCTTTCATTCCCATGTCGGAGATCAACATTTTTCGAACACAGTGGCTGTCCCGTTTTTACCGAAGGATAATAAAGCGGAAGCCGTGTGCGTATATTGTGTTGCGGAGGGATGGCAGATGATCATCGCGGTGGATTGCGGGCGCAGTTATGTCAAAGTGATGACGGAAGAAAAGACCTTTCTGTTTCCCAGCAAAGTGAGCGGGTGGCGCAAACGGAACTACCGGCAGGAAGTGGAAGGGGACATCGAACTGCAGTACCGGGGCCGAAAATGGTTTGTGGGTCAACTCGCCGAACGGGAAGGGGAGTTTACCCGCCAGGCGATGCAGGACACCAAAGCGGTGGAGGAGACGCTCTTGCTCACGCTGACCGCCATTCACTTGGCGGGAGGGAAGGGAAAGGTCACGTTGGTGACGGGTTTGCCGATCGTCAATTTTACCGAGGAGGAGAAGTACGCAGTCAAGCGGCTGTTGCAGGGGCATCATCACGTGGAAGTGAACGGCCAGTGGAAACAGTTTCACATCGATCGCGTCTACACCACAATTGAGGGGGGAAGTGCATTTTTCGCCGAACCGCGCATGGGATTGGTGCGCATCATCGATTTTGGAGCCAAGACTACCAACTATGCGACATTCAAGGACCGGGTGTTTATCGACCGGGAGTCGGGCACCATTCCGATCGGGTGGGAAACAGCCAAGGAGTCCAATGTAAGGGAGATGGCGGATTTGATCGCCAGCAGTGTCTCCAAAAAATGGGGAGCAGACGACGTCGTCCTGTTGGTAGGGGGAATGGCGAAAAAGATGGAGCCGCACATCCAGGAACATTTCCGTTGCGCATTGGCGGTCAAATATCCGCAAACAGCCAATGTTCGGGGTTATTTCGCGGTGGGGAAAGCAATGCTTGAAGGAGTGCAGGTATGAAAAAAACAGTGGGTGTCTCATTTGATCTGTCTGATCCGATGGAGAATGATCTGTTTCAGTTTGCGCAAAAGAAAACGGGCAATTTCGACGATCTGGTCAAACATTTGTTGTTTGCGTGGCGCTACGGTTATCTGGAACCGGATGGACAATGGGAAACGTCCCGGCCCGATGCGGCACAGGTGATCCGTAACAGCGGCCTTCCTTTTGGATGAGCATGCAAGAATGGAGGAATCCCGCTTGAATCGAACGACGGAGTTTGTGTTGGCTTTGATCGGTGGTATTTTCGGGCTGCTCTTGTCCCTTTCCTATGTGTTGTTCGGCGGCGTTGGACTGGTTTCGGGAGTGGAAGAAGCGCAACAGGGCGGTATGGTGATCACGGTGGCCGGTATTCTGCTGTTGATCGGCTCGATCGCTTCCATGATTCTTTCCGCACCTTCGCAAATCCGGAAGCATCACAAATGGAGTGGCGGCGTGACATTGGCCACCGGCATTCTTGGCTTTTTTGTAGCGTTTATTCTGTGGCTGATTCCCGGTGTATTGTTGATCCTCTCCGGTGCATTGTCACTTCGAATTCCCAAAACGGACAGGCAAAACCATACGGAAGTGTGAAGCACATCCCGGATGCCCGGGAAGGCATCGAGACTGCTGACAAAGGGGTTTCACCACTCGCGATTTCGGGTACGCCGGTTTCCCTCTCATTCCTGAATCGCTGTGGCTCAATGGTCGCTCGCAGGAATTGGGACACCCTCTTTTAGGAGAGCGGGTCCGGATTCCCTGTCGAGCGACTCTAGCTGTTAGAGCTTAAGACGGGTAAAAGGGATTTTTTTATATTATCTAGAGAAATTGAATTTTTTTGTACATTCCATTGTCTGAGAGAATGGGCGCCATTATTAAGTGAAAGTGAGGAGAGATTATGTCAGACGGGTTTGTCGCGCGTTCTTTAGATGAGATACGATTTTGGTCACGTCATGAAGGAACATTCACTCTTTCTTAAATTAGGTTTTCGATGTGAAGATACTCAATTGATTCAGGAAGCCGACTACTTTTATGCTTTGTTTCAAGGTATAGAAAACAAAGCGCATTCCTACTCATTCAAAACAGATCCTGAGGTCATTAAACGGTTTAATGCAAAGGTTTACAATGCTGCCTCACAGATTTGGGCATTCAAAAGAAAGGTATTGGGCTTGGTGCTCACATGTCAATTGCCCGGGGCAAACAACTTTCCCTTATTAATCGACCATGTAAGCAGGGAAGCCAATTATTTTAGAAAGCGATTGAGAGAACTCAATACAGGAACATTAGAACCACTACCTGATGCGATTATTGATGAAAATGTATTTTTCTTACGTATTATGGCTGACCATGCAAAATTCATTGCTCATTTACTTGACCCATCCGAACGCAAGCTGGTTGAACAAGCACGAAGTTTTAGTCATGATTTTGATCAGTTACTATTTCAAGCCAGAGATTTGGAATCGATGCGTCCTCAATCACAAACCGTTCCTCTCTTGGATCAATTTCTGGATCAGAACAGAGTATCTGTAAAATCACTTCGTGACTTCAAAAAAACTGCACGCGAATTAATTGAAGCGTGCCGAATAAAAAGCATTATTCATCCTTTATTGGCAGATCACGTGTTTCGCGAAGCAGAAAGGTTTCTCACTATTATTGATATGTTTGAACAGCATTTAAATGCTAAGACCCGGTGAGACATTGGCGGGCAAGCCATTACCGAAGCTCAGAAAATATAAGAGGTGTATAATCCATGAATTTCCGGTACAATCCGTGTAGCGATCCATTCTTCTTTGGCTCCGGGACATTGGAAACATTGTTGATTTTCAAGGCCGGATTTGGATTATCATGCTAATCGGGAAAACTGCTGCATCCCGAACTTGTTCATATTCGACTCCTCGGCGTAGCCGGTAGGAGTTTGGCGCGGTAGTGAACCGGAAGTGGTGCGAATAGTCAAACAGGTGAGGGAAGAGACTTGTTCCATTGCCATGCGCTCTGTTGCCTCGCACTTGTAGTCGGATGCATACTTTCGATCGGGGTGACTGCAAACTTTGTGAACAACCAGGATGCCCGTGAGGGCATCTTTTCGTTTCCGCACCAACCGTTTCCATCCACATAAGATAGGCACTGACATGGCACGAATCTGCACAAAGGAGAGAAATCGCATTGAAAAAACGGTGGACGGTTGGAATCGCGGCGAGTCTGTTGTGGTGGGGAACAATCGGGTGTGGGGCAACCCCTTCGGCCCCGGCGAAAGAGACTGAATCGAAATCGGCTGTGCCGGCGAAACCGACACCCGCGCCGACACCTGCTCCCGCCCCGGAAGTGTCGGAGCCTGAGGCAACCCGGCAGGAAAAAGCAGCATATCTGGAGCAGGTCGGTACGTTGTCCGAACGGATGGCGGAGGGGATGCGGGCGGTCGCCCAAGGGTTATCGCTGATCCAAAACGGCGATACGGAGAGTGGTTTCGGTTTGTTGGACGAAGGCGTAACCCGATATGAATCGGCTTTGCGCGAGCTGAAACAGCTCCATACTCCCGGTATGGCAGACTTTCAGCAGTTCCATGCCGATTTGCTGGAAGCGGATGAGGGGATCCTCCACGCCGTCAAACAGTTACGGATCGGGATTACCACGGGAAATAGAGAGATGATACAATCCGCCACGAACGCTTTGGATCGTTGGAACACTCGTTTGGATGAATTGGCTCGGCAAATGCAGATTTTGGGATAGGAGGGTCGTTTGGCGGTAGCGTGTGGAAGACGTGTCACAAGAAGCACAGTGTGCCACACGGTGCGGGACGGATCCGTGGCCGGTTCCGTTCCGCGGGGAGGCCACTAGATCCGTTTGAGGTGTTTGGCACTGTAAAGCAGAATGTGACCGCATTGCCTGCACTGGTAATTGAGTACGGGTACGGCGCCTTCTGTATGTAAGCGCGTCCGTCCGTCCGCGGTTTGGGTCATCGGAGTCAATGCAAAAAGCTGGCCGGTCTCGAGAAAATGGAGACTGCCGCACTGGGGACAGCGCATTCGAGAAGGATGGGTTCGTAGGTTGCGTTCTTCCAAAGTTGGAACACCTCCGGTTAACATTCTACATCATTTGATCTATGTGACGGGAGATCCCATATGAAAAAAAGCGGAAGGTCCGGTATAATGAAATTGCTTGAGATATGAAGGACCGATCCGTACGGCGGATCGAATCGAGGAGAGGTGTGCCAGATGGGAAAAGTGACGCATGACCACAGCAAATACGCCAACATTCGTTTTGACACGCAAGACGAATCGGCGATCATGGTGGATATCCTGGAGACCATCCCGTACGAATATCCCGGCAAAGATACGGAAGTGGTCATCCCGACCAGTGAATTCACCTCCGTCTGTCCATGGTCAGGTCTGCCCGATTTTGCCGAGTTGACCATCACCTTTATCCCTGACCGATTGTTGGTGGAGATGAAATCGCTCAAATATTATCTGACTTCCTACCGCAACGTTGGAATCTATCAGGAGCATGCGACCAATCGCATTTTGGAGGACCTGGTCAATTTGATCCAGCCGAAATACATGAAGGTGGAAGCGGTGTGGAACCCGCGCGGCGGCTTGGGCACCCGCGTGGTGGCGGAGTATACGAAAGAAGGCTACGTACGCAAATAAGAGCAGGAAAATGAGCATGTTAGGTCCTAAAAAGGGAGCGTTTCCGGTGCATGAGAGCGGAAGCTCCCTTTTTTTCGCTCCAAGCCTTCGCGGAAGTGTATCTGGCTCTTTTGTCAGAATGAGTCGTGCGTTTCGCATTCACGCAAGGGTGAATGATGTAGAACAACCAGCCGTGAGCAGTAGCCACAGCAGAATCACAATCAATCCGGCGATCCGATTCCAGGGCTTCTCTGTGACCGGAAAAGAATTCGCTTTTTTCTGCCATCTCCGAGCACGGGAGTGGGTATGAGTTGAATGGCATTGCGATTCCGACGGATAACAGGAACGAGTATCCAAATAGCCCGGGATGAAATCAAGGACGGGTTCCCGATCAGCGTAGTATCACGTGAGCACTTCCCGCTTTCGTTTGTTTGCCTATTCCTTCCATGATTTCATCTCGGTATCCCCTTTTCATTTTGTCGCTCTTGATGGGGAAATTCCATTGCTGAAGGGATACCAAAAAGGGAAGATTAACATAATGAGGGATTAGATGCTTTTTTGTTGACGTGGAAGATAACGGTACATAAAATATAAGTGAGTAATCACTCACTATCCGCAGATAGGAGGAGCCATCATGTTTCACCGAATCGGAGCCATGGTGCGCAAGGAGTTCATCCAATTGCGGCGCGACAGGCGGTCATTGGCGATGATGCTGATGTTGCCGGTGATCTGGTTGGTGGCGTTCGGCTATGCCGTCAACTTCGACATTCACCGCATTCACGTGTATGTGGTGGATGAGGCGAACAATGCCGACAGCCGCCAGGTGATCGGACAGATCGGCCAACAGGATGATTTTTCGTACCAAGGGAAAGTGAGCAGTGAGCAGGCGCGGGCTTATCTGAAAGACGGTCGTGCCGACGTGGTAATGGTCTTCCCGAAAGACTACCGCGTTCTCCCGAAATCGTCCGCCGCCCGAATGCGGGTGTGGGTGGACGGCAGTCGTCTGTTCACAGCCCAATCGGCGGTTCGTCGGGTCAACGAATTTTTGTTCCGCGTGCAAAAAGAAAGTTTGGCCGACTTGCAGGCGAAAATCAAGCGATCCATGACGGCGCCGGGTGGGGGGATTGATCTGAACCTCGCACAAATTCAGGACCCGCGTTTGGCGTCCATGTTTCGGCATATGCCCGCGGAACAACGTCAACAGATACAAGCGGCTTTACAGGAGCAAATCGGGCGGTCGCTGGCATCGGTGGTTCAACAGCGTTCCGAAACGATCGGGCAATTGTTCCCGAAGACGGAGTTGCTTCAACCTTCGGTGAAAGTGTGGTACAACCCTGACCTGAAAAGTGTGTATTACATGATTCCCGGACTGGTGGGGCTGGTTCTGATCTTTGTCACAACGTTGATGACGGCGTTGGGTGTCGTGCGGGAAAAGGAACGGGGAACACTGGAGCAGTTGATCGTTTCGCCGCTTCGGCCATGGGAGCTGATGGTGGGCAAACTGCTCCCCTACATGTTGATCGCCTTGGTGGATTTTTTGCTGGTGATGGCAGTCGGGGTATGGGTGTTTGACGTGCCGTACCGCGGAGAACTCGGAACGTTTCTGTTGGTGGCACTGTTGTTTTTGACAGGGTCGCTCGGCATGGGACTCCTGATTTCCACCGTGTCGCAAAACCAGCAACAGGCGATGCAGTTGGCCGTATTGACACTGGTTCCGCAATTTATTCTTTCCGGTTTCGTCTTTCCTCTGGAGGCGATGCCGTGGGGGATCCGTTGGCTCGCTTATCTGATGCCGCTTACGTATTTCCTGCCGATCAGCCGCGGAGCGTTTCTAAAAGGTGTCTCTCCGTTGGAGGCAACGACCGGATTATGGGTGCTGGCGGGTTATGCGGTATTGTTCATCCTGATCGCTACCGTGCGCTTCCGGCGCAGTCTGGCATAAGGAGGAATACAGCATGACGGTACTGGTCATGGAACAGGTAAGCAAACGTTACCGTCAGACAACGGCCGTCGATCAGGTGTCCGTTTCCTTGGAAAAGGGGGAAATCGTCGGGGTGCTCGGGCCTGACGGCGCGGGCAAAACCACGTTGCTCAATCTGGCGGCGGGAATGATCCCTCCTACAAAGGGACGGATCAAACGTGAGGAGGAAGCAGTCGGATTCGTTCCGCAACATTTCGGCATGTATGAGGAATTGAGCATCGAAGAGAATCTCCATTTTTACGGTCAGCTCAACGGGATCGACAAAAACGAGCGCGATGAACGGATCGCGGAACTGTTGGCCCGTATCCGTTTGGCGACGTTTGCCTCACGGCGGGCCGGTCAGCTCTCTGGCGGGATGAAGCGGAAGCTGGCCATCGCCGGTGCGATGTTACACCGACCCGGTCTGATGGTGTTGGATGAACCGACACACGGTGTTGACCCCGTATCCCGACGCGAGGTGTGGGAGATGATTCGTCATGCAGCCGCAGAAGGGGCAGGCGTGCTGGTCTCCACCCAATACTTGGACGAAGCGGATCATTGTGATCGGGTTCTGCTGTTGCATCGGGGTCGAGGCTTGGCTGACGGGCGTCCGGAAGCGTTGCTCCGTCAATTTCCCTATCCGGTTTGGGTGGTGCGCGAGGCGGTGAACATTCGGTCGAACGGCGTTCGGCATCTGTTGCAGATGAAAGAGGTGGTGGACGCCTATCCGCGCGGTGTCGATCTGGTGGTGATCGGTCGCGACCCATCGGCTGGAGAGGCGCTGATGCGGTGGTTACACGAAACCGGTGCCGCCCGCGAGGTGGGTCCGGTGGAAGAAACGGGGCCGACGATGGAGGATGTGCTGATCCGGCTGATTCGGGAACAGAAGGGGGAAGGACGATGATCGAATTGCAAGGCGTCACCAAGCGGTTCGGTTCGTTTGCGGCGGTCCGTCAAGTCTCCCTGCACGTGTCCCGCGGAGAGATTTTCGGCCTGCTGGGTGCGAACGGGGCGGGAAAGACCACCTTGATCCGCATGATGTGCGGTATTTTGAAGCCGACCGAGGGGACGGGTACCATCCTCGGTTGGGATATGATCCGCGATCAGCAGACGATCAAGGAGAACATCGGATACATGTCGCAGAAGTTTTCATTGTATCCCGATCTGACCGTGGAGGAAAATCTGCGGTTTTATGCTCATGTGTACGGCGTCCGTCAGCCCGTGGCGGAACGGGTGGAATCGCTGCTCCGGGAGTTTGAGCTCACAGGGGTGAGGAAAACGCGCGTTTCCGAGCTTTCGGGTGGCGTGCGTCAACGTGTCGCATTCGCTTCCGCCATCGTTCACGAACCGCCGCTGTTGTTTCTGGACGAACCGACCAGCGGGGTTGACCCCTTGACGCGGCGCGCGTTTTGGGAGATGCTGTACCAGATGGCCGACCGGGGAACAACCATTGTGGTCACGACACACTATATGGATGAAGCCGAGCGTTGCGACCGGATGGCGTGGATGAACCGCGGACGCATCGTGGCGGAAGGTTCGCTGGCCGAATTGCGCAGGCGCTTTGCCCCCCGTGTGGGAAACCGGAAGGCCACTCTGGAGGAAATGTTCGTTTACGCGATGGAAGAAGGGGAGGATCATGACGGACAAGACGTGGGATGAGTGGATAGAGCAGATCGCTGTGGAATACGAGTTGAACTTGGGAAAACAGGACAAAGAGACGGAAAAACAGAAGCGGATCTTGGAAGCGGCGATTCACACGTTTTCCGAAAAGGGGTTCAGCGGCGCCTCCACACAGGAGATTGCCAAGCGGGCTAATGTCGCCGAGGCGACCATCTTCAAACATTACCGTTCGAAAAAAGGGCTGTTGCTCCGGTTGGTGATTCCCGTCATCTCCAAGCTGGCGACACCGTACATCCTGCGCTCGGTGCTGAAAATCCTGGAGAAAGATGCACCACTGTATCAATTGTTGCAGGAAGTGTACAAAGACCGTGTTCATCTGGTGGAACGCAATTGGAAAAAAGTGAAGATCATCGTCGTGGAAAGCCTGTTTCACCCCGAATTGCGCGAGGCGTTGCAGGAGCATGTCGCCCGGACATTCTACCAGGTGATGTCGGAAAAAGTGGAGAAGTGGAAAGCGGAAGGGCGGGTACGTAACGATTTGCCCACCCATGTGGTGATCCGCAGTCTGCTGTCCATCGGAGTCGGCTACATCCTGGCGCGCAACATCTTTCCCGATGTGTTGGCACGGGAATTGGAAGAAAAGGAGATCGCCTGGATGGCCGATGTGCTCTTGAACGGCATCGGTGGACCCAATGAGCCGCGACGGGGAGAGTGAGATGTTTCAGCAAGCTCGCCAAACTTCCTAAATGAACCAGCGTTTGAGATCCAGATCAGCAACGTCACGACGGATGCCACATTCGATTTCGTCACCCAAGATGCAACGGGAATCCCATTCCGGGAGCCCCGTACTTCCGGACACAAGACCGGTTCCGGATGATCACCGCGTTCTCCACAGGCGAGTAGGCAATATTTTCAAATGCTGGCCAGGTTCACGGCCAGCTTTTTTCTTTGTGGAGATTCAGTTTTCCTTCGGCCACCAAAATACCGGCCAGGATCAGCAAAACACCCATCCACTGCGCGGGTGTGACAGGCTCGGCCAGCCACCAAGCGGACAAGCTGACGGCGACGGGCAGTTCCATCGAGCCAAGTGCTGAGGCCAGTCCCGTGCCGACCAGGGGAACACCGGTGGTGAACAGGACCGACGGCAGGATCGTTCCAAACAAGGCAATCCATCCGGCCCACTCCCCCAGACCGCTGTCCCACACTCCCTCCAACAGGAAACGCGGCGGGAACACGATCAGCGTGACTGCAACGGAACCCGTGGAAATCCACGCACTGCGCCACCAGGGGGAAACGTCGACGGCGATATGGCCGCTCAGATGGATGAAGCCGGCGTAGCAGACGGCCGAGAGCAGGGCCGTGGTGACGCCGAATAAGGATATCGTGGACGAGGGTGTATCCGTCCATCCGGCGGCCAGCACCGTTCCCGCCAGGATGAGCACCAATGCCCATCGCTGGTTGCGGGGAGGAGTGCGACGGGTGATGCGCCATTCGATCACCATGCCCATCCACGTAAATTGAAACAACAGCAAAATAGCAAACGAAGCGGGTAAGTCCTTTAATGAAATGAAATAGAAAACCCCGGTCAGACCGCCCAACGCCCCACAACCGCATAAAGCCAGCACTGTGCGTGCGGGGAGTTTCGGCACTTGTCGGGTGGCCGCCAGACAGACGAGCCAAATGCCCAAAGCACCCGCCATCGCCTGAGCGGCGGTCAAATCAGCGGGTTGCAAACCGTCGGCATAGGCCATTTTGACAAGCGGCGACAGCAAACCGTAGCTGGCGGCAGCCGTCAGTACGAATAAACTGGCGATCGAACGGTTCATCCGCATCCGTTTTCTCTCCCTGTCTGCAAAATTGCCGGAAAACGGGATTCCCCCATCGGAGGAACCCCGTTTCATTAAACACGCCCTATTCAATCAATATATCACAAAAAGTCGGTTTCCGCGCAATAACGATCAACCGGCCCGATCATCGGGCCGGTTGACGTTCCAGGTACAGAGGTGAAGGAGGTGCAGATATACCGATGCGGCAGGGCATCTTTCCCATAGGAGACGGCGGGAAATGCCCTGACATCATAACAGACGGCGCAACTGGTGCAAAGGTTGCAAAGATGATCAATTATATTTGAATCCCTGCTGGTCCAAAGCCGGACGAGTCTTGGAATAGTAGATTTTGTGGTAAAAGGAGGAGACGGTTTGCGACCAGTTGCGGTCACTTTCCCCGCCTGTGCGCTGACGCATGTATTCGGCCATCGTTTCGTCGTACTGCCGGATCAGATCCAGCTGATCCCGGTTGTAGGTTTCCTGATGAATGACCGCTTCCCGCGGGAGTCGGGGTTTTTGCGCCGAGGGATCGGCAGGATGACCGATTACCAGACCGGAGACGGGGAACACGTACTCGGGCAGTTCCAACAGTTTGATCACTTCATCCGGATTTCTCCGAATCCCGCCGATGGGGACAATCCCCAATCCCATCGATTCAGCCGCCGCGGCGGCATTGGCCAGGGCGATTCCCACATCGGTTGCACCGATCAAAATCGATTCGATGCTGTTGGTGATGGCGAGTGGCTCGCCGTTGATCTCCGCAGCCAGTTTGGCCCGGTAGAAATCCAGGCAGAGTACGAGAAATACGGGAGCTTGGTCCACCCAGACCTGGTTGCCGACGAGCTGGGAGAGTTTCCGTTTCCGCTCCTTGTCCTTGACCACGATCACCGTAACCTGTTGACCGTTGACCCAGTTGGGAGCCGCTTGAATGGCACGGAAAATGTGATCCAGCTGTTCATCGGTCACTTCCTGGGAGGTGTAGCTGCGAATCGAACGGTGTTGGGTGAGCGTGCGAATCACGTCGTTCATCTTTCAGACAACCTTCCTGCATGTTATCGGCTTGCCAAAACATCAAGCGAAGCGCGGGTGAAAGCGTCCAGGTCATCCGGCGTCCGGCTGGTGACCAATCCTCCGTCCACAACCACTTCTTCGTCAAATACTTGCGCACCGGCATTTTTCAAATCGATTTGGATTGAGGTGTAACCGGTCACCCGGCGTCCGCGCAGAACCTCAGCGTTGATCAGCAGCTGCGGGCCGTGGCAGATGGCGAAAATCGGCTTTTCCAAGTAGGCGAATTTCCGCGCAAATGCCACGAAACGCTGATCCGCCCGCAGGATATCGGGGGAGAATCCACCTGGGATAAACAATGCGTCAAATTCTTCCGCTTTTGCATCGTCCACGGAAAGCTCAATTTTCTGTTTGCCACCGTACAATCCTTCCACGGTGCTCCCCGCTTCCGCTCCGACCAAGGTCACTTTGTGGCCAGCTTGTTTGAACGCTTCCGCCGGAACCTCAAATTCCTTGTCATGGTACATGTTGCCCAAAACGACTGCGATGTTTGCCATGTGTTTTCCCTCCACGCGCTTTCTTTCTGTTAGACACTTACATGATATACCTATTACAGACTTATTTAAAGTAGTGATTTTTTCTACACATAATTTCGATTAGGATATATAATTTCCAATAGGAAAGTAATAGGAGGGATTGGGATGGAAAAAACGAAGCCAACAGCGGACAAACAAGAGGTGTGTACGGATAGAGATGTGGAGTGGATGCAGTGTTCGGTGGAAGAAGTGTTGGATGTGATCGGAGCCAAGTGGTCATTTCTCATTTTGCGCGATTTGATTGAGGGACCCAAGCGATTTGGAGAACTGCTGCAATCGCTCAAGGGAGCCAGTCCCAAAACGTTGTCCGTCCGTTTGAAGGAACTGGAACGGCACGGGATTGTCACTCGTACGGTATATCCGGAGATACCGCCCAAAGTGGAATATGCCCTGACGGAAAAAGGAATGGACCTGAAGCCTATTTTCTGGGAAATGAAAAAGTGGGGTTGTAAATGGTTAAAGTGAGTGCATGAGTGAAGTGCCCCGTTTCCCGTAAACAGGGAATCGGGGCGTTTTTCATGGTGATCATGCTGATCGATTTTTTCGATCAATTCATGAAAAGTAATCAAAAAATTGATGCAACGGCGGAAGGAATAAAACCATTTGTAGAAGAATGATTTTATTGCAAACGTTTTCTTTGGAATAACCTCATTATACACAGGGATTTTTCACTCTTTTTTTGCAAGATTGTGCAAACGATTGCACAAACAGAAGGGAGATGATGGTGTTGAAACGAAGAAGGTGGCTGTCGATGTTGATGGCATGTCTGTTGGGCCTTACCGCCTGCGGCCCGCAGGACAATGCTGCGGGAGTGGGTGGGGAGAGTAAGGAAAAGCCCAAGCAGTTGGTCATTTGGGAAAATGAAGACCCGATCGAGTTGGCCAATACAAAAAAATTGGCCAAGCAGTATGAACAAAAAACGGGAATTCACGTCAAAATCGTCACGATCAAGATGTTGGATCAACCGAAAAAACTGACCTTGGACGGGCCGGCCGGGAAAGGTCCGGACCTGATCACCTTCCCGCACGACAATATCGGGGATACGGTGTTGAAAGGCCTGATTCGCCCGTTGCAGGTGGATGAAAGTGTCAAGGATCAGTACAGCGCTCCGGCGATTCAGGCGATGACCTATGAGGGCAAACTGTACGGATTGCCGAAGGCGACGGAGAGCGTCGCGTTGATTTACAACAAAAAGCTGATGCCCAAACCGCCTGCCACATTTGAGGAATTGATCCGATTTGCCAAAGACTTCACCAAGCCGGAGCAGAAAAAGTACGGCTTGCTCTTTGAAGCAAACAATTTTTACTACGACTTTTTCCTTTTTGACAATGCTGGCGGATATGTGTTCAAGGTGAAGGATGGTATGTTCGACACGAATGATATCGGTCTGAACAATGCCGGGTCGCAAAAAGCGGTGCGGATGATCGGCGATTGGTATCGTGAAAAACTGCTTCCGCAGGGGATTAAGGCGGATGTGGTCAACGGATTGTTCAAAGAAGGCAAGGTGGCTGCCGTTATCAACGGGCCTTGGGCGGTGAAGGATTACCAGCAGGCCGGCATCGATATCGGTGTGGCACCGCTTCCCAAGCTGAACGGCAAAGATCCGCGCACATTCATCGGTGTCAAGGGATGGTATGTTTCCAGCTACAGCAAACATGCTGCTTGGGCGACGGATCTGGCCCGATTCCTGACAAGTCATGATGCATTGAAATCCCGCTTCCAAGATACCAAACAAATCCCGCCGCGCAACGATTTGTTGGCGGATCCGCTGATTCAGGATGATCCCATCGTGCGTGCGTTCGCTGACCAAGCATCCCGGGGCATGCCGATGCCGAGCGTTCCGGAAATGGCGCAAGTTTGGGAGCCGATGGGTAACGCCGTCACCTTTGTTTCCCAAGGCAAACAACAACCGGGTCCCGCGCTGAATGACGCGGTCAACATCATCAAACAGAAGATCGCGGCACAAAAGCAGTAAGCGGAGCGGCGAAAAGGAAGCGGTTTCCCTGTCAACCGGGAGCAACGGGGAGACCGCTCATCCTCCTCAAAACGTCACCGAATCAACGAGAGGGCGGCCTATTGCAAGCCAATATATCTTTTGATCTGTCATCACAGGGAGGATATGCACCTTGGAAGCACAAGCAGAATGGAAAAACGTCATGAAAGGACGAACATGGAGGATGCGCCATACGGCGGGGCTTTTGTCCGCATTGTCGATGGGTCTGGGACAATTGTACAACCGCCAATGGTACAAAGGGATTTTCCTGTTGTTGCTGGAGTTCTCCTATATCGGTATATTCGCCGATCTCTTCAATATGGGACTGTGGGGGATCGTCACATTGGGCACGGTGCCCTTCCGGGATGATTCGGTCCAATTGCTGGCCAAAGGGATCGTGGCGCTGATCGTGATTGCGTTCGGTCTGTTCTTTTATGTGTTGAATATACAAGATGCGGTTCGCGTCGCCAAGATGAGGGAGCGCGGGGATCGTCCGCCGGGTTTGTGGCAGACTTGGCGAACGGTGACCGACAAGGGATACCCGTATCTTATCATCGCACCGGGATTTTTGCTGTTGGTGTTTGTGGTGCTGTTTCCACTGTTGTTCATGGTAGCACTGGCGTTTACCAATTACGACCTGTACCACTCCCCGCCCGCCAAGCTGGTGGATTGGGTCGGCTGGGACAACTTCATCAATCTGTTTCGTCTGGATTTGTGGAAAAACTCGTTGATCTCCGTTTTTCAGTGGACGGTGGTCTGGACGCTGATTTCCACCACGGTGCAATTTGCACTGGGCTTGTTATTGGCCGTACTGCTCAATCAGAAGCAGGTGAAGTTCAAACGGTTGATCCGCACTGTGCTGATTTTGCCTTGGGCGGTTCCGCCATTCGTGTCGGTGCTGGTGTTTTCGATGATGTTCAACGACAGCTTCGGCCCGATCAACGGAATGCTTGAAAGTATCGGTCTGGACCACATCCCGTGGATGACCGACCCGTTCTGGTGCAAGGTGGCGATCCTGCTTATCCAGTTTTGGTTGGGCTTTCCGTTCAATCTGGCCCTGTGCACCGGTGTGCTGCAAACGATTTCTTCCGATTTGTACGAGGCGGCGGATGTGGACGGAGCCACGCCGTGGCAGAAGTTTCGCCATATCACGTTGCCGCTGGTGCTCTATGCCACCGCTCCGCTGTTGATCGTGCAGTATGCGGGCAACTTCAACAACTTCAATGTCATTTATCTGTTCAATAAGGGAGGACCGGCGGTGCCGGGGCAGACGGCAGGCGGGACAGACATCCTGATCTCGTGGGTATACAAGCTGATGTTTGATACGTCCAAGTTCAACTATGCCGCGACCATCTCCGTCATCATCGGCTTGGTGGTGGTATGTTTCGCGGTGTATCAATTCCGTCAAACGAGATCTTTCAAGGAAGAGGATTTGATACAATGAACGCCCAACGTTTGAAACGTGCAGTCGGATTGTGGATGACGTACGCAGTGCTGCTGATCATGATGGTGATCAGCGTCTATCCGATTTTGTGGGTGATCGGCTCGTCGCTCAACCCGGGCACAAGCCTGTTTTCCAGCACCCTGATCCCCAAACATGCGACATTCGATCATTATGTGTGGTTGTTCACCAGTCCGGACAGCCAATATCTCACCTGGTACAAAAATACGCTCATCATCGCCGCGTTGAATGCGATCGCCTCGGTGATTCTGACAATGGGAACGGCCTATGCATTTTCCCGGTATCGGTTTGTGGGGCGGAAGCACGGTTTGGCCTTTTTCCTGGTCTTGCAGATGTTTCCGTCGATGATGACGATGGTGGCCATCTACGTACTGCTCAACATGTTAAACCTGTTGGACAGCTACTGGGGACTGCTGTTGGTTTACGCCGGTGCGCAGATTCCGTTCAACACCTGGCTGGTCAAGGGGTATTTTGACACGATCCCGCGCAGTTTGGATGAAGCGGCCAAGATCGACGGCGCAGGGCACAACACGATCTTTTTCCGTATCATGTTGCCGTTGGCTCGACCAGTGATTGCACTGGTGGCACTGTTTAACTTCACCGGGCCGATGACGGACTTTTTGTTACCGCAGATCGTTCTGACCAGCCCGGAAAAGAAAACGCTGGCGGTGGGGCTGTTCGGATTCATTTATGATCAGTTCGGCAAAAATTTCACGCTGTTCGCGGCGGGTTCGGTGTTGATTGCCGTACCGATTGCGGTTCTGTTTCTGGCTTTGCAACGGTTTTTTATTGCCGGGCTGACGGCAGGCGCCAGCAAGGGCTAAATGGATGTGTGACGTGCAGTTCGCTCAGGGTCAGCGCCAGAGTGTGATGGTGGATATGGACTTGCGAGCTGTATGGGTGCGTGTGAGTGTAGCGAGAGAGGAGAGGGAGGATCGATCACATGAAGGTGGAAGCGTTGTTTCACCGGGCGGAATCACCGTTTGCCCATCCCCTGGACGCCCGACGGTTGCATGTTCGGCTACGGACGAAACGGGGGGATGTAAAACGGTGTGAAGCGCATTATGCGGATCGCTATGATCCGCCGGAAATGTCGGAAATCGTCCCGATGGTACGGACGGGTTCTGATGCGTGGTTTGACTATTGGGAAGGCGTGATTCCCGCGCCGCACAGGCGGGTGCGGTATGCATTTTACCTGGAAGATGAAAACGGTGACAGTCTGTGGTACGGGGAGAGCGGGTTTTCCTCTGACCGACGGGAGGCGGGCGTGTTTCAGTACCCCTACATTCACGAGGAGCATTTGCATTCTGCGCCGGATTGGTTTCTCGACAGCGTGGTGTATCAGATTTTTCCCGAACGGTTCATGAATGGTGATCCGACCAATGATCCGGAACATACGGAGGAATGGAGCGTGTCCGCCCGTCCTCGGCCGGACAGCTTTTACGGAGGGGATTTGCAGGGCGTCATCCGCCAACTGCCGTATCTGAAGGAGCTGGGTATAAACGCGTTGTATTTGACACCCATCTTTGCATCGCCGTCCAACCATAAATACGACACAACCGATTATACCCGCATCGATCCGCACTTCGGTGATCGGGAAACGCTGAAGGAGTTGGTCAGCCGGGCGCATCAATCGGGAATACGGGTCATATTGGATGCGGTGTTCAACCATTGCGGGTATGGCTTTTTTGCGTTCCAGGACGTGATCAAAAAAGGGCGTGCGTCCCGTTATTGGGATTGGTTTCACATCAAATCGGGGCCGGTGATGACCACGCCCAAACCCAATTATGAAACATTCGCCCAAAATGTGTGGACCATGCCGAAACTGCGGACAGATCATCATGAAGTGAGAGAATATCTGCTGGATGTCGCCGCCGAATGGACGCGGGAGACGGGGATCGACGGGTGGCGACTCGATGTGGCCAACGAGGTGGATCATGCGTTTTGGCGGGCGTTTCGTGAACGGATCCGGTTGATCAACCCGTCCGCCGTCATCATCGGGGAAGTCTGGCATGATGCGGGTCCGTGGTTGAAAGGCGATCAATTTGACTCAGTAATGAATTATCCGTTTCGGGAGGCCGTATTGGATTTCGCTGCCCGTGGCCGGATTTCGGGGAGGGAGTTGGACGCCCGTTTGACGCGGATTCGAATGACGGTGCCGGAACCGGCGCATCGGGCGCTGCTCAATTTGTTGGGTTCCCATGATACCGAACGCGTTCGAACGGCATGCGGGGGAGATGATCGGCGGTTGCGGCTGGCGGTGCTCCTGCTGATGACCTATACGGGCGTACCGATGATCTATTACGGAGACGAAGTGGGAATGGAAGGCGGGAACGACCCGGATTGCCGTCGACCGATGATATGGGATGCGGATGAGCAAGACCGGGATTTGCTCGCTTATTATCGTTTGCTTATCGCGATTCGCCGCGGCAGTGCAGCGATGAGAAGAGGGGAGACGCGCACTTGGTGGGTGGACCCCGACGGCGGCGGATACGCCTTTTTCCGCCGGTGGCAGGAAGAAACGGTCGGTGTGGTTCTCCATAACGGCGATACCAGTCGTACATTCACTTTGGACGCCCGACCGTTTGATCACGCGGAAGAGTTGGTGGATGCAATGACGGGTGAGGTGTTTGCTGTCCGGAACGGAACCGTCACGGTGGCGTTGGGGCCGTTTCAGGGCAGAGTGTTGCGGTTGAAATAATGGGAGAAGTGAGTTCCCGGATTACCCCGGAATACCTCGCGAATCCATCATCGTATCCCGTTTCCCGGTGCAATCGGCTACGCAAACAAGAACAGGTACATCAATGGTGGGAGAACAACTGGGGAGAAACCGTATTGAATCGACAAAAAAAGGCAAAAGGTTGGGTCCTCCCCCGGTGTGCATGACACCTTCGTGCGGCCCAAGTCATAGAAACTATGTGCCCGAGGTGTGCAGGGCCTGCAGAACCCGTAAAGACGTTTTACCGGGCAAACGAATCGTAAGTCCCATAACGGACGTTGCGAAATGCAGCCGATGACAGGTACCTCCGTATGCCGCAAGGCTTGCTTCAAACCCACCTCGCGCCTCACACTTGTGGAGGAAAGCTCCGATCACGAAATCCGCTCCGTGGTTCACCTCCGATATCTCCTGATTGATAGCAGATACGAGGAGCAAATCCCAAATAAATGGAAGACATCCGAGGAAAACGACCTTTGATTGTGTATAATGAAAACGATGAAAACGATTGCGCACAAGCTGAAACAAAGGGGATATCGTCATGGCTACCATCAAGGATGTCGCCAAAAAAGCGGGCGTGTCACCGTCGACGGTTTCACGCGTGATCGCAGGAAGCAACCGGATCAGCCAAGAGACGAAAGAGCGCGTGCGTCGTGCGATGGAACAGTTGGGATACGTGCCCAATGCAATCGCCCGGAGCCTGGCCCGCAGCAACACCCATACAATCGGTTTCACGATGTGCCGGCGTGCGGATCAAGTGTTTTCCAACCCGTTTTTCCCTGAAGCGATCCGCGGAATGTCCGCGGTGGCACAGGAGAAAGATTACAACATCCTGCTTTCGATCAGTCTGACTCCGGAAGAAGAGTTGAAAAAGTGTTTGCAACTGGTACGGGAGCGGCGGGTGGACGGGCTGATCCTGTCCACTTCGCGGGTGCGGGACCCGTTGATCGAAGCGCTGGTGAAAGAAAACATTCCGTTTGTCGTAATCGGACGCAGTGCGGATCAGCCTGTCCGTTCCGTCAACAACGACAATGTCAAAGCAGGGTATCAAGCAACGTTACACCTGTTGGATCAAGGGTATCGGCATATCGCGTATATCAGTGGACCACAGGATTTGGTGGTCAGCATGGACCGGTTGACCGGATATAAACAAGCGTTGATTGAACGGGACATCCCGGTTGTGCCCGAACGGATCGAGGTGGCGGAGATTTCGGAAGAGGGCGGAACACAGGCGATGTATCATTTACGTGAGAAAGGGGTACCGTTTGATGCCGTTGTGGCGGCGGACGATTTGCTGGCACTCGGTGCTCTCCGCTATGCTCATGAGCAGGGGGTCCATGTGCCTGATGAGCTGGGGATTGTGGGTTTCAACGACACGCCGATCATGTCATATACCCATCCGCCGTTGACCAGTGTCCGCATCCTTTCTTACCAGCTGGGTGTTGAAGCGATGGAATTATTGCTCGAGGGATTGGAACACCCCGAAAAAGCGCAAACCAAAAAAGAGATCCTGTTGCCGTCGGAACTGATCGTGCGCAAGTCCAGTTGCCCCGATCGTCCGTAAGGTGTAAGCTAATAAAATGACCCGTGGAAACAAGTTGCCGAACCGAAGGGATATCGTTGCCAGTTTCACGGACCCGATACGGGGGGATGCGGACGTGAGCGAAAGGATGGAAGAAATGGCCTATTTGGACAATAGCGCCACCACCCGGACTGATGATCAAGTGGTGCGGGTGATGGTTGAGGTGATGAACAACATATACGGGAACCCCGCTTCGCTTCACGGATTGGGCGCCAAGGCGGAACGGCTCGTCACCCAGGCCCGTGAAGCGACGGCGCGCACACTGGGTGTCTCCCCCGGGGAGATCGTGTTTACCTCCGGTGGAACGGAAGGGAACAATACGGCGATCAAAGGTGTGGCGTTCCAATACCGTGACCGGGGTCGCCATCTGATTACCACCCGGGTGGAGCATCCTTCCGTCTACGGGGTGTGCAAACAGCTGGAAGAGTGGGGTTGGCGCGTCACCTATTTGCCGGTGGATGCGTACGGTCGGGTGCGCCCTGAGGACGTGGAGACAGCCATCACCGACGAGACGGTCCTGGTTTCCGTCATGCACGTCAACAACGAGGTGGGCACCATTCAGCCGATCGCGGAGATTGGAGCGCTGCTGAAACGTCATCCCAAAGTGCTGTTCCATGTGGATGCGGTGCAGTCATTCGGCAAAATGGAAGTGCGGCCCAAAGAATGGGGCGTGGATCTGATGACCCTTTCCGGGCACAAGTTTCACGGTCCCAAGGGTGTGGGATGCCTCTATGTCCGGGAGGGGGTATCATTGGCACCGCTTTTGACAGGGGGCGGACAGGAAGGCGGACTTCGTTCCGGTACGCACAATGTCCCCGGCATCGCCGGTTTTGCCAAAGCGGCCCTGTTGGCCAAAGAACGGCAACCGGAAGCGGTTCGTCGTTGGTCGCGTTGGAAGGCGGATCTGATTGAACAGGTGATGAGCAGGGTGGAAGGTGTCCGGGTCAACGGTGACCCTTCTCATGAAGGGGGTGCCCCTCATATCGTCAGTTTCTCCTTCCCTGGCCTGCGTTCGGAGGTAATTGTGCATGCATTGGAAGAGGAAAACGTGTTTGTTTCCAGCAAATCAGCCTGTTCGTCCAAAGGAGAAAAACCGAGCCGCATCCTGTTGGCGATGGGGCTGGACCCGACTGCTGCGGTCGGTTCAATCCGCATCAGCATGGGGTATCACACCACGGAAGAAGAAGTGGAACGGTGTGCACGGGCACTGTGTCAAGTGATTCCCCGATTGCAAAAGATCATGACGTAAGGGTGCGACGCATATGGGATACGATGTGATTTTGATTCGATATGGAGAATTGGCGTTGAAAGGAAAAAACCGGTCCGATTTCGAAGACCGCCTGTTGCGGAATATCCGCAACAAGTTGAAAGATTTTCCGGATGTGAAAGTGAAAAAGACGTATGGCCGTATGTTGGTGGAGCTGAACGGACAAGCTCATCCGCCCGTCGTGGAGCGGCTGAAGGAAGTTTTCGGCGTTGTCGGTGTAAGTCCGGCCAAGCGCGTCCCCACAGAGTTGCAGGCGCTCCAGGAGGCGGCTGTGGCATTGATTCGCGAGCAGCAAACACTCCCCGCCACTTTCAAGATTGCGGCCAAGCGAAGCATCAAATCGTTTCCGCACAAATCGATGGAGTTGAACCATCTGATCGGTGGTTACGTATTGAAAAATGTGGACGGGATCAAAGTGGACGTTCATCATCCCGAGATCACCGTTCATGTCGAAGTGCGCTCCGAAGCCGCCTATGTATACGGTGACGACATTCCGGGGCCGGGCGGATTGCCCGTCGGTGCCAGCGGTCGGGTGGCCCTGCTTTTGTCAGGCGGGATCGATTCGCCGGTGGCGGGGTATCTGGCGTTGAAGCGCGGTGCGGAATTGCAGGCGATCCACTTTCATTCCTATCCGTTCACGAGTGAGCGTGCCAAACAGAAAGTGATCGACCTGGCGCAAATTTTGACCCGCTACGGAGGAAAGATCCGTCTGCATGTGGTGCCGTTCACCGAAATTCAAACACAGATCCGGCAAAAATGCGAAGAGTCGTATTCGGTGACGGTGATGCGCCGGATGATGTTCCGCATCGCCGAACGAATCGCTCACAAAGAGAAAGCGCTGGCGCTGGTCACGGGTGAAAATCTCGGCCAAGTGGCCAGTCAGACGCTGGAAAGCATGTACACGATCAATCACGTCATTCGGATGCCGGTTCTGCGCCCCGTGGTGGGTATGGATAAACAAGAAATCATGAACATGGCCAAACGGATCGGTACCTATGAAACCTCCATTTTGCCTTATGAAGACTGCTGCACCGTTTTTCTCCCCAAATCGCCCAAAACCCGTCCGGATTTGGCCGCGACGGAGCGGACGGAATCCAATCTCGACGTGGAACGGCTGGTGCAGGAAGCGGTGGATGCGACGGAAGTATTGGATCTGTCACCGGACAAACGGGAGGAAGAGTTTACGTTTTTCTGATTCCGAACGGAAGCGAAAGTCTTTGCCAGTGGAGATACGGAAACGCGGGGGACACACAAAACCGGGGACCCGTTTTCCCAACAGAAGCGATATGCGCATTCGCGGGGAGACGGGTCCCTTGATCCATTCATATTCACTGAAACCACGACAACATAGATCATGCTGCAAGAAGGGGAGCTTTACTGCTTGCTTGCGATCGTTCAACGCCATAGCGCGTCTTTTGCAGGTGAAATGCGTTGTTCAAGCATGGCGATGTAGAACCGGCGGCACATGCCCGGTGTCCATTCCGTTTTCGCGATTGGCTCTAACGTTGGTTTCAGTCTGAATTTGCAGGTAATTATCACCGTGATCAACTTTTTGTACGGTCTTTCCTTGGTTGATACTACCGGCATTTTCAGAATGGATGAAAAGGGCATTGGATCAATGGGTGAGAGCGGAAGCCCCTCCCGCGTCCGACGTTCGTTTTTATCCCAATCCCGAAGGGCCGGTTTTTCCCATTCGCGCTTTTGGCTGCTTCAGCTCTTCCCAAAATGAGCTCAGCTTCCACTTTGTCTGCGAAAGCCCGGGCTGGATCATCCCATGACGGTGGTGGCGGGAATATCACTGCTGTAATTGCTGTGGAAGAATAACTCGGAACACCGACGTATGGTGATATCCCCTAGGCGGGAAATCGGAACCCGTTAGCCTCACGCCCTGAAAAAAGGGGAGCCGTTTTCACCATCCGGTGGAGGTGAACAACGGCTTCGGCAGCATCTCCCGCTTCACGTAAACCCATTCTACTCGGCATGAAAAGGTGGCCGGTCGAACACTTTCGTGAGACTCCTTGATTACAGCAGCCGCTCAATCCGCTCGATCAACGCCACATCGCGCTCCGTCACGCCGCCGGCGTCATGCGTGGTGCAGGTGAGGGTCACGGTTTGATAGCCGATCAGCATGTCCGGATGATGATCGAGACGCTCGGCTTCTTCCGCCACACGTACGGCAAAGTGAACACCGTCCATATATGCGGGAAAAGAGAACGTTTTGACCAGTGCCTCGTTTTCCCGACGCCATCCCGGAAAACGGACCAGTATATTCTCAATTTCCTGAAGGGACAGTTTCATGATCAGGTTCCCCTTCCTTTTCGGCTGTAGGGTACAACTATTTCTCAGTTTATGATATCGTATGATGGGAATCTATAAAAGCCGAAACCTTGTATGACAGGAAGGAATGGAGTTGGATTGGATACACAATTTTGGATTGGATTCATTAATATCATCATTCTCGACTTGGTATTGAGTGGAGACAATGCCGTCGTGATCGGTATGGCGGCAAGAGCGCTCCCCGAACGACAGCGGAAAAAGGCGATCATCTTCGGTACCAGTGCCGCCATTGTGCTTCGCGTCGCTTTGACCGGCATTGCCGCCTATTTGTTGAATATCCCGTTGTTGATGTCCATCGGTGGATTGATCTTGCTGTGGATTGCGGTAAAACTGGTCGCTGAAGAGGATGGCGAGACGGAAGTCCATGTCGGCCGGGGGTTGAAGGAAGCGATCAAAACGATTATCGTCGCCGATGTCGTGATGAGCTTGGATAATGTACTGGCAGTAGCGGGGGCGGCGCACGGCAATTTCTGGCTGGTGCTGTTCGGTTTGATGCTGAGTATCCCCATCATCATGTGGGGCAGCCGGATGATTGCCGTGATGATGAACAAACTGCCGTGGCTGGTGTTCGTCGGCTCCGCCATTTTGGGATATACCGCCGGACAGTTGATCGTGGAAGATCCCATCATCCATCAACAGTTCGTCGAGTCAGTGCCTGTTTTGTCCTGGGCAGTGCCGCTCGCTTTGGCTCTGTTGGTTGTGATTGCGGGTGGCGCGCTTAAACGTGCCGCCAAATGAAAAAACGGTTCGCGTTCCGCAACTGCGGAGCGCTTTTTTGTGTGCATGCCGTTTGCGTCCCCGATCCATACTAACAGGGCAGAGTTTGAATCGGAGGCGTTGGTGGGATGAGTGGCGGTTTATTGTCGGCTTGGCGTTTGTGGGATCAAGTGTATTATCACTGTACCCGCCTACAGTATGTTGACAGGGAAAATGAAAACCTGTTCCGTGTGGTGATCAAACCGTATCATGGACCGACACTGACGACGTCTGACGGGGAGGTTTTACAGGAGGGAGATTGGTATGCCAAATTGCATTTGCACAATTGCTTGTTGGCACACATATTGCGTCGTCACAGGGGAGACGATGTCCAAATGGCGCTGCGGGTGCTGACAGAAGTGCGCCAATCTCTCCCTGCATTGGCGCGTTTCATTGCTGATCATCCGCGATCGGATCAAATCAGGGTATTGATGGGAACCACATTTTTGCACCGTGGATCACAACACCTGGGGTTTGACGTGACGGATGTGCCCGGCTCTTGGTATGCCGCATACAAAACCTGGTTTTTTAAATTCATTTTGTCCAATTGCCATCCCGAAGGATGGAAGCGACTGAAAACAGGGAACAGCCCTTTGATCCCCAAACGGGTCTACATTTCCAAAGCACGCTTGTTACGGCGTTATCTTGATGGTGAGGGGCCATGACAGACAGAGTGCTGATTTTGACGGAGCAGATTGGCGGTAACGGGCATTTCAAAGCGGCACAGGCCATTCAAAAAGGGTTGGCGAACGCGGCTCCCCGACTCCAGACGGAAATCGCCTGCGGTATGCCGTTGGTCCACCCCTCTCTGGAGCAGATGATCCGCAAATGTTATCTCCACACCTTGCAATATGCACCGCATCTGTGGGGGGCGGCGTACCGAAGAGAAGGGGAACTGAGTCAATGGTTCAAAACGCCGCTGGGAAAACTGGTAGCCAATCGGATCAAAGACTGGGTCCAACAAGTACAACCCCGCACGGTTGTTTGTACGCATGCGTTATGTTTGAGTGCGATGGGCAGAATCAAGGAACGGATGAAACGACCGTTCTCATTGGGTGCGGCCATCACCGATTTCGATGTCAACGGTTTTTGGGTTGACCCCGCCGTTGATTTTTATCTGGTGGCCCATGAACGGGTGAAACAACGTTTGTGTCAGCGTTTTGGCATCTCTCCCGGCCGAATTCATATCACGGGCATTCCCATCGACCCTGCTTTTTCCGTGCAACAACCGGCCAAGTCCGAGCTTCGGCGCATGTTGGGGCTGGATCAGAATCGTTTGACGGTGCTGATCATGGGCGGGGGTGTGGGTTTGGGCCCGATGGAAGCGTGTTTGACATCATTTTGCCGCGATTGGCCGGAAGTGCAGTTGGTGGTCGTGACAGGAAAAAATGAATCCCTGTTCCGACGGTTGAATGATCGTTTCGGCGAGGCGGAACAAGTGCGCGTGTTGGGATATGTGGACCGGATGGCACAATGGATGAACGCTTCCGACTGGATTGTTTCCAAGCCGGGAGGATTGACCAGTTCCGAAGCGTTGGCAGCCGGGCTGCCGTTGGTCATTTGCCGACCGATCCCCGGTCAGGAAGAGCGGAATACCCGTTTTCTCTTGCATCAGCGGGTGGCGGTTCGTCAGGACTCGCCTGCCGCCATTCCGCGACAGATGCAATCCATGCAAACAGATGATGCTCAATGGCGGCGCATGCGCGACAATGCCCTTCAGCTGGGGAGACCGGATTCGGCCCATCGGGCGGCGGATGTGATACTGAACACATTGTGAAAAAAAACCGATCCGAAACAATCGGATCGGTTGAACTGGCATTTAAGCATGGTCGGTTCTCGCATGATTACGATGCATCCGCGGTCGGTGTATTCAAGGTGTGGAATGTGATCTCCGGACGGGAACGCAGGCGGAGATTGAGGGCCGTCTGCCCCAGTCCCTCGCTGATGTAGTAGGCGCGGTTCCGGTAATAATGCAGACCGCGGAAGATGCGAAGATGCGGAAGTTGTCCCATCTTTTTCAGATGGTACGGTTTGGGCCAGTGAATCTGCCCGCCGTGGAAATGACCGGACAGCAGATAGTCAAACGGGTAATCCGCCATCTCCAGCACAATGTTGGGATCGTGTGTCAACACGAGATTGATGCCGTCCGAGACATCTTTGTATGCACGGGCCAAATCACTGCGTCCGGTGTAATGATCATCCACACCGATGATATTGAGCCGAAGGCCGTCTTCCAACTCCAGCGTACGGTGTTCATTTTGCAGTACGCAGCAACCCCGCTTCTCCATCTCTTTTTTTAACTGAGGCAAAAGGTTTTCGATGCAGTAATCATGATTGCCGAATACGGCGTACATCCCATAACGCGGATTCAAAGAAGCCAAAACGTCCATATATTCCAGAAAGCGGTCGGTCATCCGCGGTGTGTCCAGGTAATCGCCCGTCAATGCGATCAAGTCGATTTCCGTATCCCCGATTTGCTTAAGCAACGCCTGAGGGGAAACCGACAACTTCTCCATGTGCAAGTCGGTCAAATGGAGAATTTTCAATGGAGAAGAGAGAACAGGGCGCGGAATTTGGAGGTTCACATGTTTCACCATCGGTTTGTACGTGTTTCGCCGGGCGATGATCCACAGCACGACGATCGCCGTCGCCATGGCGCCCCCGATCCATTCGATGATGGACATGTTGTCAATCACCACCTTCTACGTTTCCCGACTCTTTTCTAGCATACTGGCTCTACCTCCTCCCGTCTATAGCAAATGAAGGAAAGAAACCGCAAATCACGGGATTTCACTCAATGATTCACCCATTGTTCCAAAAGACGGCCCCTGTCCCATATGGATTCATCCGGTTGTGCTGTCTCAGTGGTTAATGAGGGCTTTTGGATTGTAGAGCATTCAAAATAATGATATACTTTTCTCGATACCGAACAAAAGTTCTCTTTATATTCGATTCCCCAATCGGGCAACATGATCTCTCTATGTGGGGGAGCGGAAGATGCATCTTGAAAGGAGATGATTCCATGGGAGATCAATTCAGCAATGCGCAAATCGGTCAAATCGGCTTTTTTGAAATTAACGCCAAAAATCCAAGAGAAGTAAAAGGGTTTTATGAATCCGTTTTTGGCTGGAAAATTGCGGATGATGACGGTGAATCGCTGAATATCTCAGGTGATGAGGCGGGGATCAATGGCCATATTTTTAGATGGCCACATGAACACCCTCCCTATATCACTTTTTATGTGAAAGTAGAAAATATCCAAGCCACCTTAGACAAAGTCACCCAAGCCGGAGGCAAAGTGATGATGCCCGAAACGGAAATCCCTGGAGACGGCACATTTGCCCTTTTCACAGATCCGGAAGGTCATGTAATGGGCATTTACTCCGGAAGATAATCACAATGTAAAAAAACCCTTCAACCCTAGTGGTTGCAGGGATTTTTCATTTCTTGATTCATTGCCCCCGAGTGTCTCACCGTCTCGGGGGCCTTTGTTATGGCTGGGGAGGCAGGAATCGAACCTGCGCATCACGGAGTCAAAGTCCGTTGCCTTACCGCTTGGCTACTCCCCATCAAATTCATGTCGGGAATCGGAGTGCCACGCTTCACCTGAATGTTTACGGATATCTTGTCACATTGAAGTTGTTTTTATACGACAATAAATGTCGACAAAAAGAGGAAAATGATGAAATTTGTAGAATGTTTGGAGGTGTATGGGGATGAAAGGATGAGGTGGTGGGAGATGGATATTCCGGCTTCGATTGCAAAATTGCTGGAGCGGGCGATCGACATGCGTGCCAGTGATATTCATGTGGAGCCGCAGAAGGATGGTTTGCGCATCCGGTTTCGGATCGACGGATTTTTGACGGTGATCGACCGCATACCGTCCGAGTGGATGTGGCGATACGTGTCCAGGCTGAAAGTGATGGGCCACTTGGATATCGGGGAGAAACGCCTTCCACAGGATGGGGCAATGACCATCCGGCATCGGGGTGAAAAGGTGGATGTGCGCATTTCCACGATGCCGACCGTACACGGCGAAAAGGTGGTGCTCCGCCTGTTGCGCGACCGACCTGACGGATGGAGGCTGGCCGAATTGGGAATGGACGAGCCGGAGCTGTCCCGTGTGACACGTTTGATTGACCGGCCGCATGGATTGATCGTGGTCACCGGTCCGACCGGGGCGGGGAAGACGACGACGCTGTATGCGATGTTGCGCGAGTTGAACCGACCGGAGACCAATATCGTGACATTGGAAGACCCGGTGGAGTTTCAGATGGAGGGGGTCAACCAAATTCAGATCCACCCGAAAGCGGGATTCACCTTTGCAGCGGGTTTGCGGGCCGTACTCCGCCAAGATCCCAATGTGATCATGGTAGGTGAAATACGGGACAGGGAGACGGCGGACATTGCCGTTCGCGCCGCCATGACCGGACATCTTGTGCTGTCCACCCTGCACACCCCGGATGCGCTGGGTTCCATCACCCGTTTGCTCGATATGGGGGTAGAGCCGTACCGGGTGGCGGCCACGCTGATCGGAGCCGTCGCCCAGCGGTTGGTTCGGCGGGTCTGCGGTTCATGCGGAGGCGAAGGATGTCCGGATTGTCAGCAGACCGGTTATCGCGGGAGAACGGGCGTGTTTGAAGTGATCACAGTGGATGAAGCGTTGAGTCGCGGCATCGCGGAAGGCTGGTCATCGGAACGGATGCGGAAACATCTGTTGCTCCGTGGTGTGCGCACCATCGCCGACCGGGTGAAGGAACGCGCTGCATCCGGATTGACGACGTTGGAAGAGTGTCATCGGGTGGTGGAGTTCAGTGAGGAAATGGAAGTGGTCGGCGGAGCGGTTGGCGATGTTCAGCAGGACGCTCGCTCACCTGCTGGAAAGTGGATTCCCGCTGTTGCCCGGCATCGCGATCCTGGCGGAACAACGGGTGATCAGTCCCGCACAGGCCGAACGGATCCGGCAAAAGTTGAATGAAGGAGCCAGTTTCTCACAAACCTTGCAGGGAGAAGGCGTGCCGCCGCTCTTCCTGTCATTCGTCAGTGCGGCGGAAGAGCACGGAGATTATGGGCAGGGGTTGCGGCAGTGCGAAGCGTACTATCACGAGCTTGCCCGCAGGAGACGGGAAATCGGACAGGCTGTGATCTATCCCGTGATCGTGTTTGTTTTGGTCATTCTTTCGTTTCTTTTTCTGATTACCGCTGTCATTCCTCGTTTTTCGGTCTTATATGAAACAATGGGTTTGGAATTGCCCCCGTTCACGGTCGGAATGATTCGCCTGTACGCCTGGCTCAATGAGTCGCTGGCGGGGGCGGTGTGGAGCGTTTCTCTCTTGGTTGTGGCGGGACTCGGTTTGCGTATGCTGCCGCCTGAGAGGCGTGCACCCTGGGTCGAACGGATCATTCGTTTGCCGATGGTTCGGCGTATGTATCGTTACCGTTTTACACACTATTTTTCCATTCAGCTGGGGTTGTTGCTGAGAGCGGGCGTTCCGCTCTTGCGCGCATTGGACATCATGCGGGAATTGACACCATGGTGGTCGTTAAAGGCATCCATTGACCGGATTCGATCTTGCTTGCTGTCGGGAGAATCTCTGCACGATGCGTTGAAACACGGTGGAGCGACCCTGTTGTTGCCGACCCTTTCCCAATGGGTCGCCTTGGGAGAGGAGACCGGGCGGCTGGATCATGCCCTGTTGTCGATGGCCAAGGGAACGGAATTGTTGATGCATGAACAAATTCGCCGGTTCACCCGAAGTTTGGAACCCGTGCTGATCTTCTGCATCGGTCTTATGATCGCCGTTACGGTGATGGCGCTGTTTTTACCCATGCTGCAGTTGGTGAAAGCCATATAGAAGGGATGTGGACGCATGCGTTCCCCGATCGGGAACCAACGGGGATTCACCTTGGTGGAAATGTTGGTGGTGCTGTTCATCATCGGTGTGATCATTGCCATCGCCTTGCCCAACCTGAAATCGGCCGGAGAAAAGGCGCAGGACCGGGCATGTCAAGCCAATCGCCAGCTGATCGGCGCTCAGGCGGACAATTATTACCTGGAGATGGGAAAATACCCTGCCAACGTGGCCGAATTGAAAAAAAGAGGGTATCTCAGAACAGAACCGGTTTGTCCTGCCCACGGCAAATATACCATCCAACCGGATGCACCGCCGGAAAAACGGGTCCGTTGTTCCAAGCATGGTGAGTAGCGGTGTGTTTGATTATGAGGCTGACACCCCGTCCCGGGAAGGAAGGCGGATGGACGCTGTTGGAGATGGCATTGATCCTGGCTTGCATCGGCTTGTTGACTGCGTTGGCTTTTCCGGCCGCGGCGCAAATCGGGGAACGGGTGGATCGGGAGATGACTTTGTCCCGTCTGCAATCGGATTTGCGTATGGCACAGCGGTGGGCGGTGAGCCGCGAACGGGAGGTGGTTGTACAGTTGTCGAAAGATGGTCGGCACTATCGGATTCTTTCCGGTTCCGCCGTATGGAGGACAGGTGAAGTGTCGCGAAGATACCGACTGGTCAGCAACTATCCGGGCGGTCGTTTGGAATTTCGTCGAAGCGGGCAGGTGCGGGGCGGAACCATTCACCTGATGGAGGGAAACGCGATCCGGGGAAAGGTGATCATCCAGGTGGCATCAGGACGTGCCCGTGTGGAGACGGCACCGTGAAAACGTTTGGCGGTGAACGCGGCTTCACGTTGGCGGAGGTGCTGACAGCGCTGATGATCCTCGGTTTGTTGGCTGTCACGGCCATTCCGGCATATACGGAGTTGCGCATCCGATATCAGGTGCAGGATCAGCGCTTTGAAGCCGTTCAGTTGATGCAGGAACAAATGGAACGCCTCCAACGGACATGGGTCGTGCCGGCGGTCAACAGGACAATGGAGATCAACCGTGCCGGGACGATGTTTCGGGTCACTGTACGCAAGAGGTTGATTCGTTCCCATTTGCTGGAGTCGGAAGTGGTGATACGATGGCGGGACTTTCGGAAACAAGAACAACTGCTTCGCCTGCGCGCCCGTCAGTTCGCTCCCTGAAGCGTCAGGCCGGCTTTACTTATGTGGAAATGGCGGTGACAACGGCGCTGTGGATGTTGATGATCCCGATCGTGTTCACCGTGGCGTTTACTCTGGAATCCTCGCTGAAAAAACAAATCGGCCGGGTACAGTTGCAGATGGAAGCCAATGCGTTTGTCAGTGATATCCGCGATGAAATTCGGGGAGCGGTCAGGGTTCGTTCCGGAACGGACGGTGCTTTGTGGTTGGATCGCGCTGACGGGAGTATCGTTCGTTACCAGCTGAAAAAACGGCGGGTCATCCGGGATGTTCGTCATCCTGGCGAGCGTTCCTTTTCCGGGACGACCGTTCTGTTGCACGAGGTGTATTTCCTTTCTTTCGTTCCGGCAGAGGACGGGGTGAAGGTGGAGGTGGGACTGCAAAACTGGTATGCTGACTTGGAAGTGTTTACGTTTGTTCGGCTTCGCGCACCTGCCGACAGGCCGTAGTCGGCAAAACGGATTCGCGTTGCCGATGGTGTTGGCTGTTACGATGATGCTTTTCCTGTTGCTGACCGCTGCTGTGAGCAGTTTGGCCGACAACAGGGACGATACGATGTGGCAGTGGGAAATGACGCAGGCGCAGTATGCGGCGGAAACAGGGATTGCCCGGATTCAGTCGATGCTGGCCGAACGGCGAACCGTTCAAGGGACGCTCTCATTCAACTGGGATGGGACGAAAGTGCGTGTCCTGGCCCGACCGGGTCCGTCCGGGTATTGGAGCGTGACGGCCGTGGGAGAGCGGAGAAGCGGGATTGTACAAACCGTCCGCGTCGTGCTGGAAAACCGGCGATGGACCATCATCCGCTGGGAACGGTAAACCAACGTCGACACGCTGATTCGGAACCAACCGTACGGGGCCTCCCATTCGACAAAAATCAGGGCGATCAAGTAATATAGTGAGTGATACATGCATCATCAAAGGAGAACACACAGCAAATGAAACAGCACCTGATTCTGATCGGCATGACGGGAACCGGCAAAACAACGGTGGGACGGGCACTGTCTGAACGCCTGGGACTTCCGTTGACGGATACCGACCGTGTCATTGAGCAAACCACCGGACAATCCATCGCCCAATTGTTCCGGGAACAGGGTGAGCAGGGCTTTCGTGCAGTCGAAACACAGGTGTTGCATCAAGTGTTGGCTGGGAAGCCTCAAGTGATTGCCACGGGAGGAGGCATCGTACTTCGGGCTGAAAATGTCGAACGGATGAAGCGGCACGGTTGGGTCGTTTGCCTGCAAGCTTCGGCGGATGAGATTTGCCGGCGGTTGGCAGGTGATACAAACCGGCCGTTGTTGCAGGGAGACCTGAAGCAGCGTGTTCGGCAATTGATGCTGGAGCGGGCCGGCAAATACGATTTTGCCGACTGGAAAGTGGAGACCACGGGCCACACCGCTTATGAGGTGGCGTCGATGATTGAACAGCGGTGGCGTCGGGAGATGGAAGTCCGTGTTTAAATACGCCCCCTTGCGGTCATGATAGACCGTAGGGGGTGTTGTTTTTTGTCTTCCAAGGATTTGCTGCGCATGATGTTGGAACGGTTGTTATGGTTTGTGGAAACCCCTCGGCATGAACGCAAACAATTGCAGAAGAAGAAGGAGCCGTGGACTGTGCGATGGTTCGGCATGCTTCCCGTCTCGTTGAGCATGATGATGAACACAAAGGAAAGGAACGGATCAGGAGATCATGAACACACATGATCAAAGCAAGAAAGGTTACCGATTGATCAACCTGGAAGATCGTCCTGATGTGATGCGGACGATCTCACAGGCGGAACAAGAGTTACACCGCTTGCTTCAGCAGGATGTCGCGTTGGTCGCCTACGTTCGCCAAGCTGATTCGTTGTAATCACAGGTTCGAAAATCGCCCGCATATCCTGGGTGCGTCTGTGAAAACCTATGGTCCATGAAGGAGGTGTCCGTCATGGCGAAACGCATCGCTGTGGAAGATCATTTGAAACACGTGCAGGAATATCTTCGTCACAATGGTTATGAAGTCGTGCCGCTGAACGCGTCGACCCGGCTTGACACGTGTGATTGCTGTGTGATTTCAGGTGGGGACAAAGATGTGATGGGGATGCAAAACATTGATACGGGCGCACCGGTGATCAGTGTAAAGGGACAATCGGTGGAAGAAGTATACCGCGCAATCCAGGAACGTGTGGGAAGCTGATACATGACCTGATACTGTGAATATACAGCTCAGGTTGACAAACGTCTTCTTCCCGACAAGCCGTGTCTGGCATTTTGTAGACCGACAAGGGTAACCGCTTTTCCATGAGCGACCTCGGAGCTTATGCGAAACAGGAGCGAGAGAGAAACAGGCTCAACCCCGGCAAAAGGGACTGATGGAGACACACCCTGGCGGTCTGTTTGCAGAACTTGGTGACCGTTTACCTGGAGCCAAAGGCTCTCTTAGGTTGTTGACAAATTGCGCGTGCTCCAAAATCGCATGGTGGCACGTAGTCATCAGATCCGGGGAGCCAAAAGGCTCCCTTTTCGTCTGCCTGAAATATGGTATACTCGTATAGGTGGAATGCAGGACTCATTCATTCATTTCAAACGCCATCATCTGACGGATCGATACAAAGGAGCGATCAGATCCATGTTCCATCGAACGGAAACCAGACCCGTTAAAGTGGGGAACATTCAAATCGGCGGGAATGATCAAGTGGTCATCCAAAGCATGACCACCACCAAAACGCACGACGTCAAAGCAACGGTGGAGGAGATCAATCGGCTGGCGGAAGCGGGTTGCCAAATTGTCCGTGTTGCAGTGCCGGACATGCGGGCGGCGGAAGCCATCCCATTGATCAAAAAAGAAGTAAACGTACCGTTGGTGGCTGACATTCATTTCGATTACAAACTGGCGTTGAAAGCAATCGAAGGCGGTATCGACAAAATCCGGATCAACCCTGGTAACATCGGTCGACGAGAAAAAGTGGAAGCGGTGGTCAAGGCCGCAAAAGAACGGGGCATCCCCATTCGCATCGGGGTCAATGCCGGTTCATTGGAAAAACGGATCTTGGAGAAATACGGTTATCCGACCGCGGAGGGAATGGTCGAGAGCGCCCTCTACCATATCGGCATTTTGGAAGAGCTGGATTTCCACGACATTGTCGTGTCACTCAAAGCGTCCGATGTGCGTCTGGCGATCGAAGCTTACAAAAAAGCGGCCGAGACGTTTCGTTATCCGCTCCATCTCGGCATTACCGAATCGGGCACCTTGTTCTCCGGCACGGTGAAAAGCGCTGCCGGCTTGGGCGCGTTGTTGGCGATGGGAATCGGCTCCACCATTCGGATTTCCCTGAGTGCTGATCCGGTGGAGGAAGTGAAAGTGGCGCGGGAATTGCTCAAGGCTTTCGGATTGGCCGCCAATGCCGCTACGTTGATCTCCTGTCCCACCTGCGGACGCATCGAGATCGATTTGATCAGCATCGCCAATGAGATCGAGGAATACATCTCCAAAATACAAGCACCGATCAAGGTATCTGTCTTGGGTTGCGCGGTCAACGGTCCCGGGGAAGCCAAAGAAGCGGACATCGGCATCGCCGGTGCGCGCGGAGAGGGATTGTTGTTCCGGCACGGAAAAATCATCCGCAAAATCCCGGAAGAAAAAATGGTGGAAGAACTGAAGAAAGAGATTGATAAGCTGGCGGAAGAATTTCGCCGCAAACAACAAACGGAACAAGGTGTTTGAGTTTTATGCTGATGAACTCCGGAATCCCGGAGTTTTTTTGTTATACATCCGCTCAAATATTGAAATACTGAAGCTGAGTCGGTAAAAAGGAGGAATTACGATGGGCCGTTTGGCTTTGATATTGGTGATAGTCGGTGCCGTGAACTGGTTGCTGGTCGGACTGTTCCAATGGGATTTGGTCGCCGCCATCTTTGGAGGAGACGCCACACGCGAATCCTCGATCATCAGTCGGATGATTTACGGTCTCGTGGGACTGGCGGGAATTTACTCCATCAAGTACCTGTTTGATGATCGGGTCCCCGCCCGTGAAGCGGAATGAGTGGGCGAGGGAATCAATTTCCCGTTCTGAAACTCCGCACTCGACGGCAAATTTGGATTCGTTCCCGAGGATGGCCGTTTTCCCGTGAACGACCCGTGAACTGGCGAAACAGGAGCGGAGGAAAACGGTGCATCGGAAATTCCATTGAATCACTTGTCAGGAGACTCACAACACCGGAAACACCGGTGTTGTTTTTTGTTTGGATCCGGTCATTTCTGCAGTACAGTTGCCGCCTGGTAATGCGTATATTGAAACAGCGATTGAATGGCTTATCCCGGATGGAAGAGAAGGGGGACGGAAACATGAGACCGCTGATCGGATTGACGATGTCCTTGCAGGAAGAGCGGGTACAGACGCTCTCGCGGGAATACAGTGATGCGATCCGCCGCGCGGGAGGAACACCTGTGGCGATTCCGTACTGTCATGATCCGGAGATCGTAAATGAGATGGCGCAGCGCTTGGACGGCGTGGTGTTGACCGGAGGAGGGGATATTGATCCGTCGCTGTTCGGGGAAGAACCGTTACCGGGACTGAGAGAGATTGTGCCGGAACGGGACCGCATGGAGACGGCTCTGGTCCGTCTTTTGTTGGAAAGGGACAAACCCCTTCTGGCCATCTGCCGGGGATGTCAGGTATTGAACATCGCTGTGGGCGGCGACATGTATCAAGATTTGTACACTCAACGTGAGGGTTTGCTTCAGCATGATCAGCGATCCCCCCGTCACCATGCCACACATGCAATTCAGCTGGTGGAAGGCACCTTGCTGCATCGTCTGGCACAGGGAAATCCCGTTCGGGTTAACAGCTTTCATCATCAAGCCGTTCGAAGAGTCCCCTCTTCGTTTCGGATTGCCGCACGGACGGCCGATGGTGTGATTGAGGCAATCGAGAGCGCACGGCACCGATTTGTTGTGGGCGTACAGTGGCATCCCGAATGCATGGCGGAGACGGACGCTTTTTCCCGGAGATTGTTTGAAGCATTGGTGGAAGCGGCGGGACGACGCTTCTGACATCTTAAAAGAACCCGTGGTATCCGTGGGAGAATGAAACGAGGGAAGGACAAAGCCCCGTTGATCCAAAGACTGACCTGAGTATGACCCGCAAGCGCGGGAATTGACTTGGGCAAATGAGCAATTTCCTCTTGAGTGAAGCGTATTTTGCCCGTGTTGCGCCCTTGATCCCATCCGGCATGGATCTGCTTCCTGAGACAGCTCAACCGGGTTGCCTTGGTGAAAAAGCGAGGAACCGCCCAACGGTCAAACCATTCGCTCTTGACCCCCACCTTCAAGAGTGGGGGCCTCCTTTTTCACCGCGAACGTATTTTGCATTGAACAGAAACAGGCGCAACAAGAGATACAGTGACGGAACGAGCAAAAAGAGACCCGCAATAAACGCCGTCACCAATGCCACTCCCATCGTGGAATGGGTCAAGGCGGAGTGAATCGTCACATACGGATACAACAAATACGGCAGGTGGGAGATGCCATAACCGTAGAAGGCGAATGCAAACTGCAGCATGACGAGGACAAACGCCCATCCCAGCGCTTTACGCTTCCAGATCAGGATGACCGCTCCGAGGAAGCAGAGCAGGGACAAGGCAAACATCCACCACAGCTCCATGGTTTTGGCGAAATGCTGAGGATTGTGCTGAGACAAGCCCACAAAGACGAGAAAACTGGCCAGTATCGTCGGCCCGCTCCAGGCGAGTGCATACTTGCGCAACAGCTCCATGGCGGGACGGTCTTCCGCGCGGTGTGCATAAAACGTCAGAAAACTGGCGCTGATGTAGAGTACGCTGACCAAGGCGAGAAAGACGACCGCCCAGGAATACGGGCTGGTCAGCAGCCGATCCGGCAAAAAGATGACATTATCGCCTTCTTTGCGGATGAATCCCCCTTCGGAAATGGTGAGCACCGTAGACAGAGAGGCGGGGATAAACAGACCGGTCGCACCGTACAGAAAGAGATACAGCCGGCTTTTCCGCGCGCCATAATTGGCAAAAGCGTAAAACGAACCGCGGATCGCTAGCAACAAAAGGGCGATTCCGCCGGGGAGCAGCAGGGCGGTTCCGTAGTAAAACGCCGTTTCCGGAAAAAACCCCACCAATCCGACGAAAAAGAACACCAGAAACACGTTGGTGACTTCCCACACAGGGGATAAATACCGGTCGATGATCTTGTTGATGATGTGTTCCCGTTTGGTTACCGCACTGTAATAGGAAAAAAATCCGGCTCCAAAATCAATGGAAGCCACGATCAGATAGCCGTACAAAAAAGTCCACAGCACCGTGATCCCGATCGCTTCCAAATGCACGGTCATCCGCCTCCCTTTCTACAGGATGATGTTGCGGTCGGCCAGTTCCGATTCCGGTGTTTTGTTTCGGAACAGACGGATCAATACGGTCACGGCAATGATGCCCAGGGCGATGTAGAGGAAAGTGAAGATCAAAAACACCGGCAGCGTGTGCTCCGATGTGGTCACGCCCTCCTTCACCGTCATCATGCCGCGGATCATCCATGGTTGCCGCCCGACTTCCGCGTAGATCCAACCCAATTCGATGGCGAGGAAGGACAGGGGTCCACCGGCGAGAATACCGCGCATCACCCATGGGTGCCATTCATTCCCTCCCTTTTTTGCCCAGAGGAAGAGGAATACGGCTGAGATGAAAATCAGGTAGAAGCCGATCGCAACCATCAAGTCAAACAAATAGTGAACGTACAGCGGCGGCCAAAGGTGTCGGGGAATATCCTTCAGCCCGATCACTTCCGCAGAAGGACTCCCTTTTGCCAAAATGCTCAGGGCCGACGGGATCTCAATACCGTACCGAACTTCCAATGTTTCGGGGTCCAGAATGCCTCCCACCACCAGCGGCGCATGGCGTTGCGTTTCAAAATGCCATTCGGCGGCCGCCAGTTTTTCCGGCTGATGTTTAGCCAGGAATTTTCCGGACAGGTCCCCGGCGATCAAGGTGGCGATGGCGAGGATGAAGCCGGAGACCATCGTCAATCGGAGCGCTTTTTGGAAATAAACGTGGCGACGTCCCTTCAAAATGGAATAAGCCGCGATGGAAGCCAGCAAAAAAGCGCCCGTCAGGTATGCGGAAGACAGCACGTGCGCCACTTTGCTCGGTGTGGCCGGATTCAGCATGGCCTCCAACGGACGGATATTGGTCAACGTACCATTTTTGACGGAAAAACCGGTCGGTGTATTCATCCAAGCATTCACTGTCGTGATAAACACAGCCGACATGGTGGAACCGATGATGATCGGGATCGATGTCAACCAATGATAGATCGGTTTTCGGAAACGGTCCCAAGTGTACAGGTAAATGCCGAGAAAAATCGCTTCAAAGAAAAAAGCGAACGTTTCCATAAACAGCGGCAAACTGATCGTATTGCCGGCCACTTGCATGAACCGTGGCCACAAGAGACTGAGCATCAAGCCGATGCATGTACCCGTTACAACGCCGACGGCGACGGTGATAACAAACCCGCGTGTCCATCTTCGGGCCATCAGGATGTAGTGAGGATCTTTCTTGAAGATTCCCCATGCTTCCGCGATGGAGATAAAAATGGGCAAGCCGACGCCGATGGTTGCCCAAATGATGTGAAATCCCAGTGTTTCAGCCGTCAACAGCCGGCTGATTGTCAATCCGTCCACACGGTTTCCCTCCTTTGTGATCTCTTTTTTATCATACCCTTTTTTTCCCTTTTTCAGTGGGATGTCAATGAATCGAAACAACAAATTGGCGGATTTGTCACAGATGATTGGTGATTATTTCTTCAAGTATCCTCCTGTAATTGATGCACACTAAAAGCGAAGAGAGGAGGGTCACCATGAGACAAGCGGTGATGATCGCGGCGGTGCTGTTATGGGTGTATGGCTGCAGTATCGTCCAGGAACCTCTGAAGTCGGGGCAGTCGCATCCGAAAGCGGCTCCCACACCGCAAATGTTCATTTTGGAATCGGACGGACAGCGATGGTCCGTCGATCTGCGTGAATTTGGCTATGACGGAATCGATCCGACGACGTTGAACCGAGGAGCGTTCCATACGTGGTTAAAACGGGTGGAGGAACGTGTATACCGTCCACCGCAAAATGCCCGTTTTGTCAACCGGTCCGTTCAGCCTCATCAAAACGGTCGCAAACTGGATCAGCAGAAAATCGACGACTGGCTTGACAATATCCATGAATATGTCAACCGAACTCTCCCCGTACCGTACCGGACGCTGTATCCATCCATCACCACGGAAATATTGGAACAGATCAAAGAAAAACGCATCGGACGTTATTCCACCCTGTACAATCCGCATCACGCCAATCGCGCCCACAATATTTGGTTGTCGGCCAAGGCTATTGACTATCACGTGGTGGATGTGGGCGAAGTGTTTTCATTCAACCAAGTGGTCGGACCGCGTACAGTAGCCCGCGGCTACAAGCCGGCACCGGTCATCGTGCGTGGTGAGTACACAGAAGGCGTCGGCGGAGGCATTTGCCAAACGTCCAGTACCTTGTTCAACGCCGTTGACCAAGCGGGATTGCGTATTATCCAGCGAGTGAGCCACAGTAAAGAGGTCACTTATGTTCCGGTCGGACGGGATGCAACTGTCTCGTGGGGTGGAGCCGATTTCCGGTTTCAAAATCAACTGAATCAGCCGGTACTGATCGTGACGCATGCACGGTACGGCAGGTTGACGGTGTCGATCTACGGTCCGGAAGAAATTCGTAACCAGCCGCACCCGGTACCGGAAGCGCCACGGCAGATACCGGAATCGGAAAAAGTGCCGCCGAACCAGCCGAAGCCGTTGGAAAAGAAATCGGAGTATGAAGAATCGCCGATTCCGCCGTCGGAGCTTCCTCGCTCCTATGGCCAAGAAGGGACGGAAAGTACTTCGCTTGGATACGCCAGAGTTGGCTGACCAGGGTGTGTCCGGTCATTTCCGCGCAAGTTTTCCCGGTAAGTAAAGACTCGGCTGAGCGAAGACCCGGCAAGCGCCGGAATGGAATTGCGGCCCATTTCCTCTAATCGAAGTCTGCTTCGCGGCCTGTCACTTCGTGTCGGAGCGGTCATGATTCGCTTCCGTCCGGGCCGCAGATGGAGCAGGGGATTCACCAGACAGTCCGAATGAATCGCCTGCGGTCTTGTGTGGACCGAGTGCACTTCTCGTAGGAAGAAAACGTCCCGTCTGCGTTGTGGACAACCCGCCCGTATGGGCGGGAAAGCCTGCTCAGTTAAAGTAGGCTTGAGGTTATTGACAAACTCCGCGGCCGTGCCGCTCCGAAGCGGCAGCTAAAGTCGCTCAACGGGAAATTCGTACCCGCTACCTAAAAATAGGGTGGCCGTTTTCCCACGAGCGACCTTTGAGCCAGCGAAACAGGAGCGAGAGGGAAAACGGTGCACCCGGAATTCGGAGTGGTTCAACACTTTGTCAGCAGTCTCAACCCGCCCGTATGGGCGGGATTTTTGTGTTCCATCAGGTGCATTTTGAAGGATCGGTGAGAGATCGTTCGTTTTTCGGCCGTAACAGTGAGAGATGGAAAATCGCGGGGAAAATTTTCATGGCTGGACATCATCCGTATCTGCTATAATAGTAAACGTGTTTTTCGGTATTTTTCAGTGAAGGAGGCGTTGGATGAAAAAGATCCTACTGATCGGAATCGGGATTGTGTCCATCCTGCTCCTTTCCGGAACACTGGTCTATGCGATGCAAGAAGATGTGACCATCACCTTCAGCGATAAAGATCACCCCTTGGTCACCAGTGTGATGGGGGGCACATTGGAAGAAGCATTGGAAAGTGAAGGGTATGACATCCAAAAACTGAAAAAGAAATATATTCCCAGTATTCCGTGGAACCGAACGCTGTCCGACAATGCAAAGGTTCAACTGTTGTGCCAATGCAGGGTCCAACTGCAGGTTGGCGGCGAAAAAACGGGAACCTATACGACGCGGCAACGCACGGTGGGACAATTTTTGGCGGAGCGCCACATTCAGCTTAATCGGTGGGATCAGGTAAATGCCCCGCTGAATGCCAAAATCACCGACAACATGTTGCTGGTCGTAGACCGGATCGAGAAACGGATCAAAAAGAAAGTGGAGGTCACGCCGTACAAGACGGTGAAAAAAGAAGACCCCAAATTGGAAAAAGGTAAAGAGCAAGTGCTGAAACAAGGGGTCAAAGGAAAAAGGATTTACGAAGTGGCGTTGATCTACAAAAACGGCAAACCTTTGGTAACGGACGAACGCTTAATCGAAGAAATTCTCCCTGTACATATGCTTGTCGCCGTCGGGACTGGAACGGAGATACCAAAAGACCAAGAACAAAAAGAGGATACGCAAGTGGCCGAAGAACGCGGTTCGTCCAAAATTGCCGGTATGGAGTATACCAAAACGATGGATGTGGAAGCGACCGGATACACTTCCAGCGGCAACGCCAAAACCGCGACCGGCACCACGCCTCGCCGCGGAACGATCGCAGTTGACCCGGATGTGATTCCGCTGGGGACCAAGATGTATATCCCGGGCTACGGTGTGGGCGTGGCCGAGGATACTGGCGGTGCCGTCAAAGGGAACATTATCGATCTGTATTTCGAGTCGGAGCAGGAGGCAATCCAATGGGGTCGTCGAAATGTGACGATTTACATTCTAAAAGATTAGACGCAGAAACCTGCGGCGAAGTTGCTGCAGGTTTTCTTTTTATGGAGAACATTGTCGCGAGGGGACTTCAATTCTTCCCTGTACATTCATTTCATGGATTTTTTTGCAATTTTCTTTTGTCTCTTGTGTCCATTTCAGATATACTGAATGTAAGGAATATCCTTTTGGAGTGTGAACCATGGTTGGTCGAAATGATCCATGCCCCTGCGGGAGTGGAAAAAAATACAAAAAATGTTGTGAACGTGTCGTGGCCATTCAGGCGGCCGAACAACTTCGTGAGAAGCGGGAAATCCAGATCAAAAACGAAATCCTCAAGGATCTGAAGGAATGGTTTGAACGACACGTTTCGAGGGAAGAGGAGAGAAAATGGAAGAAACGCTTTAAAGAGATTCTGCGTTTTCCATCCGCCAAACCTCTCCCTTCGAAATATACACTTGCTTATCGATTTTGGTTGATGCTGGACGCACCGTGTGTCGACGGCCGTCGACCGATCGATGCATGGAGAGAGGCGGCGAAACTGCAAACGGATCGGCTGGAGGTGGCCGATCAGTTGCGAGATGTTCATCTCGGATGCTACGAGGTATGTCACACCGGAGATCAGGAAGTGGTGCTCCAACCGATCCTCGGTGAGGGAACCTATGTAACCAAGGTGTTTGAGCCTTTACATAAAGGTGATGTATTGATCGGACGCCTCTCTCGATTGGGAAATCGCTACGAATTGTTTGGTCCCTACACCATGTTTAGACAACAGATGAGAGGGGAGATCTTGATGCATCTGGAAAAACAAGTCCCCCGGGATCCGGCGGGAGCGCGGGAGTTCTGGCGGCAAAACGGGTTGCATGTCTTGGGTTGGGCCATACATCGAGCCAAGGAATGGGACCAGCTTTCCAGTCAAGCACAGGCTTCCCGGGATGAAGCGGCTCCAACTGCTGAAGTCCGTGCCCTGCCTTCTCTGCCGTCATTGAAAGAAGAAGAAAAAGGGCTGCCGGATTTGGTCACCCAGCATTTGGAGCTGTTTTTTATGAATGCGGTCTCCGAGTATCAACCGCGTACCCAGGCGTTGTTTGCACGCTCGCTTGAGTACTTGGTGGAATACATTTCCCTGTATTTCGGAAAATCCTTCACCTGGTCCCGGTTCAATGAGGATATTCTCGCCCATTTTTGCGGTGTCTGGTATGTCGACCGTGTTGGCGGCAATGCGGTGAAGGCCAAGATTTTTCTCAACACGATCAAACATCTCTTCCGCTGGTTGGATGGCGAAGGAATCGAAACCGTCTATGCCGCCTATCGCAGGGTGTATCCTTCCTTGATCCAGTCGTTGCCCTTGGCGTTTGAAGTGAGAAAATGGCTGGTGCAACACGGGGTTCAAAATCAAACAGCCGAAGAAACGGCCATGACGGGAACCTATTTGTTGGCCGTTCCGCCGTCCGGCCCCGTGTTGCTGGTAGGGAAAAAGTGGTTGCCGCTCAATTTGCGGGGCTTTCCACCGAACTGGGCGGAATACCGGTTTTGGTTGAGAGGAACAGTCGCAAACGATGGATCACTTCACCGCGTGGAAGCGGTATATCCGGTGTTGTTGGACGATTGGGATCAATCGGTGGAGAAAACGATGGAAGAAAGGTGAAAAAGCGGCCGAGGGGAGCGGGCCGCTTTTTTTGTTGCGCCATTGATTGAAGGAAAAATGAATGATGGAGGAAAAAATGCGAAATCCGTTTCATCCTGTGAGGGAACAAAGTAGGGTATGATGAGAAGGGGAGGGGATCGTTTTTTGCCTAGAGAGGAGCACCATGTAGATTTTTTGCGGTGGAGAAGAGTCCGCCAGCGGCAAAAAGAAAGGCAGTTTTACCGGCTGTTGGACGATGTGTTGGCATTTGCGGAAAAACGTACGCTGTTGCGTGAAAAAGTGCGTGCCCGCCATATTTTTCAACAACTGACCGGTCGAAAACCGGATCAGCCGGCAGCGATGTCCGGGTTGGCCGAACAGGTATTTCGTATCTGGTATGCGTTGGATTATCTGAATATCCGCCAACGCCGCCTGATCCAAGAGTATCTTGACGCCGGCGGTGGAGCATGGTTGGACAAAAAGAGCCGATTGATCTGGGTGAGTACACTGATTGCTTCTTATTACTCCATATTTTCCGTGACACGCGCGGGAGAAGACTGGATTCTGAAAGAAATGGTTTCGGACTTGCCGCCGTTGACGGCCGACCCTCGTTATTGGCCGACCGAGGGATGGCGGGAAGGGGTGTCTGTGATCGCCCGACCGGTCAAAGTGGGTGTCCATCATTTGCCCGTCGGACCGATACGGGTGATGTCGCAAGAAGAATCGGACGATGTGCGGGGTTTTTTGGAACGGGTTTACACTCATACAAAAAAACATCACCCCCATCTCCCATGGCGTGTATTCATGCAACGGCACGGCTTGGGATGGTTGGGTCAATTGGAATCGGGAGGAAGTGATTGAGTCATGGCGCGTGTGGATTTGCACATTCATACGACAGCATCGGACGGGCTGTATTCTCCGGAAGCGGTTGTACGGTTGGCCAAAAAAGCGGGACTTCGGGCCATTGCGATCACGGATCACGATACCGTGGGTGGAGTGGCTCAAGCGGCAGCCGCGGCGGCCAATCTGGGAATGGAGCTGGTACCCGGAATCGAGATCAGCACGTTAGCGAACGGGCAGGATGTCCATGTGTTGGGGTATTTCGTGGATACGGAACAGGAATGGTTTTTGCAGCGGTTGCAGTCCCTCCGGAACACCCGGGAAGAGCGCAACCGCAAAATCATCGAAAAGTTGAACGAATTGGGCATTGCGATCACGTGGGAAGAAGTGCAGGCCAAGAAGAGAGGCGCCATATCCGAAAAGAATGTAGGGCGACCCCATATTGCCGAAATATTGGTGGACAAGGGGGTTGTTCGCTCGATGGATGAGGCGTTTGATCGGTATTTGGGGAAAGATGGAGCCGCCTATGTCACCACGAAACGGATTACCCCGTTTGAAGCGATCGAATTGATCAAGGAAGCCGGCGGCGTTCCCGTATTGGCTCACCCGGGATTGTATGAAAACGACGCGTTGGTGGAGGAGATCATCGTCCACGGCTTGGCGGGGTTGGAAGTGTACCATCCCGATCATGATGAGGAGTGCACTGAACGCTACCTGGAGATGGCGGAACGGCACGGGTTGATTGTTACCGCCGGATCTGATTTTCATGGTGAACGGCACGGCTCAATGTTTCATGCACCGATCGGTACCAAGACGGTGGCCTATGAACAGGTGGAACGGCTCAAATCGGCCGCAAGGAAGCGAAAATGAGTGCGAATGATCAAATTGGCCGGCGACCTCGTTCATGCTGATGCCGTGCAGCTGCATCCGGGCACGTTGGCGGGGCCTGTCTTTCCCGTCGAGTGTCACGCCAGTTTTTTGTTCATCCAAATGTGTTTGACGCCCATCTCTTCATAAGGTTTTCCTTCGGTATGGTAGCCCAATTTTTCATAGAACGGCCGGGCGTGCAATTGTGCACTCAACACCAAGTGTTCGGCTCCTTTCCGCTTCGCGTAAGCTTCAACGGACTCCAGCATGGAACGGCCGATTCCGGTGCCGCGAAGTTCGGGAAGCACCGCCACGCGTTCGATTTTGGCCGTTTTCGGGTCCAGCCAGCGAAGGCGCAAAGTGCCGACCGGCCGGTCTTCATCATAAGCCAGCAGTTGGATGGCGAAATCATCATGCCGATCCTTTTCCATGATGTCGGGCATCTGTTGTTCGTGGACGAACACCTGGCGACGGATACGTTGTACTTCCGCGAGTTCTTCAGGTGTTTGCGCTTCTTTGATGTCGGTTTCGGCCTGTTTCAAGTTGCAATGCCTCCTTTGCACTCATTATTGGTATTCCCGATCTCCCACCGCATGCAACAGGAAAAATCAGATAAAAAAAGAAAAACAGGGCATTCGCCCTTTCGAGGTTGATGACAAATGTTGTAACCATGCGTGTTTCGTTCGCCGATTACTCTCTCGCTCCGGAATCGCTGCGCTCAATGGTCGCTCGGGGGAAACGGCCACCCTTTGTTGGAGGGGCGGGTCTCCGGTTTTCCCGTGAGCGACTCCGGATGTTTTACCCTTTCAAAAGAAAGCTTTGATATACGCTCCAGGAACCGTTTTCAAGCTGATACAACAGGTGAAAACGGTCCACTTCGGTATGTAGATCCAATGAGCACATCCGCAGGCTCCCATAGACGTCGTGCAATTCGTCGGTAGACATATCCTGTCCGATGGTCAAGTGAGGAGTGAACGGGTAGCGATGGGGGTGATACAGTATACCGGAGTTGACTTTTTCATGCAGCGTGCGGAGCGGTTCATCATTGTTTACGGCCAAGTAGATGACGTTGTTTGTCGGATGAAAGTGACTTACTTTATGAAATCGGATTTCAAAAGGCTGAGACTCTTCGGCCACCTTTTCCAAATGGTCGACGGCTTTGTCCAGTTCGGACTCATTCATTTCAAACGCTTCTTTCAACGTGATGTGTGGCGGGATGAGGGTATAGTGCGGGTCATATCGTTTGCGGTAGGAGTTTGCAAAATCTTGGACGTGTTTTTGCGGGAATATCGCGATGCCATATTTCATATGAACTCCCTCCTTTTGACGCTGTCTTCGCCGTGCAGGCTGAGGTTTCGCCGGATTCAGAGAACCTGGTGAAGGGTGACCGTTTTCCTGCAAGCGACCTTTGAGGGTATCATTGGAGGAGCGAGTGGGAAAAGGCCACCCAAAATGCGTTCTTCAAGCACCGGGGTGTATTTCTTTCCGAAATTTCCCACGAATAGAAACGACGAGTGGACGTGCAATACGTTGTATTTTCATTATACCCCCTTTTCCTGCCGCTGATGAAGGGCGGTGAAAGAAAGATTTCGCGCGTACCCGTTTATCAAACGCGAGCGGGAAACCGGCACCTGAAGAGTTGGGATGCGAGGATGAGGGAGGGCTTCTGTCTTCTCGCAAGTCCGACAGGACTTTGGTACAATCTAGTCATCAGTGTGAAAACACGCAAAACTGCTAAAACGCTTGAAACGAAACCGTCCAGGCTTGGATGAAGCCATTGTGGATGGATGTGGGTTGCCACGCCGGATGAAGCGACAATCCCACGGCGACCAAAGGGAATGTCCCCTGGCGCTTCAGCTCGCTTCAGCTGTGTGGGGCAACGCACTCCGGTGTGTGTTATGATAGACATAGGCTCCCGCGTGGGAGCAGGAGAGGAGGGTTACCGGATCGTGAAGCGTGTTCACAGCCGGGAAGTGAAACAGGCGGCGATGGAACGACTGCAACAACGCGGCGTCACCATCGAAGGGATTGCCGAAATTGTATATCAGATGCAAGCTCCCTACAACGAAAATCTGACGCTCGATCTGTGTGTGCAAAGTGTACAGGCTGTATTGGAAAAACGGGAGATCCAGCATGCCATTCTCGTGGGAACGGAATTGGACATGTTGGCGGAAAAGGGAATGTTGTCAGAACCCCTTCAAACCTTGGTGAGAACGGATGAGGGATTGTTCGGATGTGATGAAACGCTGGCCCTTGGGTCGGTGCTGGGATATGGAAGCATCGCTGTCACCACGTTTGGCCATCTCGACAAACAAAAAATCGGATTGATCAAACAACTGGATACAAAGAAAGATGGATCAGGTCCTGTCCACACGTTTATTGACGATTTGGTCGCCAGCGTGGCGGCCGCCGCATCCAGCCGGCTGGCTCACCGGCTGCGCGATGAAGAGGAAAAAGCGGTTGTATCACCATCCAATTGAAGGAACAGTCTGTCCCGCGCGAAAAAGCGCGGGCCTTTTTTGTTTCGCATCAAAAAGACCCAAGCGCCTTCCGGCACTCGGGTTGGATTAGAGGAGGGAACATCTGTCCAATGGCAGATCAGATGGCTAAACAAACGGGGGAACCGTTTGTGCTATATCTTATGCGCCAAGACGAGTCTTCGCTTCATCCGCGGAAAAAATGTGCCATTGCCCTTTTGGCATGAATGCAGCTTGGTTTAGGCACAATATCGAGTGAATTCTTCCGCAGGAGGGAACACCGATGTCTTGCTGGATTTATTGGGCCAAATTGTATGACACGCGATTTCAGGCACGTTGTTTGGCTGCCCGTATCCAGGAGGATTGGTGGGTCTACGGTTACGACAGCCCTGCCGAGGTCGAAGTGTTTCAATCGAAGCGTGGCCGTTACGGCGTACGCTACTTGTGGGACAGAACTGAGGTTCGGAAAAAAAAATAAAAAAACCTCTTGCATTCCTCTCGAGCCTGTTGTATAGTTATAGTTGTCGTCAGCGAAAACGGCATGAATGAAAAGAGCGACGCGGGGTGGAGCAGTTGGTAGCTCGTCGGGCTCATAACCCGAAGGTCGCAGGTTCAAGTCCTGCCCCCGCAACCAAATACGGAGCTGTGGTGAAGTTGGAGTTCACGCCGGCCTGTCACGCCGGAGGTCGCGGGTTCGAGTCCCGTCAGCTCCGCCATTCTCAATGGGCCTATAGCTCAGTTGGTAGAGCGGTCGGCTCATAACCGATTGGTCACAGGTTCGAGTCCTGTTGGGCCCACCAATACGAATACCTTCACTTGGGCAGTTAGCTCAGAGGGAGAGCGCTTCCTTGACACGGAAGAGGTCGTAGGTTCGATTCCTATACTGCCCACCAAAAACACCTCTATATGAGGTGTTTTTCTATTATGTGAAAAAAACCCCCATTCTTGATAGTGGGGGTGAGTCGTGTGATACAATGGGATTGTCCATGTAGGGGATCTTTTCGAAAAACAGTAGAGGGAGACCGTCATGGGAAGACCAATCGTCCTCATCGCAGCCGCATTGTTGGCGGTGCTGTTGATCGTGTTCACACAGCAGGGGGACGACGCGGGTTGGCGTACATGGTTGCGGGAATGGCATCAACAGGTGGAAGAACATTCCTCGGCGTTTCGGTTACCCGCTTCCAAAGCCAATCGCTCCTCCTCCGAAGTTGCTCTGCCGTTCCGGTCTGTGGATGGAACGGTCTATTTTCGTTTGAACGACTTGAAACGGCTACATATCCAAGTCTCTTACCAAGCCAAGGAAGGCATCATCACCATCCGTGAAGGCAATACGGTGTTGGAGATGTTGCGATCGGCACCCGTGTTGAATCGCAACGGGATCTACCTGCCGATGACGGAGCGGCCCCAAGTGTGGGGGAATGAGGTGTGGATTCCCTCGTCCGCTCTGAGGGATGGCTTGGGAAAAACCATCCGCTTCCAACGAAACACTGCTTTGATCAGTGTAATGGATGCGGTGCCGGTTCAGTCGGCTCCGATGAAAGATCCGAGCGCATCGTTTTCGCCCGACCAAATGGTTCAATATTTGTCTTTCCTGCAAACACCCATCCGGGGAGCCAAAGTAAGTGAGCGCGAATCGCACTTGCCGGGGGCGCCGCGAAGGTATCGTAACGGCGTACACGAAGGACTCGACTGGTATGGTTATGCGTGCGGGGTGACGATCGATTCCCGGACACCCGTCTACGCGGTGGCGGACGGAATCGTGGTCAGGGCGGACAAGGATTATCGCGAGATGTCCGATGCCGAGCGGGAGCGTTTGTTGCGGATCGGCGAGCAAAACGATGGGCAGACTCCACAGTACATTTTGGACAAGATGCGGGGCCGGACGGTTTGGATTCAGCATGACAAAGGCGTGATGTCCCGTTATGCGCATTTGAGCCGGATTGCGGATGGCCTCTACGTGGGACAACATGTGAAAAAAGGTCAACTGATCGGCTATGTCGGAAATTCGGGCACGCATTCGGGAGTGGAACACAACGGCAATGATCTTCACTTGCATCTGGATCTCTTGATTTACGGGGACTGGTTTTGGAAGTATTTCACACCGGCTGAACGCCGGTACATCCTGGAGCGCGTGTTCAACCACTGAATATGCTCTCCATGAAATGTTCACATGCTGTTCATCGTTTCTTCATCTGCGTCGTTTAGGCTGAATAGGAACACGCTTGACGGGGGTTGGGCGACAGATGCAACGTCTGGTCCATCGGATTCAGCGGATGGATGTTTGGTTGGTGTGTTATGTCAACCGCCAGTGGAAGTCTCGGATGATGGACTGGCTGATGTGCCGGTTGACTCATTTGGGTGGTGCTTTTTGCACGATCACGTTTTTGGTTGTTTGGTGGTTGTTCACTTCCTCTCCGATGAAGCAATGGGCGGTGGAGGGATTCGCTGCTCTGGCGGGCAGCCACTTGGCCGTACGGGCCTGCAAACATTATCTTCCCCGCATCCGCCCTCATTTGCGATTGAGTGAGTTGTATGCGTTTCCCGATGCCTTGACGGACTATTCCTTTCCTTCCGGGCATACGACGGCCGCGTTTTCCATCGCCACCGTGTTTGTGCTCCATGCACCATGGTCGGCGGCGATTTGGTTGCCGTTGGCCTGTCTGATCGGTCTTTCCCGGATGTATCTCGCACTCCATTATCCGACGGATGTGGTGATGGGGGCCGTGTTGGGTACGGGATTCGCATTGGGTGCCTGTGCGTTGCTGGGCGCGGGCTGAGGTATTCGGTTTGAGTGAGCGAACTACGGAAAGCGCAGCGGACCGGTCGCGGGCAAACGGCTCCGGTTCAAAGCGGCTTGTGCGTTGATAAAGAGAAAACCACTTCAAACTACGATGCGCGCAAAAACTCGTGAAGCGAAAATCACCCGGGCTTGGACAAAGCCATCGTGGATGGATGTGGGTTCCACGCCGGATGAAGCGAGAAATCCACGGCGGCCAAGGAAGTGCCTCCGGTGAGTTCCGAGCAATTTCGCTCCTACGCTGCACCCGCAATGAAAAAGGGTGCGCTTTTTTTGTTTTCATGATTTGCAGTGGCCACCGATTTTGCCCGCTCGGTCGTAGAAAACACTGGCGGGCGTGAGTGAACGGGCGTACAAAATACTCGTCGTGCCAAACCGTTCCCGAATGCGGTCGATCGCATCGGCCAGCTGCTGGTCTTTGGCCGTACGCCCGAACAGGTCCAGCTGCAGGCTGCGTTCCGGTTCCAAGTTGCCCAGGCTGATCCCCACCAGCCGAACGGGAGCATGGTTCCAATGCCGGCGAAACAGATGCATGGCTCCTTCAAAAATCACCCGCCCGATGTTGGTGGGTTCCGGCAAGGTATACGAACGGTGAACGGAGGTGAAGTCCATCCCCTTCAAGGTGAGTGACACCGTTCGTCCGATGGCGCCCGCCCGACGCACCCGACCGGCAACTTCCTCCGCCAGCTCCCGCAAGACGACGCGAATATCCGATTCGGTCTCATAATCCCGGGGCAAGGTGAACTGATGTCCGATCGATTTGTTTTCATCCAATGAATGGGGATCGACCGGGCTGTGATCGATGCCGTTGGCTGATTGGTGCAACACGCGCCCGATCACGCCGAAACGGTGTTGCAGCAGTTCCGGATCGGCATGGGCCAAATCACCGATCGTCCGGATCCCCATCCGGTGAAAATGCCGCTCCATGCGCGGCCCGACGCCGAACAGCTCGATTACCGGCAAGGGCCAGATGCGGCGGGGGAGATCCTCCATCGTCAGAACGGTCAATCCGTCCGGCTTTTCCAACCCCGCAGCCATCTTGGCCATCAGCTTGTTGGGCCCGACTCCGATGGAGCAACGGAGACCCGTTTCCCGAAAGATGCGTTCCTTGATCAGCCGGGCCGTCGTCTCTCCGTCACCAAAAAGGGCTTCACATCCGGTGGTTTCCACAAATGCCTCATCTATCGAAAAAGGTTCGACCAGCGGTGAAAACTGTTTCAGAATTTCGACGATCCGTACCGAAACCTGCAAATACCGTTCCATACGCGGTGGGACCAAGCAGGCATGGGGGCACAGCTCCTTGGCCTGATGGACGGCCATCCCGGTTTTCACACCGTATTTTTTTGCTTCGTATGAAGCGGCCAGGACAATACCGCGCCGACGGGCCGGATCGCCGCAGACAATGACGGGGCGTCCGCGCAGATTCGGGTTGCGCATCTGCTCCACGCTGGCGTAAAAGGCATTCATATCGGCCAACAATACGGTGCGTCGGGCAGTCATCTCGCTCCCTCCTCACGAACGTTTGTTCTTATTTTACCACGGAACAAACAAATGAGGAGAGGAAAATGATGGGTTTTCAGGCGCTATTTTCTGGGGTTGAAATACATGACCCGTCCATTGAACAGGTACAGTTCCGCTTTCAGGGAACGGGCGAGATACCGGGACAATTCGTTTGCTTTGGCTTTGTCTCCATGAGTCGAATCGGCTGGGAGAATGATTTGGATCCGGTCCGGTTCTGCCACTCCGATTACCAGATGTTTGTACAGGTTGGGATCGGTTCCCGTCAACACCAACCACGACCGTCCATCTTTGGATTTTTCCTCGATCCGGTACGGAAACGCAGCGGCGGCGTAGTCCCAGTCCAACTGCTGACCGGTATAGGCGCTCATCTTCCGGTATCGTTCCAGATGCTCCTTCACCTGATGCAACTCGATTTCCGATTGAATCGAACCTTCCACCAGGCGGATCGTCGCCACTTGGTTCATGCATGTCACCTCTGCGATATGGGGTTTTCTCCGTCACCTGCAACATAATCATCTTAGCACGTTCCGGGATGTTTTCACAAACAAATCAGAATCGTGCCACTCCGGGCCGGGCTTATTCAAGAAAGAAAACCGATGTTGGTCGATTCGTAATAAAACTATAAAATATTGTGAAAATATGTTGTCTTGCACACTTCCTTATGATACACTAATATCTAACTTTCAGTGTCCGATGGGGGATAGATGTGCATGCGAAAATCGGACCTGTTGGATGAACTCCGCTCAGAAATCGGTGTCATGTCGGACAAAATGGACGGAGGCATCGAAGAACTGTATCATTTTGTCATCGATTGTTTATATGAAAAAGTGGCGGCATATCGATTTGTCGGCATTTACCTCACCAAATCGTACATGTTTGAATGTCTGGGCTATGCAGGAGCCAATCCGTATCCCTGCCGGGTTCGTTTCGGCGAAGGGCTTCACAGCTTGGCAGCCGCCCGGGGCGGTGTCGTCCGGGAACAGAGGGGCAAGCGCACCGAAGTGTTCGTCCCGTTTTATCGTGGCCATCACTTGATTGGTGAACTGGTGGTGGTCGGTGAGCCGAGCGATCAGATCGATGAGGAGGATATCGCGTTTTTCTGTGAACTGGCTTCTTTGTTTGAGTCGAAGTCGGAAGAGTGCAATTCATGATCACGTTTTGATCGCCGCCGGGTTTCACTGCGTAGATCAGACCCCATCAGCGGTCCTCACGCCCATCACTTCAACTTGTACCCGTCTCTATGAGAGAAGGCTTGACAGGGTTTGAAGACTACGAGAAACGGGTAATACATCCCTAACCCTTTCTTTGTGCCGAAATATCACGATATTCCTCGAGGGATCATTCCGGGTATCATTCCGGTGGCGAAATCATAATATAAAGGATATGGCTTCCTTTTGGCGTACAAACTTTTGCAAAGGAGGAGATCTGTGTGAGTCTCTATGAACGGCTGTATGATGAAGCTGAACAAGCCAAGGTGCGTTTTGTGGGGTTTGTTTCGGAAAACGGTCGTTATGATTTCGGGATCGTGTACACCAACATGTTTTTCGGAAAGCCATTGGTCGTTTGTATGCAGACGGGACGCTCCTCTCTGTTGTCACAGGATGATGTGGAGAATCTGGAATACCTGCAAAAGGTGTACAATCTGAGGTCCAAAGAAGAAGCAGAGGAATTGGCTGTCTTTTTCAGTAACAATCTTCCCGGACTCACCTTGGAAGCCGAGTCTGAGTATTAAACGGAGATGACAGTCATGTCCGATTTGGTTGATCCACCATATACCGCCGCTCATTGCAGGAGTGAAACCGACCGCGAGGTATAACGGGAGAAAGTGTTTCTCAATCCCGTACCTCGCGGTTTTATTTTTGGTGAAATAAGCCCAATTATTCGGTGTGCATTGACATAAATATGACATCATATTATACTAATAGTGACATATTAATTGAAGCGGTTACATTTCCGCGTGAGGGGGATTTTTCATGGAAGTGATTGTCTGCCAACAGTGCGACAAGATCATCGCCTTCACGGAAGCCGAGAAAGCCGGTGTGTTGTACGGCAAATGTCCTGGATGCGGTGAGGAAAAACAGCGCGAACAACGCAGAGTATCGCAAACCGCATGACCAAAATACAAAACCGACAGGCACAGCCGTTGGATTCACCACCCCTCGGAACAGGTGGTCAGGTTGTTGGCGAAGTCCACGCTTTCCGCTCTGAACCTTTGTACTCGACGGGAATTGCGGAAAGCGTCCGGCAAATGAACGCAACGTTTTTCCGGGTGAGCTACTGGCCCTAACCTCGAAGAACGGGAATTGATTCGCGGGCAAGTACCTACTTGAAGTAAAGTGAGGCTTGCCCGCATTCCTGTGTCTCCGGTTTGCAACGGCCTTGTTCGGCTTCCTTGCAGGGTGCAGGGGGAGAGAGCCGGGAAATCTGATCATACGTCGGACCGTTTTGTCAGCAGACTCACCACCCCTCTGACGGGTGGTGTTTGCTTTTTTGTGCGATTCAAGGTGCTAAAAACCCACCCATGAGGATGGGCGGGTTTTTAGCGGATCACGCGTACCATTCGGATATCGGGATCTTCGGGACCCTGGACGGGCAATCCCACTTGCATATGTTCGCGGATGTAATCGATGTTTTGTTGCGTGATGCGTTCACCGGGCAACAATACCGGGATTCCCGGCGGATAAATCATGATGAATTCGGCAATGATGCGACCGACCGACTCCTCCAGCGGGACGGCGACCGTTTCCGCATAAAACGCGTCCCGCGGTGATACTGCCAACTCCGGGATATCCGGCAGGCGGATCGGACCGCCGTTTTTCCGGTCGGGCGAATAAAAATGCCGGGACAAATCCTGCAGCCCCTCTACCAGCAAGCCGATCGTCTCTTCTGAATCGCCGGGGGTGACGAGGCACAGGATGTTGTACAGATCGCTCAGTTCCACTTCGATATTCCAGTTCTGACGCAACCATTTTTCCGCTTCATAACCGGTAATGCCCAAATGTTTGAGATGGATGGTCAGCTTGGTCTCGTCCATATCGTATGTGGCGTCGGATCCGAGGATTTCCCGGCCGACACAGACGATGCCCGGGATTTCGTTGATCCGTTTGCGCGCCTGATCGGCCAACATCAATGCCCGCTCGAATTGAGCGTGACCTTGCGTGGCCAAAAAACGCCGCCCCGCATCCAACGAAGCCAAGAGCAAATACGATGTGGATGTGGTCGTCAGCATGCTGATGATGGATTGCACCCGATTGGGATTGATACGCTCGCCCTTGACGTTGAGGACCGAGCTTTGCGTCAGCGATCCTCCCAGTTTGTGCATACTGGTGGCGGCCATGTCTGCCCCGGCCTGCATCGCGGACATGGGGAGCCGTTCGTGGAAATGCGTATGAATCCCATGCGCTTCGTCCACCAGCACCGGAATGTTCCAACGGTGAACCAGATCGACGATTTCGGCCAAATTGCCGGCTATACCGTAATAGGTCGGGTTGATTAACAACACCGCTTTGGCATCCGGATGGGCGCGGAGGGCTTTTTCCACATCACGGGCGGTGACACCGTGCGCGATGCCCAACTGATCGTCCATGGCCGGATGCACGAATACCGGATGGCCGCCGGCGAGAATGATGGCGGACAGCACGGATTTGTGAACGTTGCGCGGGACGATGATTTTGTCTCCCGGTGTGCAGACGGACATCACCATCGTCATAATGGCACCACTGGTTCCCTGAACGGAGAAAAATGTGTAATCCGCCCCAAACGCCTCCGCCGCCAATTCCTGCGCTTCCTGGATCACACCGTGCGGATGGTGCAGATCATCCAGGGGCGCAATGTTGATCAAATCGATGGAGAGCGCGTTGGGACCGATGAAATCGCGAAATTCGGGGTCCATGCCATGCCCTTTTTTGTGTCCGGGTATGTGAAATTGGATCGGATTCTTTGCCGCGTGTTCTTTCAGCTTGGTAAACAGCGGTGTTTGATACTGTCTGGGCATCATGGTTGCATGCCTCTCTTTACATAAAGATTCACTCGGCAAGTATAACAAAAACAGAACGCAAACTGAAGAGAGAAAATGAAGGATGGGAGGAATTTTTTCCGTCGGTATCGAAACCCTTGGGTGCTGAAGTGTGAAGATTGCGACGAAGGAGTGATCACCCCAACCAAAGTACAAGGATCGGATCATCTGCTTGAATGGGAAGGACACACTGCTCATCAACCCGGTCATTGGGTGTACCGGGTAGGGGATTGGATACCGCACGCAGGATTTTGTCAAAAGAACCATCCGGCGAGGCGTCGCTCTGCGGGTTGATCCGTGTGATGCCGAAGTGTTCGGATTTGGAACCGGTTTCGGTTGGTGGGTTTTTTCGCCAAAATAATGGAGAAAAATTACTTTTTCGATTCGGCTTGCAATTTCTGAGCTTTTTCAGTAGCATCAATAATAAAACTGTCTGTAGGGGGTGGTGGAGAGTTCAAGCGACGGAGCGTTTTTTGTGCCCGGATTGTATAAACATGTAAAGGGGTGAATACAATGGCGACCTTGACATGGAAAGTGGGCGGTGCCCAAGGGGAAGGGATTGACAGTACCGGGGACATTTTTGCCACCGCACTCAATCGTATGGGTTATTATCTGTTTGCGTACCGTCATTTTATGTCGCTCATCAAGGGGGGCCATACCAACTACAAAGTGAGGGTGGCGGAAAGCCCCGTGGGATATCATGGGGACGATCTGGACATTTTGGTCGCATTCGATCAACGGACCATCGATGAAAACGCTCATGAATTGACGGAAGATGGCGTATTGATCTATGATTCCGGAAAGTTGAAGTCCCCTGTCATTCCGGACGGACTTCAGGTAAAACTGTGCCCCGTTCCCGTGACGGACATGGCCAAAGAGCTGGGAAGCCCGATTATGAAAAACATGGTGGCCAGCGGGGTCTCCGCGGCGATCGTCGGATTGTCGGCGGACGCATTTGACTCGCTGATCGAAGAGCGATTCGGAAAAAAAGGGGAATCCGTGGTAGAGAGCAACAAAGCGGCTGTCCGAGCCGGATTTGAATTTGCCATGGACCGGTACGGCGTGCTGAAAAAGTTGCCCAATCCGCAACCGGCTGATGACGGCGGCGGTCATTTGTTCATCTCCGGAAACGAAGCCGTGGGACTGGGGGCGTTGGCCGCGGGGTGCCGGTTTTTGGCAGCGTATCCCATCACGCCCGCCACGGAGATCATGTACACCGCATTGGCTCATTTCCCCAAATACGGCGGAAAAGTATTGCAGGCCGAAGATGAAATCGCCGCCTGCATCATGGCGATCGGAGCCAACTACGCCGGTGTACGCGCGATGACGTCCACCTCGGGTCCGGGACTTTCACTGATGCAGGAAGCAATCGGCCTGGCGGGGATTTCGGAAACGCCTCTGGTGATCGTGGATGTCATGCGGGGCGGTCCGGGAACCGGGTTGCCGACCAAAACAGAGCAGTCCGACCTGAATGAACTGGTCTACGGTTCGCATGGGGAAATTCCGCGCATCGTGCTGACGCCTTCGACGGTGGAGGAGTGTTTCTATTACACGGCTGAGGCATTCAACCTGGCGGAGAAATACCAATGCCCGGTGATTGTGGCCACCGATTTGTATCTGGGAATGTCCAAACAATCGGTGCCGGTCGGTGCCATCGATTTTGAAAAAGTGACCATCGACCGGGGCGAATTGATTTCGGACGAAGAGTTGCTGGCATTGGCACCCGGCGAATACCGCCGTTACGCTGTTACAGAGTCGGGGATTTCCAAACGTTCGATTCCCGGGCAGAAAAACGGTCGGTTTGTGGCGATGAGCAACGAACACGATGAGGGAGCCAATGAGGAGATCGAAGATCCGGAAACCCGCGTCCAACAAATGGCCAAACGGATGCGCAAATTGGATGCCTTCGACCCGTCCGCTTTGGGTGTGGAATACGACGGCCCGGAAACGACGGAGTTGACGCTGGTCGGTTTCGGCTCCACCCGTGCGCAGATCGGAGAAGCGGTCAAGCAATTGCGGGAAAATGGAGCAAAGGTGGGTCACCTGCAGATCAAGGTGGTCAAACCGTTCCCGGATGCGCTGGTCAAACGGTATCTGTCCGGCGCGGAACGAATTGTCGTCGTGGAAAACAATGCCACAGGACAACTCGCGGAGCTGATCCGCGCACGTGTCGGGTTCCATGACAAAATCCATTCCTGCCTGAAATTCAGCGGGGATCCGTTTACGGTGGAGGAGATTTTGGCGCATTGCAAACTGAAGCAGGAGGTGGGGTTGTAAGATGGCAACCATGAAGGACTTCCGAACGAAAAACAAGCCGACGTGGTGTCCGGGTTGCGGGGATTTCACTGTCTTGGCCGCTCTGCAGAAAGCTGTAGCCGAGTTGGGATTGGAGCCGGAACAAGTAGCCTTGGTGTCCGGAATCGGATGTTCGGGGAAAATATCCCAATACTTCAACAGCTACGGTTTTCACAGCTTGCACGGAAGGTCTTTGCCCACGGCTACCGGTGTGAAACTGGCCAACCAGGATCTGACGGTAATCGCCGCCGGTGGAGACGGGGATGGCTACGGCATTGGCATGGGTCATTTTGTCCACACGGTCCGCCGCAATATCGACATTACCTACATCGTGATGGACAACCACATTTATGGGTTGACCACCGGTCAAACTTCACCGACCAGTGATCGGGGTTTCCGTTCCAAAACCTCGCCGCAAGGTGCCGCCGAAGAGCCGGTCAAAGCAGTGGAAACGGCGATCGTGAACGGTGCCAGCTTCGTGGCCCAGGCGTTTTCCGGCGACGTGAAACAGATGACCCATATTTTCAAAGAGGCAATCAGCCATAAAGGATTTGCGCTGGTCAACTGTTTCAGCCCGTGCGTCACCTTCAACAAAGTCAATACGTATGAATGGTTCAAAGAACAATTGGTCAACGTGGATGAGTTGGAGGATTATCAACCGGAAGACGTCGATCACGCCCTTCGCGTGTTGGCCGAAACGAAAGGGACGGTGACCGGCATCCTGTACAAACAAAAGCGACCGGTATACCACGAAGTGATGTCGGGAGCCAGCGATGTCGCCGCCGCCAAGTTGGATCTGCGTTTGCCGAAAGAGGAACAACAGGCCCTGTTGCAGTCGTTCCGTTGACATCCGGGGGGATGATGATTGGATTTTCCGCTCCGCGAACGGAGCGGTTTTTTATTTTTGAAAACAGGGCCTGTTATATAATGTTCAGATATATTATATTACTGTTATAATACAAAATCAACGGTCTGTAGGAAAAAATCGTTCATTTGCAGGCTGCCACGCCAGGTATAAGCGGGGAGCCAGCGGGTGAGTCGTGTGGAGCAAGCGGTTTCCTGAGATCGGAGAAAGTCAATGAATCAGCAACGGATGATCCACCGCTGTCAGGTGGATGTTTTTTGTCCTGTTCCACGAATCGGGGGGATTGGGAAAGTGTGGGCGCAAAAGCAGGGTGAGCCATTCCCGTTTGCTGCTGTGACGCAACATCGCTCACGGAATTCAGGCCACCCTCTTTTCATGAAGCGGGTTCCATTTCAGACGGGAAATCGGAACCCGCGAATTTGGACTGCAACCAGGATTTTTTGTTTTGAGGCGTTTGACAACCCGGCATCTCCATTCAGTGCCCGGCCGTTTCCGCCAAACGGTACAGCGGCATAAGCTGTTGAAACGTCGTTTGCACCGAACGGAGAAACGCTTGGCCGTCCTGAACGACCGGATCGTGACGGTCCAGCAGGACACCGCACAGAAACTCCGCTTTTTTCACCTTTTCCAACCGCTCCAATACACGGCGTATTCCATCCCGCCCCAAATCACGCTTCGCTGTGGTTTCCGGGCGCGTATGGTCTTCCGATATGACAAATCCGTCCGGTACCGTCGGCCACACCTCATCCAGTTGCTCCAGAAGGCTGCGTGCAAACGCGCTTTTGCTTTTGCATTCCTCAATCAAGGCAAACATGATGAACGCTTGCGATTGCCTCAGACCGACTTGGAAATGGGGATACGCTTTGTAACCGCGTTTGCTGGTTGACCAGGCCACCCATGTTTCATCCGGCGGGTTGACGGTGCGGCGGGCGTGCTTCGCCACATGCACGTAACAGGGTTCGCCGATCATTTGCTCCAACAACGGGGCCACCGCTTCTCCGATCGCCGCCAATTTGGGCCGGATTTGCGCTCTCAATGCCTCCATTCTCGGCTCCAGCCCGGGTATGGCAAACACGTCAAAATCGTGATCGGTAAATCCGGGAAACATCAATGTTCATTCACCATCCGTGGATTCATTCATAGAAAGTCAAGCTTATTCTCCATCATAACACAATGTTGATAGCACAAAACGGCCTGCGTATATTGAGTGAAAATTATAAAAAATGAATCATATCAGTGGAGAACCGTGACCGAATTTGGAGAACCTGCGTACGTTGTAGGTAACAAGTTGGATGGGTGAAATCGAAACCGGATCGGACCGATAGGTTTATTTCCTAGATTGGAAGGGCATCCTGTAGCCAGATTCCCTTCCGTCCCAACATAATGAGGCACCGATGGCGTTTCCTTCATCAAAAACGGGGTGGGATCTCATGGGAAGACACAAGCGAGAGAAGGGGTGCAGCGTAACCGTGGAAGAAGTGATCCGAGCGTTCAAATGCCGGGAACCCGAGAAGCGTATACCGGTCCTGAGAATGGAGTTGGATTACGAACTGGCCCTGTTGCACGAGGCAATGGTTGAAAACGATCCCCACCGGATCGATCAATGCAAGGCGCGCTTGCGTGAACTTCGTCGTGAAATGATGATGTTGGAGGCTTTGTGAAGGAACGTCAGCTGAAAAGGAACATTTCAGGCCTTTGTCGAAGAATATCCGTGTATCTCCTGTGGGGATGCACTTTTTTCTATGTCCAAAAAAGGGGGAAACGTCATGAAACTCGTCCGATACCTTTACCAAAAACAGATCCGGCACGGCATCGTGCGCGGGAATGCGATTCACCCGATCACAGGCTCTCTGTATGAAACATGGAAGGAAACGGGTGAGCCGGTTGCGGTAGAGGATGTCCAATTGTTAGCGCCGCTCATTCCCAACAAACTGATCGGTATCGGTCTCAACTATGCCGCACACGCGGAGGAGACCGGCAAGCCTCTTCCGGATGAGCCGATGATGTTCATGATCTCCCCCACCGCGGTGATCGGACCGGAGGCGTCGATTGTGTTGCCCAATGTGGATGACCGAATCGACCATGAGGCGGAACTCGCCGTGGTGATCGGAAAAAGAGGCAAGAACATCCCTGCAGAACGTGCGACGAATTATATATTGGGGTATACTTGTGCCAACGATGTTTCCAATCGGGTCCTGCAGAAGAAGGACGGACAATTTACTCGCGCCAAGTCATTCGACTCATTCAAACCGCTCGGCCCGGTCATCGAGACGGAACTGGACCCGTCCGATCTGGAAGTGGTCTGCCGCGTCAACGGTGATGTCCGGCAAAAGGGGAGAACGTCCGATCTGATCCATTCCGTCCCGGAGTTAATCGCACACATTTCGTCGGTTTTTCCGCTGGAACCCGGTGACGTGATTCTGACCGGGACGCCGAGCGGTGTCGGTCCGCTTTCACCGGGGGATCAAGTGGAGGTGGAAGTGGAAGGGATCGGTGTGCTCGCCAACCGTGTATTGGGACCGTTGGAGCACATGGCGCTTTGACGACGAAGGAGGGAGAGAAGCTGAAGCGGGACTGGGTTATGCTTTTTGAAGCATTGCGCAAGTGGAGACCGAATCTGACCGTGGATGGATGGTGGGAAGTGACCGATCCCTTTTTCAAAAGTGCCGGGTGCGTGTTGGTGCAAAACACCTCGTGGCATAATGCGTGTCTCGCGATCGATGGGCTGTGTTCACGGGGCATGACCACACCTTCAGCTTTACTCCAGGCATCCGACGACACATTGTGGGAGGCGATTCGTCCGGCGGGATTTTACCGTGCCAAATCGGCCGCGTTACGAGGACTGTACACGTGGCTGAACACCGTTGGAGGATGGGAGAGGGCCAAGAAACAATCCGCTTCCATCCTGCGGGTGCAGTTGCTGGGGATTCGGGGAATCGGTTCGGAGACGGCGGATATGTTGCTGCTGTACATGCTGGAGAAAAAAACGTTCATCGGTGACGCGTACACCCGGCGCATCGCCGCCCGCTGGTTTGGCGGTCCGCCGCCCACTTATGAAACCGTTCGGGCGGAGGTTCTGGAGTCACTCACCGATGTGCCGGCGTTGCAGTTGTTCCACGCCTTGTTGGTGGAATTGGGCAAGGAACACTGCAAAAAGAACGTCCCCGGTTGCACAACCTGTCCCATCCGCGGGAATTGTGCACAACATCAATCCCGCAGTGCGTAATACCTCCATGGGCAATATGGAGCAGGGAGTGGGAGAACCATCATGCAGGTGTTGATCAGCAAAGAAGCGGTACAGGCAATCCAAAGCAAAAAACCGCAAGAGTCGTCCGCCGTGTTGCGGCTTTCGGCGACGGACGAGGGTTGCGGTTGCGGAGCGACTGTATTGTATGAGTTCAATTGGGACCATCCCGGACCGGAGGATGTGCACATTCCTTTTGACGGGTTCACATTGGTGTATGATCAAGACAGCGAAGCTTATTTTGATCCGCGGGTGAAAATCGACTACGATCCTTCAAGGGATTCGTTTACGGTGCAAAGCGATGGCCAGATCTATCTGATGCACATTCGCTTATAGAACCATGTGGATCATCCGAATCAAAGGAGGAATCGCATATCGAACCCCTCGTGTTTGCCCATCGCGGAAGCTCCGCGGCGGCGCCGGAGAATACCATGGCCGCGTTTGAACTGGCGGTCAAAGCGGGTGCGGGCGGGGTGGAGCTGGACGTACAACTCACCAGGGACGGCCGGGTCGTGGTGATCCATGACGAGACGTTGGATCGCACCACGAACGGCTCGGGCTGGGTGAAAGACCATGAATGGGAAACATTGCGGCGATTGGATGCGGGATCATGGTGGAACCCCCGTTTCTCATCGGAACGAATCCCGCTGTTGGAAGACGTGTTGGACTTGTTATCCAACACGGACATGATCATCAACATCGAGTTGAAAAACGGTTGGGTTCGGTATCCGGGGTTGGAAACCGCGGTGTTGGCGTGTATCGATCGGTTCCGCATGGCCGAACGCGTCATTCTGTCGTCGTTCAATCATAACAGTTTGCGCATGTTGCGCGGGATGAGACCGGAGCTTTCCTTGGCGGCATTGTATGAATCGGGCTTGTTCGAGCCGTGGGTCTATGCCCGATATCTGGGAGTGCATGCGATCCATCCGGATTGGCGTGCGATCGATGAAACGGTGGTAAAAGGGTGCCAATCGGCGGGAATTGCCGTACGGCCATACACGGTGGATGATCCCGAAATGATGCAACAATTCATTGCATGGGGTGTGGACGGCATTATCACCAATTACCCTGAACGATGTCGTCAAGTACTGGATGGCCGGCCCATGAAAAGTTGAAGGTGGAATTGCAAAAATGGTATGATGAAAGAGGTTCATGGCGCCCGCAATGGTTAGCAGGCGCTTTTTTGGTTTCGGGAGGCGAATGAGATGAAAATCGGTTGTCACATCAGTGTGGCCAAAGGATTTTTGAAAGCGTCGCAACGGGCGAAAGAGCTGGGTGCGACTGCTTTTCAGGTGTTTACGAAAAATCCGCGCGGACTTCGTCCCAAAAAAGTGGACGTCAAAGATGCCGAAGCGGGTGTCCGATTTTGCCGTGAAGCCGACATCACATTGGTGGCGCACACGCCGTACATCACCAATTTGTCCACACCCAAAGCGGATTTGCACGAGGTGACAATCCGCTCCATTCGCGAGGATTTGCGGATTGCCGAAGCGTACGGGGCCATCGGGGCGGTCGTCCACTGCGGCAAGCATGTGGGCGAAGGCGTGGAATATGGCACGAAGCGGATGATCGAAACGCTGAACCTCATTTTGTCCGAGTATGACGGACCGGTGAAACTGTTGTTGGAAAACACCGCCGGTCAGGGATCGGAATTGGGTCTGACCATCGAGGATTTGGTGACCATTCGGGAGGCGACCGATCATCCGGAGAAAATCGGCTTCTGCTTCGACACGTGTCATGCGTTTGCAGCGGGTGTCTGGTCGGAAGAGACGTTTGATCAGTTGGTGGAAACGATGGAACAAACCGGCTATCTGGATCATCTGGTGGCCATTCATTTCAACGACAGCAAGGCACCGTTCAACAGCCGGAAGGATCGGCACGAAAAAATCGGAAAGGGTGAAATCGGTTCCGCCGCATTGGCCCTGTTTCTGCATTGCGACCGGTTTGAAGGATTGCCGATCATCTTGGAGACGCCGGTGGAAGACGAAGCGGAATATGCGGATGAAATCCGTTACTTGCACGAGCTGAAGGAACAGGCCATCGGGGCTTGAGAAGGGGGACCATCATGGCGGCGATCAACGCGTGGTTGCATCAATCGTTTTGGGGCGCGTACGGAGTGATTCTCGTTCTGACGGCGATCGTGTACAAAGTCGTATTCGCCAGACCCCTCCCGCTGCTGAAACAGTTGATCGTTTATCTGGCACTGGTGGCGGGATGTTTTCTGTTGTTGGTTTTTCATCTCCTCGGGTTTCCGATCATCCCCATTCTGATCGGCACCGTAGTCCTGATGATCGTGGCACGGATCCGCATGGCGATGACGGCCAAACAAAATTCCGAACGTCATCACCGGGAGAATCACTGATGACTGCACGCTATTGGCTGGTGCCGGTCACACGACTCACACCGTTGACATTGGGAGAAGAACGTATCCGATTGGATCAAACGGCGGCGGAGCAGTTGATCAGGATCGCCCGCGCGGCACACCCGCGCCTGATTTTGCCGATGAAAATCACCCGTATGGTTCAACAGGAGCAAGATACATGCGGACGGTTGCCACAACGGCTGGAAGCGGACGGTCCGATCGTACTGAACGGAAATCCTTGGTCCCCGTCCGGTTGTGCGTGCCGGTGGGCAGAATCGCTGTTGGGAGGGGATGCCGCGCTGGCGCTTGCCCGTCATTTCGACGGACATGCATTGGGGGCAACATTGGTTCAATGGTGGAGTCGGGGGTTTCGAACGGGATTGTTGGTGGAACCGGAAGGAAAGAGGGTGACGGAGAACAGATGCAGTTGATGGATGCCTTGTTCAATTGGTTGCAGATCAAGGTGGTGTGGGACGCTCGTCCGGCGGATCGTTCCGCCAAGGACACGGTGGAGTTTTTTGCACAGATGTTGCGGGAAGACCATGGCGTGGAGGTGACGGGCGTCACCTTGGAAGGGGATCATTACCTTGTCCGGTTTGAAAAGGACGGGCAGACGAGCGAACAACGCTTTGAACGGGAAGCGGTGGAGCAATTGCTGTCGTTTATCGAGTCAGAACCCAAATTCAATCAGTAGTCGGGGAAGCCCCCGATTTTTCCCGGCGTTCAAGGGCTTTTTTCCCCACCCGTTCGTAGCAGTCCGAACAGATGATGATTTTGTGCGGGTGTTTGCGGATCTTTTTCTCTTGCAGCTTGGTCGGTACAAACGGCTGTTCACATAAAATACAAATCACTTTCATGATCCTTGTCTCCTTTTCCTTTCCTCTCCCGTCAACGGGTGTGCGGGGAAGAATGGTCCACGATCTTTTTCAATTGCTGGATGGTGTCGCTGATATAGGGAATATGAGAGAGTTCTGACAGCAGAATGCTGAGTAAACTGATCACGATCGCCGTCCCCAGTGTGAGACCGAGTCCCCTGCTCAGTCCGGCCAGCAGATTGAGCCAAAACACGCGTTGCGGCTGGGTGTAGTTTAACAGCAGATCCTGCAGGCGGGATTGTTCCATCCACAAGGTGATCCGGTCCAGCCGGCTGTTGAGGCGCTCCGTTTGATCGGCCAGTTTTTCCACCCGCTCTATCAGATCGGGGTGGTAGGTGACGGTTTTTTGCCGCTTCATGGTTCGATCTTCCCCTTCCTTCCACACTAGTATACTACTAAAAGGGAAGCTTTTTTTAGAACCCTTATTGATAATGAGTGAGTGGCAATACCCGGCCCTTCAGGGTCGGGATGACAGCGAGCGCCGGACGAGGGAGGGCTTCAGCCCTCTCGCAAGTCCAAAGGGTTTTGGTGAAATCAGGTTGAGTAGTGCGAAAACACTTAAAACAATTATGCAGGTAAAACGTGAAACGAAAATCACCCAAGCTTGGACAAAGCCATCATGGATGGGGGTTGCCATGCCGGGTGAAGAGAGAAGCCCATGGTGACCAAAAGGAGTGCCTGCTGCCTCTGGTTCTTGGAGCCGCGGGGTCCCAGTCACGTACCAACCGCAATCAGGCCCGTTTGTCATCCTTTCGCAAACTGACGGGCCCATTTTTGTTTTCATGGACAGTGTATCATATTTTCGGTTCTTCAACCCAGGAAATGTTGAAAGCCATCATGGTTGATAACAAATTGTAACTGAATATCATGATTGTTTCGTATATACTATTTGTCGGAGTCTTCGAATGCAGGAAGAAAGGAATGATTGATCATGGACCCGAACAAAGAAAAAGGCATGGAAATTGAATTGGAAGACGGTGAACTGGAGCTCGAGATTGGTGGGGTTGAGATCGAAATCGGTGATGACGGGATCGAAGTCGAATGGGATGATTGATGAAAAAGATAGGGTTCCGGCGATAACTCACAGCTGCCCGACGGCAGCTGTTTTTACATGTCGAGAAAAGGATGATGAGGGTTGTTACCAGCTTTTTTCTCGTGTATGCTGATGTCGTCCAGCATCGTATACAATCCCGCACAAGCGGCATGTTCAAGTAGGGGAAATGAAAATCCGGTTGGGGGCCTCGAAACATTCTCCGCCGGTGCGATCAGCTACAGCGAATAAGGAAGCAAGGAGGAGATACAGATGTCGGATCAGGTGGCGAATGCATTGCCTGAAGCGTTGCTGGCCAAGTTGCAGAAGGAACAATATGTGTTGTTGGCCACTGTGGACGTGGAAACGAAAGCGCCCAGCGTCCACGCCGTATCCTGGGTATACGCGCCCAATCCGAACCAAATCCGGTTTGCAGTGGGTCAGCGTTCCCGTATCGTGGAAAACATCGAGGTCAACCCGGATGTGAGTATCACGCTGATCGGCGCCGGTTCCACTTATGCGATCGAGGGAAAAGCGCGTGTGGTGGAGAAGCCGATGGCCAATGTTCAGATCAAACTGGCCAAAGTGGAAGTGAACGTGACAGCGGTGCGTGATGTGATGTTTTACGGAGCCAAAATCGATCAAGAACCCACCTATATAAAAACCTACGACGAAGACGCTGCAGCTAAGTTGGACAACCAAGTGATGAGTGCGTTGAAAAACGACGGAGAATCTTGATTGAGGGGGAGACGAGTTGGCACGCCGTTGGGGAAACATCGTGTTTTGGCTGGTGAACGTGGTGGCGTTTGTCACCATCGGTCCGGTGGTGAGCATGTGGGCGTTTTTCCAAGAGGTACACGCATTCATGGACCAAGCGTCCAGACCGTCGGGATGGATGGTGGCGGGCATGTTGGCGGCGGCGATGGTGATTTTACTGATGGTCCATGCCGTGATCAATGCAGTGATGCAGGTGAAGCGCCCGCCGCGGACATTGATCCTGATCAGTGTGGTCATCCCCGTCCTGTCTTACCTGCTGTTTGATTACCTGATATTCCGTTTGTGAGAGGGAAAAGGACCGTGTCCGGTGCTTCGGGTTGCTCGACGGAACGGTCCATTTTTTGAATGGGAAATCTCCCTCACCGCCTGGGGGAAGGCGCGGACGGAGATTGATCGATTTTTTCCTGATTGATCTTGGTGTTCTGCTGTTCCCGTTTGGGAACGGTTTTGGACGGTTGCGGCATCAAACGGTTGACGATTTCGGCCAACTCCTGCGCCACTCCGACGGCCGGTCGACCCTGGCGAACGTCTTCGCTCAATTCGCGCAATCGTTGCACCAGATCCACATCGGCGGTAACCAGCGCATGCGCACCATAGGGGTCTTTACGAAGAGCCTGGGCGACAGAATATTTGATGGTGCCAACGCGCCCGCGATCCAATGCGGGATCGACATCAATGCCCACAACTGTATACCGCCCTGCAACGACGGCCGTAGCTCCGCGTACCTGCGGCTGGCTGGTGGCTATCTGCGTCAATCTGCGGGCGATCGCTTGCGGATTGGCGGGCCGGCCGGATTCCGGCGCCGTTTGTTTGACACGGATGGTTTCGGGGATGTTGGGCGGCGGTGCCGCTTGGTTGGCCGGCGGCTTATTGGCCGGCTGACATCCGAAGGTCAAAAGACCGAACGTACACATGATGAACAACAGACGGATCAATGGTGTTCCTTCCTTTCCGTGAGCGTGATCGGTTGTCGTTAGTGTATCCGCAGAAACCAGATCCGATGTATGCACCCGTAAAGGAACATGGTTTTCGAACGAGGCCGGTATCGATATCGTAAATAAGGGAAGTTGCCCATGTGCCGGCAAACGGGCTTGGCCGGTCTTTCTTGTCATTTTTCATGGTAAAACGTGTCTGCTCCGACAATTCGGGATAAAATAATAGAATAAGTCCATCCATGGGGAAGGGGGAGGAAAATGAACGTTCGTTCCTTTACGCTCGGTCCCGTAGCCACCAATTGCTATGTGTTGTACGAAGAATCGGAAGCAGTGGTGATCGATCCGGGCATGGGTCCCGATCCGGTGCTGGAATGGGTGCAGGCGGAACAATTGAAAGTGCGGGCGATTTTGTTGACCCATGCGCATTTTGACCATATCGGCGGAGTGGAAGCCGTACGCGCGGCAACGGGTGCACCGGTCTATTTGCATCGTGCGGAAGCGGATTGGTTGACCGATCCGCAAAAAAACGGCTCCAGCTTGTTTCCGGGATTGGAGCTGATTCGCTGTAACCCGGCGGATTATTTGTTGGAAGGCGGGGAAACATTGAAATTGATTAGCAGGGAATTCCGCGTCTACCATACACCGGGTCATTCACCGGGCAGTGTGACGTTTCATTTGGATGATCAGGTGTTCAGCGGCGACGTCTTGTTTGCCGGATCGATCGGTCGTACTGACCTTCCGGGTGGCAATTATGAAACATTGATGCGCTCCATACACGATGTGCTGATGGAAATGCCGGAGGAGACACAAGTCTATCCCGGACATGGTCCTGCCACCTCGATTGGCCGTGAGCAGGCGTCCAATCCGTTTGTGACGGGGATGATGGGTTAATCAAGCAAAACATGGGGGTCGAAAGACGCCTCCCGGCCAAGCGACATAGCTGGTTCGGTCATTCTTGAGAGGAACGGGTTGGCCTGTTTCCCGCAAACGCCTTGAAACGCAAGGGAGCGAAAGGGAAGCAGGCTCACCCTCTAAACGAAGGATACAGAACAAACGTTGTTTGCGAAAATCTGTCGGCAGTCTGTACATGTTGATCATTTGGCTTCGTTTGGTGGGACCTTCGGCCGACGTCCCCGTTTCCAAATGTAGAATCCCAGTGTCAGTACGATCAATGTGATGCCCAATCGGAAATAGTTGGATTCCACGTGGATCAAGTCATAACTGATCAGCACCTCAAGTGAGATGGATGGGATTTTTCCCACGGCGGTCGCTGACAAAAAGATCCACACGGGAATGGTGGTCAGGGCAGTTGCCATGTTGACCAACCCGGATGGGACGAACGGGGTGATCCGTATCAGGATCAGGGAAAGCAGTTGCTGCTGTCGGGTCATCCGGTTGAGAGAACGAACCCATTTCCAATCCCGGTGCCGGGTGAGGCCCGCTTTTTTCACCCCAAATCGATACAGAAAAAAAGCAGCAGCTGAGCCCAGCATTTCCCCCAACCACGACACGATTCCCCCCAGCCAGGGACCCCAAACGAGTGTATTGGCCGCAGTAATCGCGACGGAAGGCAGAAACCCGATCAAATTGATACCGCCGTTGACCGCGATGCTGACCAGAACAGCCCACCATCCCCAGTCGATAAATCGATCCACCCAGTATGAAACCATCGTATCTCCCTTTTTCCATCCATTTACATACATCCGTAATAATAGGTTTGATATCCCGTTTCCATTGTAACGGAATTGGTGAAGGAGAACGAAAGAGTATCCATGTCATCTCACTTTTCTTTACATACCATAGGGAGGTATAGTATAATACGATTAAGATTACAGGGACAACACAAGGGGATATAACCGATCGAGGATACGGATTCCCGGTATCCTGTTGAGGTGATGAACGTGGAAAAGCAAGTCGTGGTGCGAATTACGGGAATGACATGCGCCGCATGCGCCAATCGGATTGAAAAAGGGTTGAAACGCCTGGAAGGGATAAAGGATGCCAACGTCAATCTGGTAACGGAACAAGCGACGATCCATTATGATCCGGGACAGCTGGATGTGGGGAAAATCGAGGAAAAAATCGAAGCGTTGGGTTACGGGACGGTAAAGGAGTCCGTCGATCTGGCTATCACGGGAATGACATGCGCTGCGTGTGCCGCCCGCATTGAAAAAGGGTTGTCCCGCATACCGGGCGTGTGGGAAGCCCATGTCAACCTGGCGACAGAGACGGCGCGGGTGACCTATTCCCCCGAATCGGTGAACACGGATGATTTGATCCGAAAAGTGGAACAGCTGGGTTATCAGGCCAGACTCCGTTCGGAACAACCGGAAGACCGTGACCATCGGCAGTCGGACATGATCCGGCGCAAACGTCAATTTATCTGGTCTGCGCTGCTGTCGCTGCCGTTGTTGTGGGCGATGGCGGGACATTTCGCATTTCTCTCTTTCCTGTGGGTACCGGAGCTGTTGATGAATCCATGGGTTCAACTGATTCTGGCCACACCGATCCAACTGGGGATCGGATGGCAGTTTTACAAAGGAGCATACAAAGCATTGCGCAACCGCAGTGCCAACATGGATGTGCTGGTCGCTCTCGGTACGTCGGCCGCTTATTTTTACAGTCTGATTCAGACACTTCGCACCATGGGAGGCGGTCATGCCGAGTTGTACTATGAAACGAGTGCTGTGCTGATCACCTTGATTCTCCTCGGCAAGTGGTTGGAAGCCCGGGCCAAGGGGCATACGTCGGAAGCGATCCGCAAATTGATGAATCTGCAGCCGAAAATGGCGACGGTCATCCGGGATGGAAAGGAACTGCGCATTCCCGCTGCCGAAGTGAAGGTTGGCGATCAAGTGCTCATCAAGCCGGGAGAGCAGGTACCGGTGGATGGCGAAGTGACGGAAGGCGCCTCCTCCGTGGATGAGTCGATGTTGACGGGAGAAAGTATTCCCGTAAAGAAAACGAAAGGGGATCAGGTGATCGGCGGTACGGTCAACGGAAATGGCGCGTTGACTTTGCGGGCCACGCAAGTCGGGAAAGACACGGTGCTGGCACAGATCATCCGGGTGGTGGAAGAAGCCCAAGCGGCCAAGGCACCCATCCAGCGCATCGCTGACGCCGTCTCGGGCGTGTTTGTGCCGATTGTCGTCGGAATTGCGTTGGTCACGTTTGGTTTGTGGTACGTTTGGTTGGAACCGGGTCTATTCGCCTCCGCCCTGGAAAAAGCGATCGCAGTGCTGGTCATCGCTTGCCCCTGCGCATTGGGATTGGCCACACCCACTTCGATCATGGCGGGATCGGGACGAGCCGCAGAATGGGGGGTTTTGTTCAAAAGCGGCGAGCATCTGGAAACGGCCCACCGCGTTCAAACGGTGGTGTTGGACAAAACGGGTACGGTTACGGAGGGAAAACCGGTATTGACGGATGCGATAGCGGAGGAGCCGTGGGACAAACACGAATGGTTGCGCCTGGTGGCCGCGGCGGAGAAGAGGTCGGAACACCCGCTGGCCCAAGCGGTGGTGGCCGGTGTCGATGAACAAGGAGAGGGGCTTCCGGCAGTGGAATTCTTTGAAGCCGTGCCCGGTCACGGGATTCGTGCCCAAGTGAGCGGGCACGATGTGTGGATCGGCAATCGTCAATGGATGGAACGGCACGATGTGGATTTTTCCGCGGCGGAACCCATGTTGCAAAAGTGGGAGGAAAAAGGGAAAACGGCCATCCTGACGGCAATTGACGGTAAATATGCCGGTGCGCTCGCAGTGGCCGATCCGGTGAAACCCTCTTCCCGACAAGCGATTGCACGCCTGAAGGCGATGGGACTGGAAGTGGTTCTGCTCACGGGAGACAATGCACGTACCGCTCAAGCCATTGCCCATGAAGTGGGGATCGGACGGGTCATCGCGGAAGTGTTGCCCGAAGGAAAAGCGGAAACGGTCAAACAGTTGCAGGCGGAAGGGAAAAAAGTGGCCATGGTGGGCGACGGTATCAACGATGCTCCCGCTTTGGCGGCAGCGGACGTGGGTATGGCGATCGGGACGGGTACCGACGTGGCCATGGAAGCAGCGGATATCACATTGATGCGCGGTGACCTGAACGGCATCGTCGATGCGCTCGTCATCAGCCGTTTGACGGTGAGGAACATCCGGCAAAACCTGTTTTGGGCCTTGGTCTACAATGCCGTCGGCATTCCGGTGGCCGCTGCCGGATGGTTGGCACCCTGGCTGGCGGGAGCGGCAATGGCCTTCAGCTCGGTGTCAGTCGTACTGAACGCGCTTCGCCTGCAACGGGCAAAACGGCCTTCTCTTGGCGATGCTCTCTTCTTTCCAAGGGGGGAGGGGGTATAGTATAGTGAAAATGGAGAAAGGAGATCGATGAGATGGACAGGACGGATGCGAGCCGGGAACCCCACGTGTCGAAGCCGTCACGGAACAGTCATCATACGGAAACATTCAAAAACAATCTCATCACCCGTTTGAACCGCATTGAGGGGCAGGTGCGGGGGGTACGCCGCATGATCGAGAACGACACCTATTGTGATGATGTGCTGAATCAGATTGCGGCGATCCAATCCGCTTTGAACGGCGTGAGCAAGCTGTTGTTGGAAGGACATATGAAAAGCTGTGTGGTCGAGCGGATTCAGGAAGGCGATCTCGCGGTGATCGAAGAATTGTTGACCACTGTTCACAAACTGATGAAAAAGTGAGGAGGATCTGACGATGCAAACGGTTACGCTCCAAGTGGAAGGTATGTCGTGCGATCACTGCAAACAGGCTGTCGAAGGCGCACTCAAAAAATTGACGGGAGTAGAGCGGGCGGAAGTCAATCTCAACGAGAAAAACGTCACCGTTTGGTACGATGAGAACCGGGCGACGGTGGCGCAAATGAAAGAAGCGATCGAAGACCAGGGCTATGATGTCGTGTGACGGATGAAGTATTCTCGCCGGTCTTTGTGTGTAAGGTTCGGGGGATGCTCCCCCTTTTTTCTTGTTCTCCCCTTTTCGGGCAAGTTACGTAGATTCCTGCGATATACTGGTAACAGGGGATGTCCCGGGGAAAGTCCGGGATTTCCTCTGAGCGAAGCGTACTATGCCCGTCTGCGCTGCCGGTTTTTTACTTGCAGGGGCCAGGTAAATGAGCCGGAAAAGTGGTGCGGACGATGGTATGGATCGGATTCCCCTTGTGAATCGGGGACGAAAAGGGAAAAGACGCACTTTCGGTCGTATCCGTTTCTGACACGCCCTGGTGAGATAAGGAGGTGAAGCCGTTGAAAGGACAACCTCAAGCTTGGCAAAACGGCCTGATCGGGCTGTTGATCGTTGCAGCGTTGATCGGGGCCGTTTGGTACGGTGGAAAACAGGATCGTTCCGAGAGGATGGTACAGTCGTCAACGCCCCCCAGGAATCAGGCAGAGGTAACACCAACGACTCCCCAAAAGGATACGGGTTTGCAAAAAGGGGATACCGCTCCCGTTTTTGCCTTGCAAACGTTGAACGGGCAGACGATGGATCTGGCCAAACGGAACGGCAAGCCCGCATTGATCAACTTTTGGGCGACGTGGTGCCCGCCATGCCGTGAGGAGATGCCGATTTTGCAGTCCATGTACAAGCGTTACGGGAATCGTGTGGACTTTTTCATGGTGAATCTCACCAGAGAGGAAACAAATGAAGAACGCGTCGCCCAATATCTCCGGCAGCACAAGCTGACCTTCCCCGTGCTGAAGGATGAAACGGGAGAAGTGGCGGAAATCTATTCGATCCTGGCTATTCCGACCACCTATATCGTGGATGCCAACGGTGTCATCGTGTGGAACAAAACAGGTGCCGTAACCCAGAAGGAAGTGACGAACGTGCTGGATTCGCTGATCCAACCGGAGGGATGAGTATGTCGGAATTGTCGTGGTGGCTGGCGTTCGGAGCGGGTGTGCTTTCGTTCATCTCCCCCTGTTGTCTTCCGTTGTATCCGTCGTACCTGTCCTACATCACGGGGATCTCGGTCAGTGAGCTGAGAGAAAAACGAACGGCGGATGTCCGGCGGTCGGTCGTGTTGCACACCTTGTTTTTCATCTTGGGATTTTCCATTATTTTTTACGTCCTCGGCTTTTCGGCGACGTGGCTGGGGCGGTTGTTCGAATCGTACAAAGAGACGATCCGCATGCTGGGCGGTGTGCTGATCGCCGTGATGGGCCTGTTTTTGATGGGGATCTTTCAGCCCGCTTTTCTCATGCGGGAAAAACGGCTGGAAATTTCGCGGCGGAAAATGGGTTATCTCGGCTCGACGTTGATTGGAATCGGTTTTGCCGCGGGCTGGACACCGTGTGTCGGTCCCATTTTGGCATCGGTATTAACATTATCCGCTTCCGACCCCGGTGCGGGGCTCGGATACATTACCGCCTACACGCTCGGGTTCGCCATCCCGTTTTTTGTCATGGCGATGTTCCTGGGCCGGACACGGTGGATTCTGCGTCACTCCGCACGCATCATGAAAGTGGGCGGGGGCGTGATGGTGGTTTTGGGGGTGTTGTTGTATTTCAACCAGATGTCCCGGATTACCACTTGGCTGATCCAGCTGTTCGGCGGCTTTGTCGGGGTGTGAAAAGCGGGATTTTCAATCGGCTCAAAGGAGCGGTTGATCACGTCCGTACAAATCCGTGTCTTTTCCGATTTGCAAAGAAACGAGGAATGGCGACGAGTATGTCAGGCGGTTTTCCAAGCGTTCCGGGGGAACGGGAAGGATATCGGGGATGCGGAGGTTCGCGGACATTGTCGCTTCCGCGGGACTGGAGCGGAGCGGGTTCCGCAATTGAAAAAATGCACAAAGAAATGCTGCGGGAAGCAAAAAAACCGGATTACGGCCAGTTCCCGCCGTGTCCATCAGTGATCCCGAATGGTGGGGCCGTTTCAACGAGGTCCATATTCGTTCCATACAGAAAGAACAACAGGAAACGAGCTGAAAAAGTGGGAGGTCAGCCTCTGTGCGGGCGGCCTCCCTTCATTTATGACACAGCAGCTTCGGGTTGGAAATAGTCTCCTCTCACAATCCCCGGCGATGATACCGGGAGTTTTTCCGGGGAGTGGGAGCAAGCCCTTTTTCTTCATACCGGCGGCATTCCGGAGTCTTCATTGACGGGAATCCAGATGCTTCATTAATATACGAATAGGGGTATATGTATGAACGCTTGGGCGGTGCTGTAGTGTGGTGGATAATGGGTCCGAAATCTTGATATGCTTCGATGAAGCACGGAGGGATGGCATTGACCGGATGGGTATGGGTCGTGTTCATCGCATTGGCCGTCTTTATCTGGTTGATGGGGATGAAATCGCACGGGGTGAAAATATTGGAGCCCCGCGCGTTTTATGAAGCGATTCAGCGCGGGGAAGGACAGCTGATCGATGTCCGGGAGCCGGATGAGTATCGGGAAGCGCATATTCCGGGAGCGATCAATGTCCCCGTCGGCCGGTTGTCGGAGCATCTCCCCAAACTGTCGAAGGACCATCCGGTCCTTCTCTACTGCCGGAGCGGCAATCGCAGTGGTATCGCCGCACGGATGCTGAAAAAACAGGGATTTGAGCAAGTGTATCTTTTGCGTGGCGGACTTTTGGAATGGCCGTATGAAAAGACCGATGGCTGACGGTGCCGCGTTCCGGTGGACGGCTCGAAGAACAGGAGGTGATCGAACCATGGAATACACGACGGAGATGCGAAACCGTTTGAAACGGATCGAAGGTCAGGTGCGCGGCGTATTGCGCATGATGGAAGAAGATGTACCATGCAAGGATGTGGTCGCCCAGTTGTCGGCGGTGCGTTCCGCCGTCGACCGTGCCATCGCGGTGATTGTCAGCTCCAACATGGAACGGTGCATCCGGGAGGAGTTGGAGAAAGGTGATGAAGCAGGAGCGAAAAAAGTGGTGAAAGAAGCGATTCAATTGTTGGTGAAAAGCCGCTAGGCCGCTCCCCATCCGTTTGAATCGAATCGTCAGGAGGATGTGTCGCCGAAAAAACCCCCACGGGTTCGTATGTGGAAACCGCCTCGCAAGAGCGAAGGAGAATAATCGATATGTGCTTCGCGAAACAACAGTCGATCGGTTTCCCCTACTAAAAAACGCAAGCCCTCTCGTTCGATGACTTGATCCTTTTTTTGCGGGGAAGTTTCCACTTGAAATCCAAACCTGCCGCCGCAAGCGACCCCGGAGTGCGTAAGACGAAGGTATACTTCTTGCGGATTCAAGCCTTGCTCCTTAAGCAATGCATGGAGTTGGCGCGCGGCGGATCGGGTCAGTTCCAGCATAACACGGATCTCCTTTCACTATGGCCGGGAGGTGGATGGCGACGGAATACTGTTCGAACCGGTTCGCTCCTGGGGATCTGTCCGGTTCTTTGTGGTTCTTCCAAGAGGTATTATAGACGGGAGATGTCCGTTTCAACAATACATTTTTCCGGCGATAGAGTGGAAAATGTTTGCATCAAAAGGACAAACCGAGCCGTAACAGGTCATTCCTTGTGGGGAAGCGGCAAATTCGATACAATCGGGTTGCTTGCGATACCCGCGCAAGATGTTGCAACGAGTGGGTGATTGAATGAATGAACAGGCCAGATTTTGGACCCGGCGCATCCTGCTTCTGATCATGGCGGTGATGATCGGATTTGCCATCTATCAGACGGTGAATCAGAAAGACGATGATGCACCGGAAGTCGGTGATCCCGCACCGGATTTTCAGTTGATTTCTTTGGACGGAAAGCCCGTCAAGCTGAGCGATTATCGCGGTCGGTATGTTCTGCTCAATTTCTGGGCCACGTGGTGTCCGCCCTGTCGGGAGGAAATGCCCGCATTGGAGGAGACGTACCGCGCATTTCGCGATCAGGGCTGGGTCGTCCTGGGGGTCAATATCGCCGAGACGAAGGTGACGGTAGGTGGTTTTGTCCGTCAGCAAGGGGTTACGTTTCCGATCGTACTCGACGCTGATCGGAGTGTGACGGAACGCTATCATGTGGGACCGATTCCCACCTCGTTTCTCATCGGACCGGATGGTCGGATTCGGAAAAAAGTGGTTCGACCGATGGATACGGGCTTTGCCCGGTTGATTGTTCAGCAAGTGATGTCCCAGGACAAATAAGCTTTTTGATGGAGGGGGAAACAGCATGAGCGAGAAAGTGTATCAGGATATTGCGGCTGAGGAGTTGAGCCAAACCTTTGCGCGTGAGAGGGAACGGTTTGTGGTCGTTGACGTCCGGACAGACGAGGAGTTTCAATCCGGGCACATTCCGGGGGCGATTCACATTCCCCACGATGAAATGGAAGAACGGGCGCACGAGCTGGAATCGGTTAAAGACCGGGATATTTTGCTGGTTTGCAGAAGTGGCAGACGTAGCGTCATCGCCGCTCATGTTTTGGCCGACAAAGGATTTCGCCGATTGTTCAACCTGGAGGGAGGCATGTTGGAATGGACCGGACCGGTGACAACGGAGTGAAAACGAGGTTGAAGGGACCGTTTCCCCGGGCTGTGGACAATATTACCGATCTGATCGGGAAGACGCCGTTGGTCCGGCTCAATCGCCTCCCCTCGCCCGATGATGCCGAGGTATACGTGAAGCTGGAGAAGTTCAACCCCGGCGGCAGTGTGAAAGATCGCACCGCATACAGCATGATCCGGGCTGCCGAAGAGGCGGGAAAACTGAAACCGGGTGCCACCATTGTCGAACCCACCAGCGGCAATACCGGTATCGGGCTGGCTCTGGTGGGAGCCGCGCGCGGATATCGGACCATCCTGGTGATGCCGGATACGATGAGTCAGGAACGGATCAACATTTTGAAGGCGTACGGGGCGGAGGTGGTCCTCTCGCCCGGCCATGAACGGATGCCCGGTGCGATCCGTGTTGCCAAAGAAATTTTGGAGAAAACGCCCGGTGCGTTTATGCCGCTTCAGTTTGAGAATGAAGCCAATCCCGAAGTCCATCGACGGACAACTGCGCGGGAGATTATCGAGCAGATGGGGGATCACCTCGATGCGTTCGTGGCGACGGCGGGAACCGGAGGGACCATTACCGGTACGGGTGAAGTGTTGAAACAGCATTACCCCAACTTGTATATTGCCGTGGTCGAGCCGAAGGGATCGCCCGTGTTGGCCGGCGGTCAACCGGGGCCGCACAAGATTCCGGGAACGAGTCCCGGTTTCATCCCCCCGATTTTGAATCAGGACATTTATGACGAGATTTTCCACGTAACAGACGAGGATGCGGCAGAAACGGCCCGGAAACTGGCCCGGCTGGAAGGCATCCTGGTGGGACCTTCCTCCGGCGCATCGGTATGGACTGCATTGCAAGTGGCCAGACGGTTGGGCAGAGGCAAACGGGTTGTCTGCATCGCCCCGGATACCGGTGAACGGTACTTGAGCACCGACCTGTTCGCCTCGGAATGAGGGATTGTGGATGATGCGGCCTCTGGAAAAGATATTGGTGGAGGAAATCAAGCGTGCCCCCGGCGGTTCGATCCCATTTATCCGGTTTATGGAGCTGGCGTTGTATCATCCGCTTTGGGGTTATTATCATCAAAAACGGCCAAAATGGGGCAAGCGCGGAGATTATTACACCAGTCCGATGGTGGGGGACGTGTTTGGGCGTGTCATGAGCGGTGTGCTGGAAACCATGCACCGCTCTTTTGGCACGACAGGATCTTGGGCGGTTGTCGAATTCGGCGGAGGGGACGGCCGCTGGGCGGAACAATTGCTGGAAGGCCTGAGCGCATCGACCGCATTTTCTTTTCTTACCTATGTCATGGTGGAGACAAGTGCCGATCATCGGCGCCGGCAACGGGAGCGGCTGGCACGCTTCGGATCAAAGATCATGTGGGTGGAACGGCCGGAGTCTGTATTGCGCGCCGTTCCTTGCGTCGTGCTCAGTAACGAACTGATCGATGCATTTCCGGTGCATCGGTTGCGCAAAGAAAATGGACAGTGGCGGGAAATTCACGTCTCCTGGGATGAAAAGCGCCGCCTGCATGAACTCACGCGTCCGATCACCGATCCCGCATTGCTCCGGTACGTGGGGCAATGGGAGAAATCGTGGCCGGACGGAACGGAAACAGAGGTCAACACCCGGGCGCGGGCATGGTTGAATCAAGTGGCCGCAAATTTGCGGGAAGGGTTTGTCGTCACCTTCGATTATGGCGGTCGGGATGAAGAAGTGCGCGGACCCCATCGGCCGGAAGGAACGATTCGCTGTTATTCCCGGCATCATGTGCATCGACGCTTGTATGATGCCCCCGGCGAATCGGACATCACCGCCGACGTCAATTTTGATGATTTGATGCGATGGGGAAGGAAGGCGGGATTGGAGACGGTCTGGTACGGTCCGCAATCGCGTTTTCTGGTCAACGCCGGCATTTTACGCCTGCTGACCGAACTCCATGACCCGGACCCGTTCAGTGCATCCGCCCGTCGGAACCGGGCCATCCGTCATCTCGTCCTTTCCGAGGGGATGGGGGAACGATTCCGCGTGCTGATTCAAGCAAAAGGGGTCAAGATCGATGGGGTGGCGGAAAGCCTGCATGCCGGGAAATGAAAAAAGCCCCCGGTTCGGGAGCAGGTTTGGTGTGCAGGCGCGTCAACCTTGCGGCATGAAGAAGAATGAATAGGTGACCATGCCGATAAAGGCGACGACCATATAGCCACAGAACAGATACATGTAAGTCCGTTCGGTGAGACCCATGAAGCCCAGCACGACGAACAGGACGGTTTGGGCGAAAAAGAGCAGCGCCAATGCGTTCATGTCACCGGCCAAGAACATGATGCCCATCACCAGGCACCAGAACCCGAGTACCCGGAACATCCGATCCATTTTTCCCACTCCTTCTGCGATTCAGTACGTTCTGGACGCGTGCCCGTTAAACCTGTGATCAAATACGGGACGTTGTCACTGATCGGAACCATCATACCACAGAGGTTATTATATACGAAGTGAGCGTTTTTTAAAAGCGGATACATCCCGTGATGACTGGGATAGGAGCAAACAGACAGGGGATGAGATCATGCAGACATTGATCACCGAACAAAAGAATGGCGTCGGTTGGATTCGGTTTCATCGCCCCGAAGTGCGCAATGCGGTCAACCTGCAAATGATGCAGGAGCTGGAAGATGTGTTGGCAAAGTGGAAATCGGATTCCGGCGTGAAAGTGTTGGTACTCACGGGAGATGAACGAGCATTCGTTTCAGGCGGCGATTTGACGGAGTTTCACAAACTGAAGACAGCGGATGCGATTCAACCGGTACATGCGCAGATGGGAAGCCTGCTGGATGTTTTGGAGCAATTGGGAAAACCGACGATCGCTGCGGTCGGTGGAGCGGCGGTGGGCGGCGGATGTGAGATCGCGGTCAGCTGTGATTTCCGATTTGCGTCGGATACTGCACAGTTCGGGTTTATTCAAGCTGGTTTGGGGATTACGACCGGATGGGGAGGAGGTTCGCGTTTGATTCGCCTGGTGGGTCGAAGCCGCGCTTTGGCGCTGCTTTTGACAGGGGAGCGCATCGACAGCACACAGGCGTTTCAGTACGGGTTGGTGGATCGGGTGGTCCCGTCGGAACAGCTGGAAGAGGAAGTCCAACGGTTCGCGGAAACCATCGCCCGCACGCCGTTGCCGGTTATCGAGGCGTATATGGAATTGGCCAACCGGGTGCGCGACGGCGCTGACCGGCTGGATTTGACAAAGTGGGAGAGCCGGACGTGTTCCCGACTGTGGGAGTCGGATGTACACCATCAGGCTGTTGAAGCTTTTTTGCGCCGGACCGGTCGATTGTAAGTGATCCATCTCGGGGATCAGTTTTCAAGAGGTGCGTTTGGACGATCCCATCGTGGATGGATGGGGTACCACGCCGGATGAAACGAGACGTCCACGGAGGCCAAAGGGAGTTGGCCGTGTGGAGCGGGTTGCGAAGACTGAAGTCTCATCCAGCCAAGCGACTCCAAGGAGTGTTTGGTTGCTCCACGTGCATGGATCAAGCTTCACTGGACCGGGGGAGCTTGACACGGTATACGGTTGTTCGTGAACTTTCGGACTTGCCGCCCGTCACGGGCGGTTTTTCTCATGTCTGCGGACGGCATGTATACCAAATGGACAATTCGGTTATAAAATTTACTAGTTACATATACTACGTTTTATACCAAACGCATACAGATAGAACAAATTGATTTGTGGAAAGCCTGATCAGGGAGGGTTATCATGGTGGTGAAAAGACAAGACGCATGGACACCGGACGACGATCTTGTTCTGGCAGAGGTGACGTTGCGTCATATTCGTGAGGGAAGCACACAGTTGGCCGCTTTTGAAGAAGTGGCGGAAAAGTTGGGACGGACGCCGGCGGCTTGCGGATTTCGCTGGAACAGCTTTGTGAGAAAAAAGTATGAGGCGGCCATTCAAATTGCCAAATCGCAGCGGCAAAAACGAAACAAAGAAAAAGGGCGCATATCGCGCGTACGCGTGTTGAGCGAGCAATTGGATCACGGGGAAGATCATCTGATGTCCCTGGATTCCATCATTCGTTTTCTGCGTATGCACAAAAACGAAGTGGCTGAGTTAAGGCGTCAACACAAACAGTTGGAGAAGGAAATCAAGGAGCGGGAAGAACGGATTCAGCAGTTGTCAAAAGAAAACGATGAGATGAAGAGCCAACTCAACCACGTCCAGAGCGACTACCAAGTTGTCAACGACGATTACAAAGCCCTGATACAAATCATGGACAGGGCGAGGAAGTTGGCACTGTTGGAGGAAGAGGACGACGAAAAGCTGAAAACCAAGTTTAAAATGGACGAAAACGGGAATTTGGAGCGGATCGACAAATAAACGGGTTGTTGCACCTTGGGAAATCAAGCACGGACTTTGTCATCAAACCTGGAATGCGAAGAGGGAAAGCCGTCTCCCGCCTCCGTTTCTTTCTTACGTATGATCGGTCGGCTGGGAGACGTTTTTCGAGAGCGTTGGCAAAAGTCCCGACGGGGGACCGTTTCGGATGAAAACGGTCCCATTTCCTTTTTACCTGGAAACGACGGCTGGTTCCCTCGAAGTATCTGCATCCCTGAGCGGGAATCGTGTGGGATTCGTTTCGTCATTCCTTGAGGCTGACACCGGGTGGTGTCCAGACATAAGGGTTTTCTCCCCGATCGCGTACGGGATCGTATTTAACCGGCGAAAATCCCATCTTTTTCCAAAATTCGTCAGATCGACAACGGGCGTTGGTTTTAATCGGCAAACCCAGGCTTTTGGCATGTTCCACCAGTGCTGTACCGCATCCTTGATTTCGATACTGGGGAAGTACTTCCAACTTCCACAACTCATAGTAATCTTGCGGCGGATCAAAATAACGGTCGTATTTGGCGTCAATACGGTACAAACTGGCACGGGCGATCAGGTTGCCGTCCAAGTAAATGCCGTAAAATGGGGAATTGCTGTCGTTCTCGATGATGTTGGCTTGCAAATCTTCCAACATGGACAATTCTTGCAACCCGTACTCACGGAACTTTTGGAATTCTTCCAGTGTTTTGTAATTGATTTTGAGCCGTTCCACTTTGTAATGGCTCATCGTGGCGGACGCCTCCTTTCCCCTCCTGAAATCGATCCGCTTTCCTCCTCATTATACACGATTCCAAGGGGAACGACGAAATGGGAATCCCGTCAAACACAATCCGATGTTGTGAAAGGGATTCACTTTTCGGTATAGTGGTAATGAAGAGAAAATTCCATCCCCCGCCTTCAGTGATGAAAGCACAAACAAAAACACAAGAGGTGGATTATGGGAATCAAAACCATTCTCATCGCCAATCGTGGAGAGATTGCCAGAAGAATCGCCCGAACTTGCCGTGCGCGCGGTATTCGCGTCGTTGCGGTATATTCCGAGGCAGATCAAGACATGCCCTTTGTTCGGGAGGCCGACGTGGCGGTTGCCATCGGTCCGCCTCCGGTGGCGCAAAGTTATCTGAATATAGATGCCATCATCCAAGCGGCAAAAAAGACGGGAGCCGATGCGATTCATCCCGGTTACGGTTTGCTTTCCGAAAATGCGACCTTTGCGCGAAAAGTGGAGGAGGCGGGTCTGGTATTGATTGGACCGCGGCCGGACGTGATCGAACGAATGGGCGACAAAGTGACGGCGCGTCGCACGATGGCCGAGGCCGGCGTCCCCGTCGTTCCCGGAACGGAGGGAGGCGTCAGCGGGGAGGAGGAAGCGCTGGCAGAAGCAGAGCGCATCGGGTATCCCGTGATGATCAAAGCGAGCGCAGGTGGTGGCGGAATCGGCATGCAAGTATGCCGAACACCGGATGAATTGAAGAAAGCGTTTGCCACCGTGCAGGCCAAAGCCAAAGCGTATTTCGGCGATTCCGCCGTGTTTTTGGAGCGGTTGATCGAACGACCACGCCATGTGGAAGTGCAGGTGGCCGCCGATTCACAGGGAAATACGGTTCACCTGTTTGAGCGGGAGTGTTCCGTTCAGCGTCGGAACCAAAAAGTGGTGGAAGAGTGCCTTTCCCCGTCCATCCGGCCCGAAACGCGGGAGCGGCTGAGCGATGCAGCCGTGCGGGCCGCAAAGGCGGTTGGATATACCGGAGTCGGTACGGTGGAGTTTCTGGTTGATGAGCAGGAACGCATCTATTTTCTCGAGATGAATACGCGCCTTCAGGTGGAACATCCGGTGACTGAGATGGTGACGGGTCAGGATCTGGTGGATTGGCAACTGGATATTGCAGAAGGGAAACCGCTCCCGTTGAGGCAACAGGAGATCAAGGCCCGGGGGCATGCAGTGGAATATCGGATATATGCCGAGGACCCGACGACCTTCCTGCCGTCGCCGGGAACGATCCATGCGATGACGGTGCCGGAGGGGGAGGGCATCCGCGTGGATGCGGGTGTGGAAGCGGGCAATGTGGTGACCCCGTTTTACGATCCGATGATCGCCAAACTGATCGTGGGCGGACCGACGCGGGAAACGGTGTTGGAAAAAAGCCGCGCGGCGTTGGAAATGTTCCGGGTTGAAGGGATCCGAACCAATTTGCCCTTGTTGCGTGCGTTGTTGGATCACCCTGAGTTTGTTGAGGGACGGTATGATACGCAGTTGCTGCAACATTTTCAAATGGATGGAGGCATCAGACGATGAAAACGATTCAGGCGAACATGGCGGGGACCGTATTGCAGGTATTGGTGAAACCGGGGGACGAAGTGAAATCGGGTCAGGACGTCGTCATTCTGGAATCGATGAAAATGGAGATCCCGATTGCAGCCGAAGCCGACGGGAAAGTGAAATCCGTTCCCGTGGAGATCGGCTCCTTTGTGGGCGAAGGAGATGTGTTGGTAGAGCTGGAGTGACCGGGGGCGCTTGGTCATTATCGATGCGAGAGATATCAGATTTTCTACGAGATACCTGTCTCGAGCGACTCTGGCCTGTCCCGGTTATTCGGCCAGGCGGCAACGTTTCCAGACAAGCGACTGCCCGGTTCTTTCCGGGAAACGATTCGGAAAGCGCCATATTCGTGGATCATTTCCGCGGAGCGTACTTTGCCCGTGTCCTGAGTTTAAGGTACGGGCTGTAGGAAAGAGGCGGCTGTCTGCGGAACTTTGTCAGCAGACTTGGAGGAGGTGCTTTTTGGAACCAATATTCACACATGTCCTGGGTTCAGGGAATGGGAGGTGATCCCGTGACACGGGTGACCATCGTGGAAGTGGGGCTGCGGGACGGACTGCAAAATGAATCGGTCATGCTGTCCGTCGACGTGAAGTGCCGCATCGCCGAGGGGTTGATCCGGGCGGGGGTCAAGGAAATTGAAGCCACTTCATTCGTTCATCCCCGCTGGATTCCCCAAATGGCCGATGCGGCGGAGTTGGCATCCCGTCTGCCGAGGGGACGAGACGTTCGGTACCGTGCGCTGATTCCCAACGTCAAAGGCTTGGAACGGGCTTTGACCACCCCGATCGACGAATATGCCGTTTTTCTCTCCGCCAGTGAAACCCACAACCGGAAAAACATCAACAAATCGATTGACGAAACCTACCCGGTGCTGGCGGAAGTGGTGGAACGGGCCCAAGCGGCGGGCAAGCGGGTGCGGGGGTATGTGTCAACGGTGTTCGGGTGTCCCTACGAGGGTGACGTCCCGGTTTCGCAAGTGGTGCGGGTGTGCGAACGCCTGCTCGAAATGGGAGTCTACGAAATCTCCCTCGGAGACACGATCGGGGTGGCCACACCCAAAAAGGTGAAAGAAACGTTGGAAGTCCTGCTCCGGCACATCCCGGCGGAACGCTTGGCGGGGCATTATCACGACACGCGGGGAACGGCACTGATCAATGCGTACGTGTCGCTTGAAATGGGAATCCGCACCTTGGATAGTGCGTTCGGCGGTCTGGGAGGCTGCCCGTATGCGCCGGGAGCGTCGGGAAATGTGGCCACGGAAGATTTGGTATATTTTTTGGAACAAGAAGGCATCGAAACGGGCATCGACCTGGAAGCGCTCTGTCGGGTCAGTATTGACGTGCAAAAAGAGATGGGTCGACCATTGTCCTCCAAGGTGTTGCAGAGCGTGATCGCAGAGTGGTCGTCGGCAGGGAAGGGGGAAGCGTGATGAGCCTGGTCGAGTGGGAACGGAGAGAAGGCATCTCCGTTTTGACGCTGAATCGACCCGAAGTGTACAACGCGCTGAACTATCCGACATTGCAGGAGCTGAACCGGATTCTCCAGGAGTTGCATCATTCCAAAGCCACTCGCGTGGTGGTGATCACCGGGGCGGGGGAGAAAGCCTTCTGTTCCGGTGCGGATCTGAAAGAACGGCGCACGATGTCGGAAGATCAGGTTCGGCGTTACATTCATCTGATTCGTGAGACATTTCTGATGGTGGAACGACTGCCCAAGCCGGTAATCGCCGCAGTGAACGGAGTGGCGCTGGGCGGTGGGATGGAGTTGGCACTGGCGTGTGACCTCCGTGTGGCGGACGAGAGGGCTGTGTTCGGTTTGACGGAGACCTCTCTCGGGATCATCCCGGGCGCGGGCGGAACACAGCGACTGCCACGCATTGTGGGCAAGGCCAAAGCCAAAGAGTTGATCTTCACGGCCAGCCGGATTTCGGCAAAGGAAGCGGAAGCGATCGGTCTCGTCAATCGGGTAGTTGAAAAAGGGAATACGTTGTCGGCAGCTTTGGAGATGGCCGAGAAAATCAACCAACAAGCGCCGCTGGCCTTGGCGCAGGCGAAAATGGCGATCGATTACGGTTTCGAGATGGATTTGGCGTCCGGATTGGCCTTCGAAACCAAAGCGTACGAAGTGCTGATCCCGACCAAAGACCGGTTGGAGGGTCTGCAGGCTTTCAAAGAAAAAAGAAAGCCCATTTATCTGGGTGAGTAATCTCTCGTCGTTGGGAGGAGGAACCATACGATGCAAACGACCACGGTGGAGACGCTGGCACAGCGTGCGGAGAAGATCAAACAGGGAGGCGCCGCCAAATATCACGAAAGACTGTCCCGGCAAAACAAACTGTTTGTCCGTAAACGGTTGGAGTTGCTGTTTGACGACGATTTTCAGCTGGAAGACGGATTGTTTGCCAATTGCCTGGACGAATCGCTTCCTGCCGACGGCGTGGTGACGGTAATCGGCAAGGTGAACGGTCAAAGGGTTTGCGTGATGGCCAATGACGCCACGGTAAAGGCCGGGTCATGGGGCGCCCGCACGGTGGAAAAAATCATCCGCATCCAGGAAACTGCCGAACGGTTGCGCATCCCGATGATTTACCTGGTCGATTCCGCCGGCGCCCGGATCACCGACCAGATCGAGATGTTTCCGGGCAGGAGGGGAGCGGGCCGGATCTTTTACAACCAGGTGAAACTGTCAGGAAAGATTCCGCAAGTCTGCGTTCTGTTCGGTCCGTCTGCCGCAGGGGGAGCGTATATCCCGGCATTTTGCGACGTGGTGATCATGGTCGATCAAAACGCCAGCATGTATCTGGGTTCGCCGCGGATGGCCGAAATGGTAATCGGAGAGAAAGTGACGTTGGAAGAAATGGGCGGCGCCCGGATGCACTGCACCGTCAGCGGTTGCGGAGATGTATTGGCCGCCGATGAAGCGGAAGCCATCGCGGCGGCTCGTCGCTATCTGAGCTATTTCCCGGCCAATTATACGCAAAAACCGCCGGCGGCCCAACCGAAATCTCCTTCCGGGAAAGGTCGGCCGGTATCCGAGATTGTACCCGATAACCAAAACACACCGTTTGATATGATGGAGCTGATTGAAACCCTCGTGGATGAGGATTCGTTTTTCGAGATGAAAAAGCTGTTCGCCCGGGAACTGATCACCGGATTTGCGCGTATCAACGGTCGTGTCGTGGGCATCGTCGCCAACCAATCCAAGGTCAAAGGCGGTGTGTTGTTCGTTGATTCGGCCGATAAAGCGGCGCGGTTCATCACGCTGTGCGACGCATTTCACATCCCGCTTGTCTTTCTGGCTGATGTCCCCGGATTTATGATCGGCACACAGGTGGAACGGGCCGGTATCATCCGTCACGGAGCCAAAATGATCGCGGCAATGTCGGAAGCGACTGTGCCGAAAATTTCGATCATTGTGCGCAAGGCCTACGGTGCCGGTTTATACGCGATGGCAGGTCCCGCTTTTGAGCCGGATTGCTGTCTGGCCCTTCCCACTGCACAGATCGCGGTAATGGGTCCGGAAGCGGCGGTCAATGCGGTGTACAGCAACAAGATCGCCGAATTGGAGGAGCCGGAGCGGACCCGATTCATCATGCAGAAACGGGAAGAGTACAAGAAGGACATCGACATCTACCGCTTGGCTTCCGAATTGATCATCGACGGCATCATCGAACCGGACCGATTGCGTGAGGAGTTGATCGACCGTTTGGAAGCGTACGCTGATAAGGAAATGACGTTCAGCGAACGCAAGCACCCGGTTTATCCGGTATAAACGTTTGGAATACGTCCATCAGAGAGGTGGGATTTTAACCACTCACAACTCTGGGTGTACCGTTTTCCCTCTCGCTCTCTTTCGGGCTCAAAGGTCGCTCATTTGGAAAGCGTTGCCCCCTAACGGATTGACCAGACACATTCTAGCTGTGTTGCTACGAAGCGGAGACGGGATCGGAGCCTGCAGATTTTGTTACTCCTGTCCGCCCTAGGTTTGGGCGGCTTTTTTTGTGGTCCCCATCACGGCTGGAGAAATTAGACATTGAGTAGGATGGTCAAGCATGTTCCCTGATAGTAAAATGAAAAAATAATGATTGGCGGAGATGCGGGGGAAAAGGGAGACGGTGATGCGTCTTCAGTCTTCCGTGAATCAATCGGTTAATCGAAAGGAGGGGAGGGCATGCGCATCGGCGTGTGGGGTGGCGGGGCGTTGGGGCTGTTGTGGGCGGCGCGACTGGCTGCATTGTATTCGGAGACGGTATTGGTGACGCGAACACGGAAACAGGCCGATGCTGTCCGAAGTGAAGGAATTCGTGTCATCGGACTGGACGGAAAGGCACGGCGGATGCCGGTGCAGGCGGTGGAATCAGACAGAGTGACCGCCTCGTTTGATGTCATCATGTTAATGGTAAAACAACGCGATTTCACCTCGGCATTTTATCAGGCACTGTCCGTCTGCGCACAGGATGGGGTGATCGTCTGCTGGCAGAACGGTGTGGGCCACGACGCCGTCGTGAAGAAAACCCGTCATACCCAACCGGTTTATGGAGCAGTTACCACCGAAGGAGCTTGGCGAGAGGATATGACAACTGTCCGTCATACCGGCGCCGGGCAGACGTGGATCGGACCGCTTCTGGGAAAACAAGAGGACCATCCGGCTTTGTTGCGGTCGCTCATCGCTCAGGTGGATCACCGGTGGTGTCCGGTTGTGTTGGAGGCTGATATTCAACCCCGCATATGGAAGAAATTAATGATCAACAGTGTGATCAATCCGTTGACAGCTTTGCTGGAAGTGGAAAACGGTGAACTGTTCCGTTTGCCGGACGCCAGGGCGTTGATCCGGGCTGCGCTGGAGGAGGGTGTTGCGGTTGTGCGGGCGATGGGGTATCGGTGGGAGGCTGACGATGTTTTTCATGAGGTAGCGGAGGTTTGTGAAAAGACAGCCACCAACCGTTCCTCGATGTATCAGGATTTGATGCGGGGGCATATGACGGAGGTGGACTGGATCAACGGGGGGATCGTCAAGGAAGGAAAAGCCCGCGGGATCCAGACACCCATTCATGAAACCCTGATGCGATTGGTCCATGCCAAAGAAGCAATAAACCGTCGATAGCGGCCCGATATCGATTTTCCATTTCCATTCATCGTATGATATCATAAGAAATGGATAATGCAGTCAAAATACCTCAATCCACCCGAAAAAAGGTGTGGAGGATCGCGGAAACCGGATGCAAGGGCAATCCCATCAGACTGTACACAACTCTGGCATCATCAAGTCATCAAATGAGAGCGAACATTCATTTCAATATAAGGAAGTTGGGGATCGGCAGGGGCAACACAGGGGGCGATCTTCACCATGCCGACAGCGAAAACGCGCATCGTGGATACATATGTGATCGCGATCTTCCTTAGCACACTGGACATTGAGATCGTGACACCCGTACTATCGTCTATCGCGGCCGACTTTGATCTGACACCCCGGTGGGCTGTATGGATGGTCGCTGTATATTTGGCTGTGTTTTCCATTGCATTGCCGGTGATGGAACTGTGGCCCGTTCGTCAGACGCGTGAGCGTCTGTGGCTGTTGGCCCTGTTTTTGTACGCGGTCGGTTCGTTCGTCGTGAGCATAAGCTCGTCTTGGTTTTTGCTCTTGACCGGGCGCATGCTGCAAGCGTTGGGATCGGGTGGCATGGTTCCTCTGTTTGCTGTTGCGATCCGGCGGTGGATGCAAAAAAGCCGTCCGTATATCCGCATCGGACTCACTTTGCTGTTGGCGGGCGTGCTGGTTGTCCTGCCCCTCTTATCCGGGTGGACGGCCAGCATTTTTCACTGGCGGTGGCTGTTTATTCTGCCCATTCCGCTGGTGATCACACTGTTTTGGGCGGCTCCGCGATCCGCACCGGGATACGGTCGACATTCGCAACCGTTGGATATCATCGGTGTCACCTTTTTCGGATTGATGCTGTTTTTTGCGATGGCGGCCATGGCGATGATGAACCCGGATGAAGGTTGGCAGGCGGTCATCGCGCCTCAGGTGTTGCCGCTGTGGATCATGGCGTTGGGGATGGTGGTCCCGCTGTTTATGGTGGAGAAGCAGGTCGGGGCACCGTTTTTTACACCGACGATCTGGCAGGATCGCCGATTGTTGCTGTTTCATGTGTTCGTCTTTCTGACGGGCTTCTGTTGGTCATCCGTGGTGTTGATTCCGGGATGGATAGGTTTTTTGATGCCGCAAATCGGGAATGCAGAAGGGTGGAGCTTGGCGTTGATCGCGGCTTCCGCCAGCGGCTCCGTGCCGTTGTCGCGCTGGTGGGTATCCCGCAAAGGATGCCATGCCAATTTTACGTTGGGATTCGTGCTGTTGTTTATCGCCGATTGGTTGCTGGCCCGCATCCTGGCACCGTGGACGGTATGGGTCGCACTGGTGTGTTGGGGGGCGGGGTTGGGGTTCACGCTGAGTGCGCCGCTTCACCTGTTGTTGTTGCAATGGCTGCCCTCGCGGCAAGTTCGGGTCGGATTGGTCGCCGCCGGCATGTCGCGTGCAGCGGGTGGGGCACTGGGTTTGATTGCACTGGCGTATGTGTTGGGGCCGGTGGATCCGGACATCTGGTACCGTCATATCGGATCGTTGTATCCGCACTATCCGCGTGCGATGGAGTTGGCGGCAGGTGTTTCGGCGATCGGTTTTTTGTCCACCTTTCTTCTGCCCCGAAAGCCGGAAGAGCGGACGAAATCGGCCGGTTGATCACGGATGGTGGTTACCGGCAGCAGCATTCGTGATATACTTGGAAGCAGTCAAAGGAGAGAAAAGGGGTATCGAATGAGAACGCAAGGCATCCAGTTTAAGCCGGATCACCCAATGGTGGCAGATTATATGAAATGTTCTCCTTCCGTTCGCCCTTTCTACGGGTATGACCCCTTTGCGGAATCATCATTTCGCTTGCGGGCAGAACGGATATTGAGCCGTTCGCGGCCGGTTTCGCGGCAAGCGTTGGTCGATGTGCTGCGGTCGTATCACGGGGATGAGGAGATCCATCCGGCTGTGGAACGAAACTGGAAACGGTTGACCGATCCTGACAGCCTGGTGGTGATCGGTGGCCAGCAGGCCGGCCTGTTGACGGGACCGTTGTATACGATTTACAAGGCGGTCACGTTGATTCAACTGGCCCGACAGGAGGAAGAACGTTTGGGGCGACCCGTGATCCCTGTTTTTTGGATAGCCGGAGAAGACCACGACGTGAATGAAGTGGATCACATTACTCTCCCTTCGCTGGATGAGCACCATCCCTACCGGAGACACCGGTTGCACGTTTCCGTGGAAGGGCGGCCGTCCGTCGGACGGATCGAGATTGAGGGCGCCGCATTGCGGGAATGGTTGGACCAACTGTCCCGCTTGCTTCCTGACACCGAGTACAAACGGGAGGTATTGTCCCGTTTGCATCGGTTGGACGGTAACCGGGTCCAATGGAGCCGGTATTTTGCCAGATTGATGCATGAACTGTTCGGACGGTGGGGATTGTTGCTCGTCGATTCAGCCGACCCCGGACTCCGGCGATTGGAAAAGCCGTTTTTTGAAGAGTTGATCCGGGATCGGGAGGGGTTGGCCGTCACCGCCTGGCGCCAGAAAGAGGCCGTTGAAGCTGCCGGTTATCCGTCACAAGTGGATGTCAATGGCAATCAAGCTCATCTGTTTTTGCACGTGAACGGAAACCGGGAGGCACTCTATCTGGACAATGGGCAGTTTGTCACCAAGGATGGTGCCCATCGATGGACGGCAGAGGCGTTGTTGGATATCGCATGTACGAATCCGGAGCAATTGAGCAACAACGTGATTACCCGCCCGTTGATGCAGGAGTTTTTGTTCCCCACTCTGGCCGTGGTGGTCGGGCCAAGTGAGATCGCCTACTGGGGATTGCTCAAGCCGCTGTTTGAGCGTTACGGGATGGAAATGCCGCCGTTGGTGCCCAGAAGGCACTTTACGTTGGTGGACCGGGCGTCGGCCAAATATCTGTCCCGTTTCTCCCTGACGTGGGAAGACGTTGTCGATCATCTGGAGGAGAAAAAGCGGGCATGGTTGCTCGCGCAACAGACAGTGGATGTGGAGGCGCTGTTTACTGAGGTGCAAACGGCCATCGACCGGATCTACGAGCCGTTGATCGCAGAAATCGGTTCCCTCGGAAAGGATTTGGTTTCCCTGGGAGAGAAAAACAGGAAAAAAGTGCACGAACAGATCCAGTACCTGAAGAAGAAAACAATCCGGGCGATGGAGCGGCGACATGCCGTCGACCTGCGTCAGTGGGATCATTTGGGGCGGATGTTGCTCCCCGGAGGCAAATGGCAGGAACGGGTGTATAACATCGTCTACTTCTGGAATCAATACGGTTTGGAATGGTTGGAGTGGCTGGTGGAACAGCCCCTCCCCGCAGCGGATCGACATTGGCTGGTATACTTGTGAAAGGAATACAGCAAGTACATTGTTGACAAACAGTTGTGACTGGCAATCGTCGCCTTCCGGCTGAGCCAATTCAGGAGGTTGGGATGGGGAGCGGGGGCGGGATACGAGCGATTAACATAACTTGGTTAAAGGGTTTCACCGTCTTGTAACCATACGGCGGACTGGAAGTCGGTCAATGGGAGGCGGGACGGCTGAATGACACATAGATATATCCATATCGAATGATGTAAGGAGGACTGTTTCATGAATGTACGAGAAACGAGTATGGTGAAAGATTTGAGCTTGGCGCCTCAAGGTCGTCTCAAAATCGATTGGGCGCGTGAACACATGCCGGTGTTAAACCGGATTCGCGAAAAATTCATCGCTGAAAAGCCGCTGGCCGGTCAAAAAGTGGCGATCTCGCTTCATTTGGAAGCCAAAACGGCCAACCTGGCGGAAGTGATCCGGGACGCCGGTGCGGAAGTGACGATCACCGGCAGCAACCCGTTGTCGACGCAGGACGACGTGTGTGCGGCATTGGTGGAATCGGGCATTCAAGTGTTTGCCAGATACAACCCGACACCGGAAGAGTACAAGGAGCATCTGATTCGCACCTTGGAAACCCGTCCGGATCTGATTATCGACGACGGCGGGGATCTGGTGGGCATCCTGCACGCCGAACGTCCGGATCTGCTCGATCAAATCAAAGGTGGATGCGAAGAGACGACCACCGGTATCCTGCGCCTGCGCGCATTGGAAAAAGCGGGTGAGTTGAAATTCCCGATGGTGGCGGTAAACGACGCTTATTCCAAATTCCTGTTCGACAACCGGTACGGTACCGGACAATCCGTGTGGGACGGCATCATGCGCACAACCAACCTTGTCGTAGCCGGTAAAACCGTTGTCGTCGTGGGGTACGGCTGGTGCGGCCGCGGGGTGGCCATGCGTGCCAAAGGGTTGGGTGCCCGCGTGATCGTCACCGAGGTGGATGCGATCAAAGCGACTGAAGCGCATATGGACGGCTTCACCGTGATGCCGATGATGGAAGCGGCCAAACACGGCGACATCTTCGTGACGGTAACCGGCAACCGCGCCGTGATCACCGGTGATCATTATCCGCTGTTGAAAAACGGAGCCATCTTGGCCAATGCCGGTCACTTCGATGTGGAGATCGACAAAGTTGCGCTGGAAGAGCAAGCGGTCAGCAAGCGCGTGGTGCGCAAAGACATCGAGGAATTCGTGATGCAAGACGGGCGGAAGCTCTACCTGCTCGGGGAAGGCCGATTGGTCAACCTGGTTGCAGGTGACGGACATCCGGCGGAGATCATGGACATGACGTTTGCCCTGCAAGCCTTGTGCCTGCTTTACGTCCATGACAACCATGAAAAAATCGGTCGTCATGTCATTGACGTTCCGTATCACCTGGACGAACAGGTAGCCCGTTACAAACTGGAATCCTTGGGTGTGCAAATCGACGATCTGACCGAAGCCCAAGAAGAGTATCTGGCCAGTTGGAAAGTGTAAGGGATGACAAAAAATTGAATTGTTATCAAAAAATCCTGCGCTGAGGCGCAGGATTTTTTAGTATGCTCGTGGTATAATTTACAATGTGGTGGAAAGTGGGGGGAAGTGGAGGGAAGGGGGTAGCGAGGGGAGGACGGGTCCATGTTCATGGGTGAATACCGGCATGCCATCGACGAAAAAGGCCGTTTGATCATCCCGTCGAAATTTCGCGAAGAGCTGGGCGCGCCGTTTGTGATCACCCGTGGATTGGACAACTGTCTTTTTGCATACCCTCGGACGGAGTGGAAACAACTAGAGGAGAAACTGAAGTCGCTGCCGTTTACCCGTGCGGATGCGCGCGCGTTTACCCGCTTTTTCTTCTCCGGCGCGATTGAAGCCGAGTTGGACAAGCAGGGGCGGGTAACTCTTCCTGTCAATCTTCGTCAGTATGCCAAATTGGAAAAAGAGTGTGTCGTCATCGGCGTTTCCAACCGAGTGGAAATCTGGAGTGGAGAATCGTGGGAAGCTTACTACGCGGCCTCTGAGGATTCGTTCAACGAAATCGCGGAAAAGCTCGTAGATTTCAATCTGGAATTGTAGGAGAAAAGGATGAACAACTGTGTTTCAACATGAGACCGTGCTCAAACACGAAGCGGTGGAGGGGCTGAATGTTCGGCCGGACGGGGTGTATGTCGACTGTACGCTGGGGGGAGCGGGACATACACGCCTGATTGCGGAACATCTCGGCCCTGCCGGTACCGTGATTGGAATTGATCAGGATGATGCCGCTTTGCAAGCGGCGCATGAACGACTGCGCGACGTGGGATGCAGGGTCCACTTGATCAAGAGCAATTTCCGGCGACTGAAAGAAATATTGGCATCGCTGGGATTGGAGCGAGTGGACGGTATCTTGTTCGACCTCGGTGTTTCTTCGCCGCAGTTGGACAAAGGTGAACGAGGATTCAGCTACCACCATGACGCGCCGTTGGACATGCGGATGGACCCCGAAGCGCCTCTGACCGCCCGGGAAGTGGTCAACACTTGGCCCGAAGCGGAGTTGGCGCGCATTTTGTCTCAATACGGAGAGGAGCGGTTCGCCCGGCGGATCGCCCGGATGATCGTCAACCATCGAAGGGTTTCCCCGATCGAGACGACGGGAGAGTTGGCGGACATCATCAAGGATGCCATCCCCGCACCGGCACGTCGAACGGGGCCACATCCGGCGCGTCGTTCGTTTCAGGCGATTCGCATCGCGGTCAATGACGAGCTGAACGCCTTTCAATCGGCCTTGCAGCAGGCGATTGACGGCTTGAACCCCGGGGGGAGGGTAGCCGTGATCACCTTTCATTCGTTGGAAGACCGGATCTGTAAACGCACGTTTCAAGAGAAAGAAAAACGTTGCGTTTGTCCGCCGGATTTTCCGGTTTGCGTCTGCGGTCAACAACCGGTCCTGCGTGTGATCACCAAAAAACCCATCCTGCCGTCGGAAGAAGAGATCAGAGAAAATCCGCGAGCCCGGTCAGCCAAACTGCGCATCGCGGAGAAATTATAGGAGGGTCAACGATGAAAAAATATCGGGGAAACGTCGCAATGGCCGTTGTGGAGAATCGCCGGCAGAGCACCCGGCAGTCCAAACGCCCCCGAACGGAGCGGGCGCACGGATTGACCACCGGCGAGAAGCTCCTCTATTTGTTGAGTGTGATGGTTTGCGTCGCACTTGCCTCTGTTATCCTCTCCAAATACGCCGAACTGACGGCGCTCAATATATCCGCTCAACAGATGGATCGCCAAATCCGGGAATTGCAGGAGACGAACCAACAGCTGGAAATCCAACAAAAACAATTGTCCAGCGGGGAACGCGCCCGCGAATATGCAAAACAAAAAGGCATGAAGCGGGCGAAGTCTTACAAGACGTTGCCCGTTCCAGGTCAATCTTCCTCCGCCCGGCAACAGAAACCGGTCAACGATGAGGGGTGAAAACGAAGAAACAGATGGAAAAAAACAAAAACAGCCAGTTGCGTTCTCTGGTGATCGGGCTTTTCCTTATCCTGATGTTCATGGTCGTCATCGGGAGACTGTTCTGGATTCAAACCGTGGATGCTACCGATCTTCGCAGAAAGGCGGAAGCCAACTGGCGAATCAACAAGGTGCTTGAACCTCGCCGCGGAACCATCATGGACCGCAACGGCAACGTGCTGGTTCAATCCATGCCCGCCTATGTCATTGCCGCAGACGTGAGTTTGGTGAAAGATCCCCGCGCCTATGCCAAGAAATTATCTCCACTGTTGGGTATTCCCGAGGATAAACTGGTGGCCAAACTGTCCAAGAAAAAAGGTCAGGTCGAATTGCGGGACGGCAACAACTATAAAGTATCCCCACAAACACGCGATCAGATCATGAAGTTGGATCTGGATGGGATTTACTCGTATCCTGCAACGATGCGCGTCTACATGGAAGGTCCTTTGGCGGCGCACGTACTGGGGTTTGTCAATATGGACAATCAAGCGACGGGCGGCGTTGAACAGCGTTATGACTCATTACTTCGCGGTCAGCCCGGAACCTGGTCGTTCCAAAAAGACGCCAACGGATGGAAGCTTTCAGGTGGGGTTGAAACGTTTCAACCGCCACGGGACGGGAAAAATCTGATGCTTACCATCGATAATCGCTTGCAATACGAAGTGGAGCGAATTTTGGAACAAGCGATGCGAAAATATCAAGCCAAAACGGCGACCGCTATCGTGGCTGATCCGAACACCGGCGAGATTCTGGCGATGGCCAATCGTCCCACATTTGATCCGAGTAAATATGCCAAAACATGGAAACCAGGGGTCAATTCGACCAATCTGGCGGTCAGCAATCAGTTTGAACCCGGTTCCACGTTTAAGATCGTGACGTTGGCGGCTGCCATTGAGGAGGGCTTGTTTCATCCCGACGCCATCTTTTCCTCCGGTTCGATCCAGGTAAAGGACCGGGTGATCCGGGATTGGAATGAGACAGGCTGGGGGAACATCCCATTCCGTCAAGGAGTGTACCTGTCGAGTAACGTGGCGTTTGTCAAATTGGGGCAGGCTTTGGGAGTCGATCGTTTGGAAACATATATCGACAAGTTCGGGTTCGGCCGCATTACCGATCGGACAGGACGGAAAACAGGGATCGATTTGCCGGCCGAGGAGCGGGGTATTTTCTACGGTCGGTCGCTGTATCCGTCGGAATTGGCCACTACCGCGTTCGGACAGGGAATCGCCGTGACGCCCATTCAACAAGTGGCGGCGGTATCGGCGATTGCCAACGGCGGAAAATGGGTTCAGCCGCATGTGGTCAGGGCGATCCAAGATCCCGGCCGACAAGGAAGGATGCAAATGATCCAACCGCGGAGCCGAAACGTCGTCACTGGCAGGACCGCCGCACAAGTGAGGCAACTGTTGCGCGGGGTGGTGCAGTACGGCACCGGTAAACAAGCGGATCTGCCCGGCTATGACATCGCCGGAAAAACAGGAACGGCGCAGAAACCCTCTTCCCATGGCGGTTACATTCCGGGAGAATACCTCGTCTCCTTTATCGGATTTGCACCGGCTGATCATCCCAAAGTAGTGATCTACGTCGCAATTGACGCTCCGATCGTTTCCGGTGGTGCCACGGGCGGCGCCGTGGCCGCGCCGATCGCCAAAGAAGTGTTCCAAAAGGCGTTCCAAGTGTTGCACATCCCGCCCCGTACGAAGACCAAAACCGCTTCTTAATCGGTGGGGGACGGGTTTCCGTTGCGTGTCATTCCCTTCAAACGGAGTGGCGTGACCCGCGCCCGCCCCTCGCCTCAAAGCGCACTGTTTTTGCTTCTCTAGCGGGGAGAAAGCCAAAGTAGTGAGAAAACGATCTCTTGCATTGACAGCCATGTTGAAGAGGATTCGACATGGCTTCTTGTCATGTTCTTCCCTTTCCGGGAATAGGTTGTCTCATAGGACATCCTGTTCGGGGAGGGGAACGGATTGCGCATCTCCAGCGCGATGGTCCGCCGCCGGCTGTTTGCGGCATTGATCGTGGTGATCGTTTTGTTTGCGGGATTGTTGGGACGTTTGGCCTATGTACAACTTGTCAAAGGAGATTGGTTGACGGAGCGGGCGGAACAGTTGTGGAACCGAAACATTCCGTTTGAGGCGAAACGGGGGCGCATTTTGGATCGACAGGGAAAAGTGTTGGCTTACAATGTCAGCACACCGTCAGTTATGGCGATTCCGGCCCAAGTGAAGGATCCGGCGGAAACCGCCCGCTTGTTGGCGCGGGTCCTGAAAGCGCCCGAAGAGAGCATCTATCGACAAATCACCAAGCGTTCGCTCACCGTTTGGATCAAAGAAGGGCGCAAAATCTCGGAAGACGCGGCACGGGACATACAGGCGCTGCGCCTGCCGGGGATTGCCGTGACGGAAGACAGCAAGCGCCATTATCCATATGGCGCAATGGCCGCCCATGTGCTGGGATTTGCCGGTATCGACAATCAGGGGCTGGCCGGCTTGGAATTGGAATACGACAAACGTCTCAGCGGGGTGAGAGGGTACGTTTCCTTCAAGGCCAACGCACGGCATGAAAAATTGCCGGGCGGGGTTGAATCGTTCACGCCACCCAAAGATGGCATGGATCTGGTCACCACCATCGATTACTATATTCAGAGCGTGTTGGAGCGGGAAATGGACCAGGCGATGGTACAATATCAACCGGAAAACGTCCTGGCCATTGCGATGGACCCGCGTACGGGCGAAGTGTTGGGCATGGCCAGCAGGCCCACATTCAATCCCGCTCATTATCGGGATGCCGATCCGATGGTTTATAACCGCAACTTACCGATCTGGAAAACATTTGAACCCGGGTCCACTTTCAAAATCATCACGCTGGCTGCGGCGTTGGAAGAGAAAAAGGTCAGCTTGACGGAAGGGTTCACTGATCCCGGTTTTATCAATGTGAGCGGTGCCCGGCTGCGTTGCTGGAAGCATGGCGGGCACGGGCACCAAACCTTTTTGGAAGTGGTGGAAAACTCCTGCAACCCCGGCTTTGTCAATATGGGGCAACGGCTGGGGGAAGAGAAGCTCTTTTCCTACATCCGCAAATTCGGATTTGGTCAAAAAACGGGAATCGATCTGAACGGAGAAGCTAAGGGTATCCTCTTTTCCCCCGAACGGGCAGGGCCGGTGGAAGTGGCGACCACCGCATTCGGCCAAGGAGTTTCAGTGACGCCGATTCAGCAGGTGGCTGCTGTTTCCGCGGCGATTAACGGCGGTTACAAAGTGGTGCCCCATCTGGCCAAGGCATGGTTGGACCCGGAAACGAGCCGGGTGGTGGAACGGGAGGAACCCGGCAAGAAAGAACGCGTCATCTCCGAAGAAACCTCACGCAAGGTGAGAGAGGCACTGGAATATGTCGTCGCCAGGGGAACGGGGAGAAAGGCGTTCGTTGACGGCTACCGCGTCGGCGGGAAAACGGGAACCGCGCAAAAGGTGGGACCTGACGGGCGATATCTGCAAAACAATCACATCGTGTCCTTCATCGGGTTTGCCCCGGCCGATGATCCCCGACTGGTCGTTTACGTGGCGGTGGACAATCCGAAAGGCATCCAGTTTGGCGGAGTGGTCGCTGCACCGATCGTGGGACGCATTTTGGATGATGGTCTGAGATATTTGGGCGTTCCCAAACGGAAAAACCAAGTCTCTCCTGAAAATACGCCTACTTCGGTTTCCTATGTGGAAGTCCCCGATTTGATCGGGGAAAACGTAAGCCAGATCCGCAACAGTTTGTATTCCTTCCCCCTTCTGACGACAGGGCGCGGAACATACGTGGTGGATCAACTCCCGCAACCGGGACAACGGGTCAAAAAGGGTACACCGATCCGTATCTACTTGGGTGACAAATCGGGAAAAGGGGATTAAAATAGGGATGTGCAAAAATCATCATGCCAGGAACTTACCTGGCATTTCTCGTGTCTTTTTCTTTTTTCAGGGTTGTTTCATTTCATCTGGAAAAATCGGAGGAGGAGCGGCTTGATGAAATTAAAAGAGTTGCTCCGGCCGCTCGTCATCGCGAAAGTGGTCGGAAATGCCGACATCGAGATCACGGGGATCGAGACGGATTCCCGCAGGGTACGCCCCGGCCACCTGTTTGTGGCCTTGCGCGGGTTTACCGTGGACGGTCACCGCTTTGTCCGCCAAGCGGTGGAACAGGGAGCCGTTGCCGTGTTGGTGGAGGAGGACGTCGACGTACCCGCTGCGGTGGTGCGTGTACCTGATACCCGTCGGGCGATGGCCGTGCTGGCGGCTGCGTTTTACCGACACCCGACCCGGGAATTGAAGTTGATCGGGGTGACCGGTACCAACGGAAAAACGACCACCGTACATCTGATTCAGCGCATCTTGAACGATTTCGGCACCCCGGCCGGTATGATCGGCACCATCCACATGCAGATCGGCGACCGCACTTACCCGGTTCAAAACACGACGCCGGATGTTGTTGAACTGCAAAAAGGATTCCGCATGATGCGGGATGCCGGATGTGCCTACGCGGTGATCGAGGCATCGTCTCATGCTTTGGATTTGGGAAGAACCAGGGGATGTGAATTTCATTCTGCCGTGTTCACCAACCTGACGCAGGATCATTTGGACTATCACAAAACGATGGAAGAGTACAGGGCGGCCAAAGGCTTGTTGTTCAGCCAGCTGGGCAACCGGTACGAAGATGATCCGGCGGACAACCGGTACGCGATTTTGAATGTGGATGATGAAGCTTCCGCTTACTTCGCCCGCATTACCCCGGCGCAGGTGATCACATACGGCATCGAACAGGCCGCCGACGTGCGCGCCGAACAGATTCGCCAGGGTGCGGACGGTACGCGTTTCGTGTTGCGCACGTTTCGCGGCGATATCGATCTCCACTTGCAATTGGTGGGCAAATTCAACGTCTACAATGCGCTTGCCGCTGCGGCAACAGCATTGGCCGAGGGGATTCCGCTCGAACACATCAAGCGGAGTCTGGAAACTGTTTCCGGTGTCAACGGTCGGTTTGAAAAGGTGGACGAAGGTCAGCCGTTCACCGTGTTGGTGGATTACGCGCACACACCGGACAGTTTGGAAAACGTGCTGAAAACGATTCGTGAATTTGCCGAAGGAAACGTATACTGCGTGGTGGGGTGCGGCGGTGATCGCGACCGGACCAAGCGTCCCATCATGGCAAAGATCGCTGCCACTTATGCGGATGTCGCCCTGTTTACGTCGGACAACCCCCGTACCGAAGATCCGGAGGCGATACTTGCGGACATGGTGGAGGGCGTGAAAGAGATGGCGAAAGACCGGTACGATGTGATCGTCGACCGCCGGGAGGCCATCTTCGAAGCGATCCGTCGGGCGCGTCCGGGTGATGTCGTGTTGATCGCGGGGAAAGGGCATGAAACTTATCAGGAGATCAACGGCGTGCGCCATGATTTTGATGATCGGGAAGTGGCCAGAGAAGCGCTGCGTTCGTGAGAGCGGGAGGAACAAGCATGATCGAACAAACGTGTGAATGGGCGTCCAAAGTGACGAACGGTCGTCTGGTGGGGAGTGTGTCCGACCGTCGGCTCTTGTTCAAGGGGGTGTCGACCGACACCCGTACACTTAAGCCGAATCAGTTGTACGTGCCGCTGGTGGGAGAACGGTTTGACGGGCACGATTTTTGGCGGGATGCGGTGGACAAGGGAGCGGCCGCCTGTTTGTGGCAGCAGGATCGGCCTGTACCCGAAACGGCAGAAGTACCGTTTATTTTGGTGGCAGACACCCTGGAAGCGTTGCAGGCGATGGCATCGGCATATCGGGATACGTGGTCGATTCCGGTCGTCGCCGTGACCGGCAGCAACGGGAAGACGACCACCAAAGACCTGATCGCATCGGTACTGTCGGTACGCCATCGTGTACACAAAACACAGGGCAACCTGAACAACCACATCGGTGTGCCCTTGACCTTGTTGTCCTTGCCAAAGGAGGCGAAAGCGGCCGTCGTGGAAATGGGCATGAACCACAAGGGTGAAATTGCGCTCCTGTCACGGATGGCCAAACCGGATGTGGCCGTGGTCACCAACATCGGTGAGTCGCATCTGGAACACCTGGGCAGTCGTGCCGCCATCGCCGATGCCAAATGCGAGATTGGCGAGGGACTGGCTCCGAACGGTACCTGGGTGATTCACGGGGATGAACCGTTGTTGTTGGAGCGAGTGAGGCAGGATTCGCGCCAAGTGATAAAAATCGGCTGGGGGGACACCAATGACGATCGTCCTGAATCGATCAGCTTGAACGGGCTGTCCGGCATTTCTTTCACATCCGCACGGATGGGAGCGCGCTTTTCCATTCCGCTCCTGGGAAGGCACAATGCTGTCAATGCGCTGATGGCGGCCGCCGTCGGCCGGTTGTTGGGCTTGAGTGAAGAAGAGATCGGCCGGGGACTGGCTGAGGCGCAATTGACAGGGATGCGCCTGGAGATGCGGAAGACGGACAAGGGAATGCTGATCATCGATGACACGTACAATGCCAGCCCGACTTCCATGAGAGCCGCAATCGACCTGCTTCTGGAGCTGGATGAGGGGAAAGAGAAGTGGGTACTCTTGGGCGACATGATGGAAATCGGTGCTCAGGAAGCGGCGTATCACCGTGAAATCGGGCGGTATGCCGCGGAAAAAGGGGTGTCCCGCGTCTATACGTTGGGAGAGAAAGCCCGGTGGATCGGCGAAGGGGTGACATCAGCCAATCCCACCATCCCGGTACGCCATTTCGGGACACGAACGGAAGCGGCTCAAACCTTGCAGGAACAGGGTGGACCGAATGTGATCCTGTTGGCGAAAGCATCCAGGGCCGTCAAATTGGATGAGGTTGTGAAAGATTTAACAAAAGGGGAGAAAAGAGACTAAAATGGATACGATGGACATTCGCCTTTTTCTGATTCCGCTGGCAGTGGCGCTGGGGATCACGATCCTGCTCGGACCGATGGTGATTCCGGTTTTGCGGCGGTTGAAATTCGGTCAGAGCATCCGCGAGGAAGGACCGCAGGCACACATGAAAAAAGCGGGAACGCCCACCATGGGCGGCGTCATGTTTTTGACGGCGATCGTGCTGACTGCCATTCCGTTCAGTGCAGCACTCCCGTTCGGCAACAACATCGTGGAGAATGTGATTAATCCGGACTTGTTTTTCCTTGTATTTGCCACGTTGGGTTACGGGATTCTCGGCTTTTTGGATGACTACATCAAGGTTGTGATGAAGCGGAACCTGGGGCTGACGGCCAAACAGAAGCTGTTGGGTCAGTTGTTCATCGGCTTGGTTCTCTTTTGGGTGTTGCTGGAGGTTCGTGTGTATCACGAAGGTACGATCGGTTACATCTTCTCCGTCCACATTCCGGGAACCGGTCTGGAATGGCATCTGAACTGGCTGTATCTCCCGTTGTTGCTGTTTATCATGATCGGTACGTCCAACGCGGTCAACCTGACTGACGGTCTGGACGGCCTGGTGGCGGGGACGGCGGCGATCGCCTACGGCGCTTTTGCCGTGATCGGTTGGATGCAAAGCAACATCACCGTCACCATTTTCTCCATGGCCGTGGTGGGGTCGTTGCTGGGATTTTTGGTGTTCAATGCGCACCCTGCCAAGGTGTTCATGGGTGATACCGGTTCATTGGCATTGGGAGGCGGGTTGGCGGCACTTTCCGTCATCACGAAGACGGAACTGTTGTTGCCCGTCATCGGGGCCGTGTTCGCCGCAGAAACGTTGTCCGTGATGTTGCAGGTGGCCTCGTTCAAACTTCGCGGCAAACGGATTTTTCGTATGAGTCCGCTTCACCACCATTTTGAGTTGTCCGGCTGGTCGGAGTGGCGCGTGGTGACTACCTTCTGGTTTGCCGGATTCATCGCTGCGCTCTTGGGCATCTATCTGGAGGTGTTCCTATGATATTGCGCGACGCCGAAGAGTGGGCCGGCCGATCCGTGGTTGTACTCGGCCTGGCCAAAAGCGGTGCGGCAGTGGCCAAGCTGCTCCACCGATTGGGCGCGCAAGTGGTGGTGAATGACAAAAAGCCGCGGGAAGCATGTCCCGAGGCGGAAGAATTGGAAGCGCTCGGGATTCGGGTGATTTGCGGTCACCATCCTGACGATTTGCTGACGAATGGTGTGGACGTACTCGTCAAAAACCCGGGGATTCCCTACTCCGCCGCCCCGGTTCGCCAAGCGCAGGAGATGGGAATTCCCGTTATCACGGAAGTGGAGGTATCAGGCCGGTTAACTGCTTCCCGTTTGGTCGGCATCACCGGTTCCAACGGGAAAACGACCACCACTTCCTTGGTGGGACAGATGCTCTCGGCCGGGGGAATTTCATCCCGTGTCGCCGGCAACATTGGCATGGCGTTATCGGAAGTGGTGCAGGAAACCCGGCCTGAAGAATGGCTGGTGGTGGAGCTGAGCAGTTTCCAGCTCAAAGGGACGGAACGTTTCCATCCGAAAGTGGCCGCCCTGCTCAACGTGGTGCCGGCTCATCTGGATTATCACGGAACGATGGAAGACTACATCACCTCCAAACAGCGTCTGTTCCGCAATCAGACATCGGAGGACGCCGCCGTGTTCAACTGGGATAACCCGGTATGCAGGGAAACGGCGGCCTCGGTGAAAAGCCGTGTGTGGTGGTTCAGTCGTCGGGAGACGGTCCCGCGCGGTGCGATGGTGGAAGACGGGTGGGTTCATCTGCGGACGGATGAAAGGAAAATCCCGTTGCTTCCGGTAAAAGAGGTGGCACTGCCGGGGGCGCACCACCTGGAAAACGCCCTCGCCGCCGCGGTGATCGCCCATCTTTGCGGGTGTCCGGCGGATGCGATCGCGAATGTGCTGCGCACCTTCCGCGGTGTGGAGCACCGGTTGGAATATGTGGGGACAGTGGAAGGCGTCGCGTATTATAATGACTCCAAAGCGACCAATGCGCAAGCCGCGATCCGGGCATTGGAATCCTTTGATCAGCCGATCGTGTGGATCGGAGGCGGTTTGGATCGTGGAGTGGATTTTCACGAGTTGGTTCCGGTCTTTGCCCAACGGGTGAAGGCCGTGGTGGCGTACGGTCAGTCAGCACCCATCTTGCTCGCCCGTGCCGAAGAGGCGGGTGTGCCCATTCGTCTGGGTGTCAAAGATGTGGCGGAAGCGGTCGCGGAAGCGAGCAAAGCTGCACAGCCTGGCGATGTGGTCCTGTTGTCGCCGGCATGTGCCAGCTGGGACATGTACACTTCGTTTGAGGAGCGGGGAAGCATTTTTAAACAAGCCGTGCATAGGCTGTAAAGAGGGCTTGCCCAATCCGACGAACGAGGTGAACAATGCCCATGTCCAAAATGCGAACCAACCCGGATTACGTGATCGTCACGGCGATTCTGTTACTGCTGGCCATCGGGGTTGTCATGGTGTACAGCGCCAGTGCCGCCTATTCGTATCATCGGTATGACGACGCGTTTTTCTATGCGAAACGGCAGTTGTTGTTCGCAGGCTTGGGCGTGTTTCTGATGTTTGTGATTTCCAATTTGGACCCCCGGCGGTTTGCTGAGTGGGCGAAGATCGGAATCATTCTCTGTTTTCTCCTGTTGATCGTGGTATTGATCCCCGGAGTGGGCCTGTTGCGTGGCGGTGCGCGCAGTTGGCTGGGAATCGGTGCATTCAGCATCCAGCCGTCGGAGTTTATGAAACTGGCGATGATTGCGTTTTTGGCCCGTTATCTCTCTGAGCATGCCGACAGTATGCATCGCTTTACGTCGGGCCTGCTTCCCCCGTTGGCCATTGTGGGGGCGGCATTTGCGCTGATCATGATGCAGCCCGACCTGGGTACGGGAACCGTATTGGTGGGAACGGGGATTGCCATGATCTACGCGGCAGGAGCCCGTCTGTCTCACCTGGGCGGTTTGGGATTGCTGGGTATGGGCGGGTTTGCCGCGTTGGTGTTGGCGGCACCTTACCGGATCAAGCGGATCACGGCGTTTCTCAATCCGTGGCAAGATCCGCTGGGTGCCGGGTATCATCTCATCCAGTCGCTCTATGCAATCGGTCCCGGCGGATTAATGGGCTTGGGTCTCGGCATGAGCCGGCAAAAACATCTCTATTTGCCGGAACCGCACACGGACTTCATCTTCTCGATCCTGGCGGAAGAGTTGGGTTTTATCGGTGCAGGCACGGTGATTGTGTTGTTTGCGATACTGGTGTGGCGGGGGATTCGTGTGGCGATCATGGCCCCCAATTTGTTCAGCAGTCTGCTGGCTACGGGGGTGACGGCGATGATCACCATCCAGGCCGTCATCAACATCGGCGTCGTCACCGGGGCGTTTCCCGTCACCGGGATTACGTTGCCCTTTTTGAGCTACGGCGGTTCTTCCCTGACCCTGACACTTGCCGCAGTGGGCATTCTGCTCAATCTGTCCCGCTACACCAGGTAAGAACACCAACGAATGCGGGGGATGAACATGAAACGGATTTTGCTTTCCGGCGGTGGTACGGGCGGACACATTTATCCTGCTTTGGCGGTCATGCGGGAAGTGCGCAAACGTTATCCCGACGTGGAAGTGGGCTATATCGGAACGGAAAACGGTTTGGAGTCTCGCATCGTCACCAAAGAGCAGAACATTCGCTTCTTTACGGTGGAAATCCAGGGCTTCCGGCGGAAACTGACGTGGGAAAACGTGCAGACGATTTCCAAATTTATCCGTGCTGTCAAAAAATCGAAAGAGTACATAAGGGAGTTTCAACCCGACGTGGTGGTGGGTACAGGAGGTTATGTGTGCGGCCCGGCCGTATATGCCGCCCACCAGTTGGGAATCCCGACGCTGATCCATGAACAAAACGTCATCGTGGGTTTGACGATCCGCTTTCTGTCCCGTTTTGCCGACACGGTGGCGATCAGTTTTGAAGGAACGGAACAACATCTCCATAGCGCCAAGAGGGTGATTCACGCCGGGAACCCCCGCGCGACGGAAGTGGTACATGCAGACGCTGCGGCCGGCATGGAGTCGCTCGGTCTCACGGGTTCGGACAAGCCGATCGTTCTGTTCGTCGGCGGCAGTCGGGGTGCCCGTCCGATCAACGAAGCGGTGTTGCAGATGGTGCCGCTGATGGCGTCGGCGCCTGACATCCAATTCGTTTACGTCACGGGGGAAGCCCATTATGATGATGTCGTGGCCAAAGTGGGCGAACAGACGAGCGGGAACTTGATTATTCGCCCGTTTTTGTATAACATGCCAGATGTCTTGGCTGCCACGTCCCTGTTCGTGGGTCGGGCCGGAGCTTCAACATTGGCGGAGTTGACCGCTTTGGGATTGCCGTCAATCCTGATTCCGTCGCCTTACGTCACCAACAACCATCAGGAAGCCAATGCCCGACTGCTGGAGAAAAAGGGCGCGGCCCGGGTCTTGTTGGAAAAAGAGTGCAGCGGCGAAACCCTGTTTGTCATGATCCAGGAGATTCTCGGGAATCGGGAGCGGCATCAATCGATGAGCACGGCGGCCCGTCAGCTGGGACGACCGGATGCGGCGGAGGTGCTGGTGGATGAACTGGAACAATTGGTACGCAATCACAAAAAATAGACAGATCCCCAATAGGCGGTCGTCACATCAAACGGAGGCGGGCATAAGATATCGTATATCACGCTCCGCTCACGCTTTGTGCAAGGTTGTTCGAGGGGGGAAGTGGACATGAAGGAAGTAGCACGCGATTTGGAAATGGCTGGAGTTCAACATGTGACATTGAACGAACCTTTGTCCCGTCACACGACATGGAAAGTGGGCGGGCCGGCGGATATCTTCATTTCTCCCCGCAGCAAGGCGGAATTGGAGCGGACGATGGCTGTTGTGAGGAAACACGGTCTGCCGTGGCGCGTGATCGGACGGGGCTCCAACTTACTGGTCAGAGATGGTGGGATTCGCGGTGCGGTGATCAAACTGGGAGCAGGTTTTGATGATTTGAAAGTGGAAGGCACCCGTGTGATCGTCGGTGGAGGTTATTCCGTCATTCGTTTGACATCGATGGTTGCCAAACACGGATTGACGGGATTGGAATTTGCAGGCGGCATTCCGGGCAATGTGGGGGGCGCCGTCTACATGAATGCGGGGGCGCACGGCTCGGAAGTGTCGCGCGTGTTGGAGTCGGCCGAGGTGTTGTTGGAAACGGGCGAATGGATCACGTTGACCAATGAGCAACTGGAATTCCGATACCGCACATCATCCTTGCAAACCAAGTACCGGGGCATCGTAACCGAAGCCGTTTTCCAACTGCAATACGGTGACCGGAAGGAGATTGCCTCCATCCTGGCCCGCAACAAAGACCGACGTCGGAAAACCCAACCTCTTCAATATCCATGTGCGGGAAGTGTGTTCCGCAACCCGCCGGGAGACCATGCCGGACGACTGATCGAAGCGTCCGGTCTGAAGGGGTATCGCGTGGGCGACGCGGAAGTCTCCACCTTACATGCGAACTTCATCATCAACCGGGGCCAAGCCACGGCGAAAGATGTTCTCACCCTAATTCATCACATCATCCGGACGGTGGAAGAGAAATTCGGAACTACCTTGGAGCCGGAAGTTCAGGTGGTGGGCGAGGGGTAAACGGAGGTGGAACATTGGAGCATTTTCTCATCGAGGGTGGAAAGCCTCTGTGCGGAACCGTTCGCATCCAAGGTGCCAAAAATGCGGCTCTTCCCATCTTGGCCGCCACGGTGTTGGCCGACGGTGTCCATGAATTGCACGATGTCCCCCGCCTGTCAGACATCGATGTGATGGGCTGCATCTTGGAAGCACTCGGCGCGAAGATCACACGGTTTGGTAACCGTGTTGTGGTGGATACGACCACACTTCGAACCTCCCATATCCCCGACACCTTGATGCGGCGGATGCGTTCGTCCATCTTTTTGATGGGCCCGTTGTTATCCCGTTTTCAGGAAGTGAGTGTCACACGGCCCGGCGGCTGTGCGATCGGCGCCCGTCCCATCGACTTGCATTTGAAAGGGTTGCAGATGCTGGGGGCGCAAATCGAAGAAACGGGTGGCCTGATCCGTTGTGTAGCCAAGCGACTGGTCGGCACCACGATCCGTCTGGATCTGCCCAGCGTAGGTGCGACAGAAAACGTGATGATGGCGGCGGTGTTGGCGGATGGGATCACCGTGATCGAAAATGCCGCGCGAGAGCCTGAGATTGTGGATTTGCAACGCTATTTGAATCAAATGGGCGCCAACATCGAAGGCGCAGGAACGAATACGATCATCATCCGCGGGGTGAAGCGGTTGCGTCCGGTTCCTTACGAGATCATCCCTGACCGAATCGTGACGGGAACGCTGGTCGCAGCGGTCGTGGCCACATCCGGCGAAGTCACCCTCACCCACACCATTCCGGAACATTTGCATTGCATGTTGTCACTGGTCCGACAAGCGGGTGCCGAGGTCCAAACGGACGGGGACACATTGTGGGTCCGTGGCAGCAGAGAATTGAAGGCCGTGGGAGAAATCCAAACAGAGCCATATCCCGGCTTTCCGACCGACCTGCAACCGCAGATGATGTCACTTCTTACACTGGCCGAAGGAACCAGCGTCATCAGAGAGCGGATTTTCGACGCCCGGTTGAAGCATGTCGATGAACTGCGAAAAATGGGAGCGGATCTTCAGGTCGTGGACAATTCGGTACGAATCCGCGGGGTGCGTGCGCTCAGCGGTGCACAGGTGAAAGCCACCGACCTGCGCGCCGGTGCGGCATTGGTCATCGCCGGTCTTGCCGCTCATGGTACGACCAGTGTGTACGGCGTGGAACATATCGAACGGGGATACGATAGGCTGGACCTGATGTTTCAGTGCCTGGGAGGCAGGATTCAGCGGGTTCCAGACCAAATTCCTTCGATGGAAAGCGGCACTTTGTGATGTGCCGCTGTTTTTGTGGGATATCATACAAAAGGGTGCATGTGGAACTTTTTTCATTTTTGAGGGCAGGGATCACGGGTTTTTTGTGGTAACATAGATAAATGACACCACCTCCTAAGTGCCAGCGGTCACATGGGTTCCTACCGGGAAAGGAGATACTTTTTGATGGAACAGCGTATTCCGCCTTTCCGCCTGCCGCACCGCTCCGATCGCCCGTCCGCCCGATGGGCGAATTGGGTGATATTGGGGTTTTTCACCGGAATATTGGTGATCTTGTTCCTGCAATCACCACTCGGAAAAGTGGAACGGATTCAAGTCGAGGGGAACCGGTGGTGGTCCGAACAGGACTTGGTGAAAAAATCGGGATTGAAGCAGGGTATGTCCTTTTTTGGATGGAGCAGCCACGATGTAGAAATGCGATTGCGTTCGATTCATGCGGTTCGCTCGGTGAAGGTCTTCAAGCATTTTCCGGGGACGGTACATATTCGTGTAACGGAATATCCGCAAGTGGCTTGGTGGGACACGGGACAAACGCGGTTTCCCGTGCTGGCCAACGGTGCGATCCTGCACCGGTCCCATGCCCCGGCAACCGGGGAGCATCATCCGGTGCTGGTCGGATGGCGTGATGATCGGGCAGCGGCAACGCTGGCCAAGGCGTTGGCCGGTTTGTCCCCTGATGTTCATCGGGACATTGTTTCGGTGAAACCTGTCCAGCATCCGACCTATTCTGATCTGGTTGGTGTAATCACGCGAGAAGGCCATTTGGTCAAAGTGAGAGTGTCGAATTTTCGGGAGAAGATGGCCTTATACCCCGCTTTTCGCGATAAGCCCCGAGGCACCTTGTACCTGATGGATACCACATGGTTCATCCCTTCCCACCCGTAACCGTTGTTCCACCGATGCAAAAGGTAATATGATCATTATTTGCCAAATTCTGCAACCCTTTTTCATCAAACATGGTGAACAGAAAAAATTAGGAAGGAAAAAGGGGAAAGCATGGTGGGTGTTGAAGTATTGGAGTAATGTTTTTCCCTTCACTCCCCCCTGTTTGAAATAAGTACCAATGTTTTTCCACCACACAGAGATCGATTCCCGGGCAAGGAGGTGCCCAAGATTGAGCAACGGAGGATACATCGTCACCTTAGATATCGGAACATCCAGGGTCCGATTGATCGTCGCCGAAGTGCATGCGAACGGAAACATCCATATTGTCGGCGTCGGTTCGGCGGTCTCGCGGGGGATGAAGAAGGGAGCCATCATTGATATCGACCATGCCGTGCAGTCCATTCGGGAAGCGGTGGATGACGCGGAGCGAATGGTGGGAATAGAGGTTTCGGAAGTGTTTGTGGGGATTTCCGGCAACCACGTTTCGTTGCAACCCAGTCACGGGGTTGTAGCTGTTTCCAGTGAAGATCGGGAAATCGGTTCCCAGGATATCGAACGGGTGTTGCAAGCGGCGAGAGTGATCGCATTGCCGCCGGAGCGGGAAATCATTGAAGTGATGCCGAAGCAGTTCATCGTGGACGGGTTGGGTGAAATCCGCGATCCTCACGGGATGATCGGCGTTCGTCTGGAAGTGGACGCTCTGATCGTCACCGGGGCCAAGACGGTGATCCACAATGTGTTGCGGTGTGTGGAAAAAGCCGAGTTGAGCGTGGCCGGCATGTTGCTGTTACCGATGGCGACGAGTGAACTGTGTTTATCGGCGGACGAGAAAAACCTGGGTGTCGTCATGGCCGATCTGGGTGGAGGAACCACCACGATCTCCGTGTTCCAACACGGGCATTTGGCGGCCACCGCTGTGATCCCGGTCGGCGGGGACAACATTACGAACGATATCGCCATCGGTTTGCAGACGGATACGGAGACGGCCGAAAAGATCAAGCGACAGTATGGTGTCGCTTCCGTGAAGGAAGCTTCCAAAGAGGTCACATTTCAGATACGGACCATCGGCAGGCAGCGGGAAAAGAGCGTGACCCAGTGGGAGCTCGCACAGATCATCGAACCGCGGGTGGAAGAGCTGTTCCACCTCATCCAGCAACAAGTGGAAGGGCTCGGTTTTTCCAAAGAACCGGTCGGCGGATATGTGCTGACCGGCGGCGTGATGTCCTTGCCCCATATCTTAACGGTGGCCCAGGAACAGTTGGGTCAGGCGGTTCGGGTGGCCGTTCCCGACTATATCGGCGTACAGGACCCTTCGTATACCGCCGGCATCGGCATGGTGCACTATCTGTTGAAACGGCGAATGGTGCGTCTGGCGGAACCGGGTACCGAAAGCACGGCACGTACGAGGAAACAAAAGGGTCCATCACCGCTGGAACGGATGAAAAATTGGTTGAGCGAGTTCATTTAAAGCACGGCAGGGATACATGAAAGAGAGAAACGGGAGGGACAAGCCATGTTGGAGTTTGATATGGAAATTGAACAAATTGCTCAGATAAAAGTGGTCGGAGTGGGAGGAGGCGGCAGCAACGCGGTAAACCGCATGATCGAAGCCGGTGTCCAAGGAGTGGAGTTTATCGCGGTCAACACGGATGCACAAGCACTGAACCGCTCCAAGGCCCCGGTCAAAATGCAGATCGGGGAAAAACTGACAAGGGGATTGGGTGCCGGAGCCAATCCGGAAATCGGCAAAAAGGCGGCGGAGGAAAGCCGTGAGAGCTTGGAAAACGTGTTGAAAGGTGCGGACATGGTGTTCGTTACCGCTGGAATGGGAGGCGGAACCGGAACGGGAGCGGCTCCCGAAATCGCCGCCATCGCCCGTGAACAAGGTGCGTTGACCGTCGGTGTGGTCACCCGTCCGTTCACCTTTGAGGGACGCAAACGTTCCCTGCAAGCCGATCAAGGGATTGCGGCTTTGAAGGAAAAAGTGGATACGCTGATCGTGATCCCCAACGATCGTCTTCTGGAGATCGTGGATAAAAACACCCCGATGTTGGAAGCCTTTCGTGAAGCCGACAACGTGTTGCGCCAAGGGGTGCAGGGGATCTCGGATTTGATTGCGGTACCCGGCCTCATCAACCTGGACTTTGCGGACGTAAAGACGATTATGACCGAACGCGGTTCCGCGCTGATGGGAATCGGGATGGCCACCGGGGAAGGGCGTGCGGCCGAAGCGGCCAAAAAGGCGATCTGCAGCCCGCTGTTGGAAACCTCGATCGACGGGGCGCGCGGTGTCTTGATGAACATTACGGGCGGAACGAACCTGAGCCTGTACGAAGTGAATGAAGCGGCTGATATTGTGGCTTCCGCTTCCGATCCGGAAGTGAACATGATTTTCGGTGCGGTGATCAATGAAGATTTGAAGGATGAGATCATCGTCACGGTGATCGCCACCGGATTTGATCACAAACAGCAGGAAAAAACTCCCGGAAAACCGCAATTCCGGTTGGAAGAGGAAATTGCCGCATCCAAACTGGATATCGTGAAGTTCAATTCACAAGAGAACGATTTGGATATCCCCACTTTCCTGCGTCATCGGCGGAAAAAATAAGACCGATATGCCGCCGGATACAAAAAGGGCAGGGATATGAAGAGAGGGAGGTATTTTTCCCCCGGTTTGATGACAAAGTCATGCGGAGTCCGATTTCCCGTCTACACTCCCCGGCAACGGCCTGAGTCGCTCGACGGGATATACGGGCCCGCTACCCTGAAAAAGGTGATCGTTTTCCCGAGTGACCTTCGAGCGCTGCGAAGCGAGAGGGAAAACGGCGCACCCGAAATCACCGGTGGTAAAAACGCTTTGTCAGGAGTCTCGGAGGGAGGCGTTATGCCTCCCTTTGTTTTTTCCAAGGATCGGGATGCGACCAACTGTGAAGAACACGGAATTCGACGGGGGATTCAACCGGCTGACACACCACCGTCCACTGTCATGATGTGTCCGGTGATGTAGGAAGCTTCGTCCGAACACATCCAAACGACCGTGTGGGCAATATCGAAGGGCTGCCCGATGCGCCCTTGCGGAATCCGCGACCGATATCGTTGTTCGGTGGTGCCGGTCGTATCAAATACCCGTTCCAGCATCGGGGTGAGAACGGCTCCGGGGCACACGGCATTGATGCGGATGTTGGATTGGGCGTATTCCAGTGCGGCCGATCTGGTGAGACTGATCACCCCGGATTTGCTCGCCGCGTAAACCGCTGCTTGGGGTGTGCCCCTCAAACCGTTGACCGATGCGATATTCACGATCACTCCGCCCCCCTGCATCTGCATCTGTCGAATTTGATGCTTCATGCAGAGCCAGACTCCCTTGAGGTTGATCGACACGATGGAATCAAACTCATCTTCCGCGATCTCAGCGACGGGTGCCAGTTTGCCGCCAATCCCCGCGGCGTTGCAAGCAAAGTCCAGTTTTCCGAAGCGATCCACGGCAGTCTGCACCATATTTTCCACTTGTTCATCCACACCGACATCCGCTTGAACGGCGATCGCCTCACCTCCCTCATGCTCAATCATCTCTTTTGTCTCTTCAATCGTTTCACGAGTACGGCCGGCCACGACCACCTTGGCACCTTTTCGTGCAAAAGCCAAGGCGGTAGCGCGGCCGATACCCGAACCGCCGCCCGTCACCAGTGCGACCCGTCCGGCGAATGACCGCATGAGATTCCCCCCTTCTTTCACCTGAATCATTTCGCAATGCCGACAACCAAATCCTCCGACAGTTTTCGCCTTCTCCCATTGAATGTTCCGTGATTCTTATTATTATTCGACGAAAAAAGTGAACTGCGGGAGGCAAGTTTCAACAGACTTTGAAATATGAATTAGTATATACTGTTTTCACATTGGACGAGAGGGGATGAAGACATGGTCATCTATGCGGACATGGTCTTCCTCCTCAACCTGTTTATTGATTTTACATTGTTGCTGTTGACCTCGGCCATCCGCAGACAGCGGGTTCCATTCTGGAGGATGAGTTGCGGCGCCCTGCTCGGGGCGGTGTATTCCATCCTGCATTTGTGGCCGCAATTTGCTTTCACCTATACCTTTCCGGCAAAAGTGTTGTTTTCCATTTTCATGGTGGGCGTGACATTTGGTTTTTCCACCCCGGTTGCGTTTGCACGCAGTTTGGGTGTCTTTTACACCACCTCGTTTGTCATTGGAGGTGGCATGTTCGCGCTTCACTATGTCATGACGGGAGAGGGAACGGTGGCCGGTGGGATCTTTCTGTCCCAATCCACCGGCTGGGGTTCACCGGTCTCCTGGCTGTTTGTATTGGTCAGCTTTCCGTTTGTGTGGTTGTATGCACGCGTATCGTTCCGCTCTTTGCAACAACGGCAAGAGATTCATTCTTATTTGACACCAGTGGCGATCTGGATCGGCGAACACCGGTTGGAATGCGTCGGCTTGATCGACACCGGCAATCAACTGCGAGATCCGATCAGCCGCGCACCTGTAATGATGGTGGAACTGGAGCGGATCCAGACTCATATTCCCGAAGCGTTGACAGCGATGGTCCGGACCAAGGCATGGCATCAACACTGGAATTTCCTTCCTGCAGAGTGGATGACCCGGGTGCGGTTGGTGCCCTTTCGAGGGGTCGCCGCCCAAGGGGAGATGATGGTGACGCTGAAACCGGACCGTGTGGAAATCCGTCAACAACAGGATTGGGTCGCCGTCGGAAAAGTGTTGGTCGGACTGGACCCGGGCAGATTGTCATCCGACGGTACGTATCAAGCCATCATCCATCCTTCTTGTTTGCCGCAAACGGGGTAGGTTTTCATTCTTTCATTTTCAACTATACAAAGGAGGATGAGCCGTGACAGGGGAGCGATATCGGAGATGGGTCAAGTGGAAGTTGGTTTTGCAACTGTTTTGGTACCGGTTGTTGATGCAGCTGGGCCTGAAGGGGGAAGAAGTTTATTATATCGGCGGAAGTGAAGCACTGCCGCCGCCGCTTTCACGGGAAGAGGAAGAGCATCTGCTGGAACGTCTGCCAGGGGGAGATGCCGCCGTGCGCGCCATGCTGATCGAGCGGAATCTCCGTTTGGTGGTTTACATTGCTCGCAAATTTGAAAACACGGGCATTCATATTGAAGATCTGGTATCCATCGGCACCATCGGGTTGATCAAGGCAGTCAACACATTCGATCCGGGAAAAAAGATCAAACTGGCCACCTATGCCTCGCGATGCATTGAAAACGAGATTCTCATGTTTTTGCGGCGCAACAACAAGATCCGTTCGGAAGTCTCCTTTGACGAACCCTTGAATACGGACTGGGACGGCAATGAGTTGCTGTTGTCGGATGTGATGGGAACGGAGAATGACACAATCTACCGAAACATTGAGGAACAAGTGGACCGGAAAATCCTGCGCGCCGCCTTGGCCAAGTTGTCCGAGCGGGAACGGACGATCATGGAACTCCGCTTTGGACTCAATGGAGGAGAGGAGAAAACGCAAAAGGACGTGGCCGATCTTTTGGGCATCTCGCAATCTTACATTTCGCGGCTGGAAAAAAGGATCATCAAGCGGCTGCGAAAGGAATTTAATAAAATGATTTGAAATATGCGCCAAAGATGGGTCGATTATAAAAAAGCCTCCTCAGGAGATACTGTTCATACATGCTTCCTGAGGAGGGGACCCCATGGCGCGGAACAAGGTAGAAATCTGCGGAGTGGATACATCCAAACTACCGGTATTAACCAACCAGGAGATGCGTGTACTGTTTCGGCAGTTACAGGCTGGGGATCGATCCGCCAGGGAGAAGTTGGTCAACGGCAATCTCCGTTTGGTGCTCAGTGTGATCCAACGATTCAACAACCGGGGAGAAAATGTGGATGATCTGTTTCAGGTCGGTTGCATCGGCATGATGAAGGCCATTGACAATTTCGATCTCGGACAAAATGTCAAGTTTTCCACATACGCCGTTCCGATGATCATCGGTGAGATTCGCCGCTACCTGCGGGACAACAATCCCATCCGCGTGTCGCGCTCTCTCCGGGATATCGCGTTCAAAGCGCTGCAGGTGAGAGATACGCTCACCAACCGGCATTCCCGTGAACCGACTGTCCAGGAAATTGCGGAAGAACTGAACGTACCCAAGGAAGATGTGGTATTTGCGCTCGATGCGATTCAGGACCCGGTGTCATTGTTTGAACCCATTTATCAGGACGGCGGGGACCCAATCTATGTGATGGATCAGCTGAGCGATGACAAGGAAAAGGATTTCAAATGGGTGGAGGAGATCGCCCTTCGGGAAGCGATGAACAAATTGAATGAACGGGAAAAATTGATTTTGTCCATGCGTTTTTTTGAGGGGAAAACCCAGATGGAAGTGGCCGATGAGATCGGAATTTCCCAAGCACAGGTCTCTCGTCTGGAAAAAGCTGCCATTCATCAGATGCAAAAATTTATCCAGTGAATCACTGACCGTCCTTTTTCGGGCGGTTTTTTGTTGCGACTGGGGGGTGTCTGGTCATTCCGTAAGGGAGCAACGATTTCCCGGACATGCGAAGATCAAGGCCTTGACTGAACAAAGACCCGGAAAGCGCAGAATGGAAAACGCGGGCAATTTTCTCAAGGCGAAAGCTGATTGGCCCGCGTCCTTCGCTGCTCGGGTCGGTGAGGATCATCCGCTTTCCTGCAGGGCGCAGGTGGAGCGTAGCAATTTGGACTGTATTCACCGGCCCCGCCCCGGAAGATGTCAAAAGCAAACACACCTCTGTACATTTTGCCTACCTGTCTCATATACATAAAGTAACGATGACTTTTGTGATGAAGGGGGATCACCCCGTGATCAAAATTTCCGAGTTGCAGGCCAAAGATGTGGTCAACGTTCAGGACGGACAAAAACTGGGGCAAATCCACGATGTGGAGATCGATTTGAAAATGGGTCAGATCAAGGCGATTGTGGTGCCGGCAGAAAACCGGCTGTTCGGTCTTTTTTCCGGGGGGAAAGAGTGGGTCATTCCATGGCGGCAAATCGTGAAAATCGGAACAGACGTCATTTTGGTGCGATTGCATTCAACAACATCATCCTACGAATATTACGACAATCACTCTTCCTCACAGCCGCCGTTTTTACCTCCTTCTCCTGAGGATTGACTGATAAGTGTCTCTTTGTCTCGTCACCGAAATGTGGTAATATGATGGAAGGAGGGGAGCGAATGGAACCATTTCAGTTTCATGATGGTGCTGGCGCCCCCTGTTTTTTCCTTTCAAAGTGGGAAAAGGAATTCCCTCATCTGTCGGTAGGGATGAGCGCCAGAGGAGGCGGGAAAAATTACGCTCTTCACGTGGGGGATGATCCCGATCGTGTCATCGCCAACCGAAAATCGTTGGCGAAGGCGTTGAATCTGCCTTTTGCATGGTGGACCTGCGGTGAACAGGTTCATGGCACGGATATCCGGGAAGTTCGTGCAGAGGATCGGGGACGTGGGAGCGATTCCCGCCGAACGGCCTTTGCTGATACGGACGGTTTGGTGACCAGAGCATCCGGTGTTTGGTTGACTTCTTTTTATGCAGACTGTGTACCACTGATTTTCTACAGCCCCGATGTGGACGTGATCGGCATTGCCCATGCGGGATGGCGCGGTACAGTGGGCGGGATCGGCCCGAAGATGGTGCGTCGCATGGTACAGATGGGAGCCGATGTCGGACGCATCCGCGCAGCAATTGCGCCGTCGATCGGGGGATGCTGTTATGAAGTGGACGATCGGGTGGCCGGCGCTTTGCAGGAAGTTTTGCCATCCGCGTCCAATGAAATCTTGAAGTCGATCCAACCCGGAAAATGGAAGTTGGATTTGCGATTGGCCAATCGGGAAATGCTGATTTTGGAAGGGATTCGTCCGGAACATGTGGAATTGACGCATTGGTGCACCAGCTGTCATCCCGAATATTTTTTTTCATACCGGCGTGATAAAGGAAAAACAGGACGCATGGTAGCATGGATCGTGAAACGGAACAGGGGAGATGGCTGATGGACGAACTGCGGCAACGTTGGGAACAGATCAGGAAAACCATTGCTGACGCTTGTGCCCGGGTCGGCCGTAACCCCAACGAAGTGCGTGTGGTCGCGGTCACCAAATATGTGGATTTGGAAACCACCCGCGCAGTATTGGATGCGGGAATCGAAGACATTGGCGAAAGCCGGGCGCAGGAAGCCGTACCCAAATTCGAAGCGCTTGAAGGCCGGGGAGTGTGGCACTTCATCGGTCACCTGCAGCGGAACAAGGTGAAGGACGTCATCAATCGATTTACATATATTCATTCACTCGACCGATATTCGCTGGCGAAGGAGATCCAGTCCCGCGCGGAAAAAGCGGACAAGCAGGTGAAGTGCTTCATCCAGGTCAATGTGTCCGGTGAAGAGAGCAAACACGGCATCGCGCCGGCAGAGTTGACGGATTTCGCCCGCGAAGTGGTGGAGACATGTCCGCGTATTCAAGTCGTAGGATTGATGACGATGGCGCCCAAAACGGATCAACCGGAGGAAGTTCGTCCGTTTTTCCGGCGTTTGAAACAGCTGCAGGTCGAATTGCAAAAACTGGGGGATACCCGATTGCATGTTCCGCATTTGTCCATGGGCATGTCGCAAGACTATCCCATCGCCGTTGAGGAAGGCGCAACATTCCTGCGTCTGGGGTCGGTGTTGGTGGGGAGGCAAAAGTAAGACGGCCGGTGAGGAGGCGATTTTGATTGAGTTTCATCCAACGGGTGATGAACTTTTTCGGGATCACAGAGGATGACGTGGTGGAATACCATGGGGAGGATACCGAGTCGGTATCGACCAAAGGACGTAGCGGGCATGTGGTATCGTTGCACACCCAGAAAAACATCCGTGTGATGCTGATCGAACCCCGCACCTACGACGATGCTCAAGAAATCGCCGACAACATCAAAAGCCATCGCCCGGTCGTCGTCAACCTGCAACGCGTGGACAAGGAACAAGCAGTTCGGATTGTGGACTTTTTAAGCGGAACGGTGTATGCACTGGGCGGCAACATTCAAAAATTGGGTCCCAATATCTTTATGTGCACACCGGCCAATGTAGATGTGCAGGGAACCATATCGGATCTGATGTCCGATGACGCCAAAGAATTGCTGAGGTGAACGAATGAGCGCAGTGTATGAGTTGGTTCATTGGGGTTTTTACCTTTACAATATCCTGATTATCATTTATATTTTGCTCTCGTGGGTCCCCCAAGCGAGAGAGACACCAATCGCTTATTTTTTGGCGCGGTTGGTGGAGCCGTACCTGTCCATTTTCAGGAATTTGATCCCTCCTTTCGGCATGTTGGACATCTCCCCGATTGTGGCCCTGATTGCGCTCCATTTCATGGAGTACGGTGTTCTCTACATCCTGGGCTTGGTGATCGGCTGGCTGACATGAAGCGCGAAGCGTTGTTCGCTCATTTCAGACCGGAGGAACGACCGTTCGTGGAGAGGGGCTTGGATTGGGTTTACCGGGCTGCGAAGAAGTATCAACCCGTGCAGACGCCATTTTTGGACCCTCGCCAGCAGTTTATCGTTCGGTCCTTGGTCAACCGGGAGCCAGACATCGGGGTGTGGTCCGACGGAGGGTATGAAGGAGCGGAACGGTGTCGCATGTGGGTGCTTCCCGCTCATTTCCCACCGGAAGAATTGTCGTCCGGTTTGGCCTTTCTAGCCATTCGTCCGCATTCGGGAAGAGAGCTGAAGCACCCCGACGTATTGGGTTCCCTGCTCGGATTGGGGATCAAGCGTGAGAAATTGGGCGATCTGCTCCTGCATCCGGAAGGCTGTCATGCGATCGTAGCGGATGAATTGGCCGATTATATCCGATTGCATTTAAGCCGTGTCGGCAGAGAGACGGTATCCGTCGAGGAGATCGGCCGGGAGGAGCTGGTGATCCCGGAACGCGAGGCGATTGCGCAGTCCATCACGGTAGCATCGCTTCGTGTGGATGCCGTGTGCGCCGAAGGTTTTCGCCTCTCCCGCTCCAAAGCGGCACAAGTGATCAAGAGTGGCAAATGCAAGGTGAATTGGAAGGTCGTTGACAATCCGGCCGAGACGGTCGCCGAACAGGACATGATCTCGCTTCGGGGTTTCGGTCGCCTGCTTGTGGGGAAAATAGACGGGAGGACAAAAAAAGGGAGGTATTGGGTCGAAGTCCTGAAAATGAAATAAACATATGCAAATAATCCCATTATTAACAATAAACTTTTCTTCAATGTGACAAGTAGAGGTAGCTTTCCGGGAGGATTTTTGTTAGTATTGTCGAATAGAGAGGAGAAGCAATCTATTGAGGAGGTGCGGACTATGCCGCTTACGCCTTATGATATACACAATAAGGAATTCAGCCGATCTTTCCGTGGTTACGATGTCGACGAAGTGAACGATTTTTTGGATCAGATCATTAAAGACTTCGAATTCCTGATCCGCGAAAAGCAACAGCTGGAAGAACAAGTGGAAGAATTGCAGGCTGAACTGGAGCGGTTGATGGAACAACAATCCATGGCTCCGGTCCAAGCTCCTCAGTCGCAATCGCCGCAGCCGCCGCAACCGCGTTATCAACCTGAACCGATGTACCAACAGCCGTCCGCGGCCGCGTTGACCTCGATGGAGCAAAGTATCCACAAATCGATCCGCGTTGCCCAGGAAGTGGCGGAAGAAGTGCGGTTGAACGCGAAGAAAGAAGCGGAGCTGATCGTGCAGGAAGCGGAGAAAAATGCCGACCGCATCATCAACGAAGCGTTGCAAAAAGCGCGCGCCATCCACAGCGAGCTGGTCGGCCTGAAGCAAAAAGCGACGATTTACCGTGCCCGTTTCCGTACATTGGTGCAATCTCATTTGGATATTTTGGAGAATAGCGATTGGGAGTCCCTCGAGGAGCTGGAGGAAGGGCTGGAGGAAACCGGAAAACAATTGGAGCAATTGGCCCAACCGTCTGAACCGGAAATGGAAGAGGATCTCCATCACGATTTCGATGACTATCATCATGGCCATCATGAAGAGTACCAAGATCCGATGGATCAACCGGAACCCTCATATCAGCTCGAAGAAGAGGACGAACCGCGTCGCGAATTGCGCCGTACGTCGCGCAAGCTGAAGAAGAAAGCGATGTTTTAATTCGTCAGGAAGCAAGGCATCATAGGTCATGGAGAATTCAGGAAGTACATATGCCTTCCTTATGGCTGCGATGATGTGTTGCTTCGTGAGGAGAATTTTTCTAGAATAAACGAACATTGTCAACGGCGAAGAACGGGAAGAGTAGGCGGATGTGTCCGTGTGACAGCGAATTAGGGATGGTGCGAGCCTAATCCGGACCTCCGTTCCGAAAATCCCCCGGGAGCCGTCGCCCGAAATCGCGAGTGACGAGAGTAGGGTGGACCGCGTCATTCCCGTTAACGAATGAGAGAGTGGGCCGTTTTTGGCGACGAAATCGGCTCATTAGGGTGGTACCACGGGAACCTTCTCGTCCCTAGCGGATGAAGAAGGTTTTTTATTTTGAAAAGAGTGAAGGGAGGACCTGTATGGATTACAGCAAAACGCTGCATCTGCCGAAAACGGATTTCCCCATGCGGGCCAATTTGCCCAATCGGGAACCGGATTGGCAAAAATGGTGGGACGAAATTGATCTGTATCACAAAACGCGCGAAAAACGCAAAGGACGTCCGAAATTCATCCTGCACGACGGACCGCCGTACGCCAACGGCGATATCCATATCGGACATGCGTTGAACAAAATCCTGAAGGACATCATCGTCCGGTTCAAAAACCTGCAGGGATATGATGCCCCGTATGTCCCGGGATGGGACACGCACGGACTGCCCATCGAACACGCCATTATCACCAAAAAAGGAGTCAACCGCAAAGAGGTGGACCCCATCACTTTCCGCGAGCTGTGCAAGGAATATGCCTTGTCGTTCGTGGAAAAACAAAAAGCGCAATTCAAACGGCTGGGTGTACTGGGAGACTGGGAAAACCCGTACCTCACCCTGAAACCCGAGTATGAAGCGGAACAGGTACGCGTTTTCGGTGAAATGGTCCGCAAAGGCTACATTTATCGCGGGCTGAAGGCGGTATATTGGTCTCCTTCTTCGGAAACGGCTTTGGCGGAAGCGGAGATCGAATACAAGGATAAGCGCTCGCCTTCCATCTACGTGGCGTTCCCGGTGCAGAACGGAAATGGCGTGTTGCCGGAAGACAACACGGCGGTTGTCATCTGGACCACCACCCCGTGGACGATCCCGGCCAACTTGGGCATTGCCGTTCATCCCGATTTCAAATACACCCTGGTGAAGGCGGGAGACCGGCAGTTGCTTATGGCGGACGAATTGGTGGATCAAGTGATGAAAATTTGCGGCATCACCGATTACGAACGGGTGGGTTCGTGGAAGGGGAGCGAACTGGAAGGCGTCGTATGCCGTCATCCCTTCTACGACCGAAAATCCCCGGTGGTTCTGGGTGATCACGTGACGTTGGATGCGGGTACCGGTTGCGTACACACGGCTCCCGGACACGGGGAAGAGGACTTCCTCCTCGGGCAAAAATACAATTTGGGCGTATTGTGTCCCGTGGATGAAAAAGGCCGGATGACGGCGGAAGCTCCCGGCTTTGAAGGACTGTTTTACGACGATGCCAACAAGGAAGTGACAAAGAAGCTGGAAGAAGTGGGCGCCTTGTTGAAATTGTCGTTCATCACCCACCAATACCCGCATGATTGGCGGACGAAAAAGCCGGTGATCTTCCGGGCGACCCATCAATGGTTTGCTTCGATCGACGGATTCCGCGAACAGATGCTGGAAGCGATCCGAAAAGTGAAATGGACGCCTGCCTGGGGAGAAACCCGTTTGCACAACATGATCGCCGATCGCGGTGATTGGTGCATTTCCCGTCAGCGGATCTGGGGCGTACCGTTACCCATTTTCTATTGTGAACAATGCGGAGAACCTTACATCACCGAAGAGTCGATCGAGCACATCGCCGCCCTGTTTGCACGGGAAGGCTCTTCCGCCTGGTATGCCAAAGATGTCGCCGAACTGTTGCCGGATCAAGCGGCTTGTGAATCCTGCGGCCACACCTCATTCCGCAAGGAAACGGACACGATGGATGTGTGGTTCGATTCCGGTTCAAGCCACCGGGCTGTGTTGAAACAACGGGCAGAACTCCAGTGGCCGGCCGACATGTATTTGGAAGGATCGGACCAGTATCGCGGCTGGTTTAACTCGTCGCTGTCGACGGCAGTGGCCACGACCGGGCAAGCACCGTACCGGGAGGTGTTGAGCCACGGGTTCGCGTTGGACGGTGAAGGGCGGAAAATGTCCAAGTCGCTCGGCAATACGATTGAGCCGCAAAAAGTGATCCAACAATTCGGTGCGGACATTCTGCGTCTGTGGGTGGCCTCGGTCGATTATCAGGCCGATGTGCGGATTTCCGATGAGATTCTGAAACAAATTGCGGAGGCATACCGCAAAATCCGCAATACATTCCGCTTCCTGCTGGGGAACCTGGCCGATTTCGATCCGGCGAAGGACAGCGTCCCCGTTGAAAAATGGCCAGAGTTGGATCGATTCGCCTACATTCAGCTTCAGCGTCTGATTGAGCGCGTCACACGGGCTTATGAGGCGTACGAGTTTCATCAAGTGTACTATGCGATCCATCATTTCTGCACCGTGTTTTTGAGCCAGTTCTATCTGGACGTGTTGAAGGATCGCCTGTACACATTGCCTGCCGATGCCGAAACACGCCGGGCATCACAAACCGTGCTGTATCGCATCTTGACCACCGTCAACCCGCTGATCAGCCCGATCCTGCCGCATACGGCGGAGGAAGTATGGCAGCATACGCCGGGGAAAACGGAAGAAAGCGTTCATCTGACCGATCTGCCGCAAGTGGATCGCAGTGTTTTGGACGAAACATTGGAGAAAAAATGGAATGCCTTCCTCGAGGTGCGTGACGTCGTGCTGAAAGCGTTGGAGGAAGCGCGGCAAAACAAGGTGATCGGCAATTCGCTCGGTGCGTCCGTCCATCTGTACCCGGATGAGCGCACATATCGGTTGTTGTCGGAGATCGAAGACCTGTCCGCCGTGTTCATCGTCTCCCACACGGAACTGCATGCACCCGGTAATGTACCGGCGGAGGGTGCCGTCGTCGGGAAAGGAATCGCAGTCAAGGTGGAAGTGGCGCCGGGCGAAAAATGCGAACGTTGTTGGGTGGTATCCCCGACAGTGGGGCAAGACCCGGATCATCCGACGATTTGTGCCCGTTGTGCGGAAATCGTGCGGAAGCTGGATACCGGCACAGTTTGATCAGGAGCGAGGATCAATGTCCGCGGGCACTGATGGGGGACCGGGCAATCATCGAGCCGGAACGTGCGAAGGTCCGACCGTGGGCATTCCTCTATGCAAGCGAACTTGCCACAGACATACTTCAGTCGCGGCAATCAGGTCTTTGCGAAACATTGCGGTATTCTCAGGCTGTTTCTCGCTAAGCGGGAAACGCCAGGTGATTGACAAAGTCCGCGGCTCCGAATTCCCGTCCCGCTCCGTAGCATCAGCCAGCGTCGATCGACGGGAAATTCGGACTCCTACCCTAAAAAAGGGTGGCCGTTTTCCCAATGAGCGACCTTTGAACTGACGAAACAGGACCAAGAGGGAAACGGCGCACCCGGAATCGCGAGTGGTTCAACACTTTGTCTGTCTTGCTGTTTCCTGACCAACAGGAAACAGCTTTTTCTTTTTGGTATCGCCATTTTTTTGTATGCAACAACAGTTGACGTCATGGAGAAGCTATTGGAAAAGTGGTTCGGGGGGATGAATGTGGGCGAACGCGTTCAGGGAAACCGCCATTGGTTCGAGCGGATCGACAAACAGTTGAAAACCCTCGCCCGTCGGCTGGAGGCAAGTGAGATCGCGGAATATGTACAGTTATTGAATCATCCGTTCCGTTTGGTCGTCATTAACATCGTAACCGGCATCGCACGCGGCGTCGGGATTGCGATCGGATTTACCCTGTTCGCTTCATTCATCGTGTATGCCCTGCAAAGAATCGGGGCACTGAACCTCCCTGTCATCGGCAATTTTGTCGCGGAAATCGTGAAAATCGTCCAGGCACAACTGGATTTAAACCGGCCCACATATTGAGAAGGAGGCATCATCTCCATGACGGAAGCACAACAGTCCGCTTTGCGGGCGCAATTGCTGGAGGAAAAACGGCGTTTGGAGGAACGGCTGGCAGGAAATGATCATTTCGGGATGGCACGAGGGATGAACGATTCCATCGGTGAATTGTCGGGCTATGACAATCATCCCGCCGATATCGGCACGGAGCTGTACGAACGGGAAAAGGATCTGGCGTTGAATGAGGCCGCCGAACACCAATTGGAGGAAATCGAGCTGGCATTATTGCGCATGGAAGAAGGTACGTATGGTCGATGCGTCGTCTGCGGGAAACCCATTCCCTACGAGCGGCTGGAAGCGGTACCCGCCACCGTCTATTGCAAGGAACATCAACCGGGTGGACATGTTTCCCGACGCCGGCCGGTAGAAGAGCAAGTGATTCATCCGCCATTTGGTGAGCATTTTAACGACGGGGATGAGGAAAGAACCGCTTATGATGCCGAGGACGCATGGCAGGAAGTGGAACAATACGGCACATCCAACCCACCGGACTATTTCCGCGAAGGTAAGAACTACAATGAGTTGACGATCGATCACGATGAAAAACGGGGCTATATTGACGACTTCGAAGGGTTCACGATTACGGACGCACATGGCAATACCGAAGCGATTACGGACATCACACACAACGAAGCATATGACCGTGCAGAAGCGTCACGGGAAAAACGACGGAAAAAATGATAGGATCAGGTTGCTGACCAAGCCCGCGGGCTCCGATAACCTGTTTCAAGTTCCGTAGCAACCAAGAAAGGGCCGGTCAATATCGCGTGTATTATGCCCCTCTGCCTGTCGCCCTTTCGGAAAGCGAAAAGCCGCTTCACAACCTGCATACGGGCGCAATTGACACTCCACACGGCTAAAGTACCACAGGCACTCCCTATGGTCTCCGTGGGATTCTTGAGTGGTTAATGCCCTCAGTCCATTTCTGTTTCGGGTATGTTGCTCCAAGCGCCTTCTTCAGGGGGCACCGAGCAACGCCGCCTGTCATCCCACGATTGAAATACCCCAAGGGTACTTCCTATGGGCGCCGTGGGCTATCAGGCGGCTTTTTCTGTAAAGGATGCTTCGCTCAGGAGAAAATGGTCCGGTGACGCCATCCTCGCGCTTTCCTCGATTGGGCATGAGTCTTGTCGCTCGCTTGGGAAAACATGAAAAGATACACGATGTCAGCAGTCTCATTCACCGATCAGTCACTGTTTCATTCCGTGCTTTTGAAGGCTTTCACTGCGTTGGTTTGGTGTTTCGCTTTTTGCCCCGTGTTCGTTCAAATCCCTGTCATTGTGTCCGCCCATTCCGCTGTGCTACAATCAATGGAAGATGCAGGCATGGCATGGACGCGTGAAGGGACAGGAGGAAAACAGTCAGTGGTATGGTACTACGTGATCGCGTTAACCGTGTTGGTGATCGACCAACTGACCAAATGGTTGGTTGCGACCAAAATGTCACTATATGAATCCATTCCCCTGATTCAAGGGGTATTTTACATCACATCTCATCGCAACCGCGGAGCGGCGTTTGGCATCCTGCAAAACCAGCAGTGGTTGTTTATCACTGTTACGTTGGTTGTCATTGCTTTTTTGCTGGTGTATTTGCATCGTTTGGGCAGGGAGCGATCCGGGGCTGCGTGGTCGTTCGCCCTCATTCTGGGAGGAGCCACCGGCAATTTGCTGGATCGGGTACGACTCGGGGAAGTCATCGACTTTTTCGATTTTCGGTTGATTCATTACCCCATCTTCAATGTGGCTGATTCCGCCATCGTCATCGGTGTCATTCTGTTGATGATCGACACGTTCCGTCAGCCGGCGCACGACTCGGAAGAACCGGCGGCGAAAGCGAGTGCGACCGATGATTGAGGAAGAATCCCGCATCGTATGGCGGGCGGATGAATCAGCTGAAGGGGAGCGGATCGACAAGGCGGTTACTTCATTGGATGACGACTGGTCCCGCTCTGCGGTACAAACATGGATCAAAGAAGGGCGGGTCACGGTCAACGGACGAACGGTGAAAGCCAATTACCGACTGGAGGCGGGAGACGAGGTGATCGTCTCCGTCCCGCCGGTAGAGGAGTTGGCGGTGGAACCGGAACCGATTCCGCTGGATGTGCGGTATGAGGATGAAGATGTCATCGTCGTGAACAAACCGCGGGGCATGGTGGTTCACCCGGCGCCGGGCAACACCTCGGGTACGCTGGTGAACGCACTGCTGGCCCACTGTCGGGACCTGTCCGGGATTGGAGGCGTGGCGCGCCCGGGTATCGTTCATCGCATCGACAAAGATACGTCGGGTCTTTTGATGGTGGCCAAGAACGACATGGCCCATCAATCGCTGGCGGCGCAGTTGAAGGCGCACAGTGTGGACCGCATTTATCTCGCCGTTGTACACGGCAACATTCCGCACAGCCGGGGAACGGTTGACGCACCGATCGGACGGGACCCGCATGACCGCAAAAAAATGGCGATCAACCACAAGAACGGCAAGCCGGCCGTCACCCATTTTGCAGTACTGGAACACTGGCGACATGCCGCATTGATCGAATGCAAGCTGGAGACGGGGCGTACCCATCAAATCCGGGTACATATGGCTTCCATCGGCCACCCGTTGATCGGAGATCCGGTTTACGGACCGAAAAAGAACCGGTATCCGATTCAGGGACAAGCCCTGCACGCCAAAGTGTTGGGCTTCGACCATCCCCGTACCGGTCAGCGGATTCGTTTGGAAGCGGAGCTGCCGGAGGATATGGAAAAATTGATCAGCTTACTTCGTGCGGAAAATCATTGAAATGGGATTGACTTTTGCAGTGTGATCGTTCATAATACGAGCGAACACCATAGGCCTTTTAAATCCAGTCCCGTGAGGCTGGCAAGGGCGCGGCAACCAATCAACGGACTCATGATCCCTGTTACGTGAAGGAATGATTTCCGCCAATGGCGCTTCTTGCCCGGCCCGGGTGAGAAGCTTTTTTTGTGCCAAGGAGGGATTCGCCATCGAAGCGAAAACCATTTTGGATGAAGCGGCGATTCGGCGAGCATTGACCCGGATCGCACACGAGATTCTGGAACGGAACAAAGGCGTTGAGAATACGGTGCTGGTCGGAATCCGGACGCGGGGCATCTTTTTGGCTCGGCGTTTGGGCGAGCGGATTCAGCAAATCGAAGGAGTCAGCGTTCCTGTAGGGGAGTTGGACATCACCCTCTACCGGGATGATTTGACTGAAAAAGCGGAGCAGCCGGAAGTGCGGGGTTCCGAGATCCCGGTGAAGATTCACGGCAAAAAGGTGATTCTTGTCGATGACGTACTCTATACCGGACGGACTGTCCGCGCGGCGATGGACGCCCTGATCGACATGGGTCGTCCGCGTATGATCCAACTGGCGGTTCTGATCGACCGAGGCCACCGCGAATTGCCGATCCGGCCGGATTATGTCGGGAAAAACGTCCCCACTTCCCAGAGCGAACTGGTAGCGGTTTTGCTCAAGGAGTCCGACGGAATCGACGCGGTGGAAATTCGAAAACGGCAGGATCAATGAAGAACAGGAACAAAATCAGATCCACCCTTTAAAGACGGTCCCGTGAGGCCGGCAAGGGGAGGCGGTGCCATTCGTGTGCGCATGGGGCGCGTAACCTCTTTGCCGGCTAGGCAAAGAGGTTTTTTTATCGGGCAAAAGGAGGAGAAATGGATGAAACGGAACATGGTGTTGGATGTACACGAACGTCCCCAGGCACTCAAATGGCTGGCGCTCAGTCTGCAACACCTGTTTGCGATGTTCGGCGCAACCATTCTCGTGCCGCTGTTGACGGGGCTGGAACCGTCCGTGGCACTGTTGTCGAGCGGAATCGGCACGATCGCTTACCTTATCGTCACGAAAGGAAAAATCCCCGCCTATCTCGGCTCATCTTTCGCATTTATCGTTCCGATCATCACCGTGACCAAAGCCGAAGGCGTGGGAGCGGCATTGTTCGGATGCTTTCTGTCCGGTTTGGTGTACGGTGTGGTTGCATTGGCTGTTTCCAAATACGGAGTCGGCTGGCTGGATCGCTTGCTGCCCCCGGTCGTGATCGGTTCGATCATTATCGTGATCGGATTGGCCCTGGCCGGTGTGGCTGTTGATATGGCCAGCACGACGAAAGTGGTTCAGGAAGTGCCCACAACCGCGCAGGCATTGTCCGCCCTGCCGGGGAAAGTGGAAAGTGTGGACCCGCAGGCGGGTACGGTGACACTGAAAGTATACTCGCTCAAACACTTCGGTGTGGCAATGGCGACGTTGGCGATTGCGATTCTGGCCAGCTTGGTGTTCCGGGGGTTCCTCAATCTGATCCCGGTGCTGGTGGGGATCGCGGGCGGCTATATCGTGGCGTATATCGCCGGACTGGTCGACTTGACACCCGTCAAACAAGCCAGTTGGTTCGCACTTCCGGATTTCCACACACCGACCGTCTCGTGGAAAGCGGCATTTGTCATCGTCCCGGTAACACTGGTGACCCTGACCGAGCATATTGGTCACCTGATGGTGACCTCCAGCATCATGAACCGGGATTTGGCGAAAAATCCGGGATTGCACCGGTCTCTGCTGGGTGACGGCGTAGCCACTTCGATCGCCGCAATGATCGGCGGGCCGCCGAGCACCACCTACGGGGAAAACATCGGGGTAATGGCGATCACGCGCATCTTCAGCGTATGGGTGATCGGCGGTGCGGCTGTGTTTGCGATGGCGTTTTCCTTCATCGGGAAACTGTCCGCGCTGATTTCCACTGTTCCGCCGGCGGTGATGGGCGGCGTCTCCATCCTCCTGTTCGGCATCATCGCTTCGGCCGGCTTGCGGATGCTGGTGGAAAACGGTGTCGACTTCAATGATCGGCGCAACCTGGTAATCGCATCGGTAGTGCTGGTGATCGGTGTCGGCGGCGCCGCACTGAAACTGGTGGGCATCCATCTGGAGATCGAAGGAATGGCGTTGGCGACGCTGGTCGGGATGTTCCTCAATCTGGTGCTGCCCAAGGGCGGCGAGCGACCGGAAGAATCGGATCAATCCCAAGGTGAACCGGCGGTCAATCGACCGGTTTCCGGTCAGATCGGGTAAAAGATAAAGGTTCCTTTAATCCAGTCCCGTGAGGCTGGGAAGGAGCGGCATAGCCGATCTGCACCCTTTTGGACGGGGTGCGGGGTTGGTGGGCTCCTCCCATCCGTTTGGGAGGAGCCTTTTTATATCACACGGGGAGGGAGCAGGATGAACATCGCCGTTCGATCCAACGATACCAATCTGATCGACACCAACGGATTGTCCCGAAGCGAGTTGATGGCCATTTTGGAACGGGCTCGTTTTTACGAGGACCAACAGGGGATGGTACCGCCGCGTTATCTCGGGCGGTTCGCCGCCAACCTGTTTTTTGAACCGAGTACGCGGACGCGTTTTTCTTTTGAGGTGGCGGAGAAACGGTTGGGATTGGAAGTGTTGAATGTATCGGAAGACACTTCCAGCACCGTCAAGGGGGAAACGTTGGCGGACACGTTGAAAACCCTGGCCGCCATCGGAGTGGAAGTGGCGGTGATCCGTCACAGCCAGTCCGGGATCGCGGAAGAAATGGCCAAACAAGACAGCGGTGTTTGCTTGGTCAACGCCGGAGACGGCCACAACGCCCATCCGACACAGGCACTGCTCGATCTGTACACCTTGCACAAACACTTCGGCGACCTGAACGGACTGCGTGTGGCCATCATCGGCGATCTGCGGCACAGCCGGGTGGCGCGTTCCAATCTGTGGTCGCTGACCACGATGGGGGCTGAGGTGGTGTTCAGCGGGCCGGAAACGATGCGTGCGCGAGATTTGGAGGATTACGCGCCGTATCTGCCGATCGACGAAGCGATTGCGCAGGCAGATGCCGTGATGATGCTCCGGGTGCAACTGGAGAGGCACCGCGAACGGTTGTTTACCACTGCGGAAGCGTATCATCAGCATTACGGGCTGACGTTGGAGCGGTTTGCACGCATGCGGGATCATGCGGTCATCCTGCACCCCGGACCGGTCAACCGGGATGTGGAGTTGGCGGACGAGCTGGTGGAGCATCCGCGCTCCAAGGTGTTTGAGCAGATGAAAAACGGTGTATGGGTTCGCATGGCGGTGTTGGAACGCGTATTGGAAGGAGGAAACAGGGGATGAACCACATCCTACTGAAAAACGGACGGATCTTGGATGAGAAAACGGGGGAGACGGTTCCGGCGGACGTGCGGATTGAAAACGGCGTGATTGCGGCCATCGGTCGGGATTTGCCGGAGGCGGGTGCGGAGACGGTCGATGTGGCCGGACGACTGATTGTGCCCGGATTGATCGACATGCATGTCCATTTGCGCGAACCGGGATTCGAACATAAGGAAACGATCGCGACGGGAACAGCCGCGGCGGCCAGAGGCGGCTTCACGACGGTGGCCTGCATGCCCAACACGCGGCCGGTGGCGGATACCCCCGAAGTGATCGCCCGTATCCGCGAGACGGCGGAACGGGAAGGACGGGTGCGTGTCCTGCCCATCGCCGCGATTACCAAACGGGAGCTGGGTGAGGAGTTGACCGACTTTGCCGCTTTGAAGGAAGCGGGTGCGATCGCCTTGTCCGACGACGGTGTGGGCGTGCAGAGCGCCCGCATGATGAAAAGGGCGATGGCGTGGGCCAGTGAGTTGGACCTGCCCATTGTCGCCCATTGCGAAGACAATTCACTGGCCAAGGGCGGTTGCGTCCATGACGGAATCTTCGCTGCCAGTCACGGTCTACCCGGCATCCCCGGATCAGCCGAAGCGGTGCATGTCGCCCGCGATATCGTCTTGGCCGAGGAAACGGAGGTCCATTACCACGTGTGCCACATCAGTGCCAAGACATCGGTCGATCTCGTCCGGCTGGCCAAACAGAAAGGGTTGCGCGTAACGGCGGAAGTGACGCCGCACCATCTGCTCCTGAGCGATGAAGACATTCCGGGGCCGGACCCGATGTACAAAATGAATCCTCCTCTGCGCTCCGCCGAAGACAGGGCCGCACTGCTGGAGGCGCTGAAAGACGGTACGATCGACATCATCGCCACCGACCACGCTCCACACACGGCGCAAGAAAAGGAAATGGGAATCCGGCAGGCGCCGTTCGGGATCGTCGGGTTGGAAACGGCATTTCCGCTGCTGTATACCCGGCTGGTGTTGACCGGTCATCTGACCTTGATGCAACTGGTGGAGAAACTGACGCGCCGACCGGCGGAATTGTTCGGTTTGCCTTGGGGACGGCTGGCTGAAGGACAAACGGCGGACATCACCGTGATCGACTTGGACGAAGAACGGACGATTGATCCGGATGCCTTCATCTCCAAAGGAAAAAATACGCCGTTTGCCGGGTGGAGGGCCAAAGGATGGCCGGTTTTGACCATGGTGCAGGGACGTGTGACGTGGCGCGAGTCGGTCCGATCGGTACAATCTCCCGAATCCGGCACGAAGGTTTTGTCAGCAACCTGCGAAGTGGAGGGATACTGATGAAAGCACGGTTATTGCTGGAAGACGGGACATGGATGGAAGGGGTCTCCTTCGGCGCCACGGGCGAGACGACGGGTGAAGTGGTGTTTACCACCGGCATGAGCGGATACCAGGAAGTGTTGACCGATCCCTCGTACTGCGGGCAGATCGTAACGATGACGTTTCCGTTGATCGGCAATTACGGGATCAATCGGGACGACATGGAAACCCTGCGTCCGTTTGTCCGGGGGTTTATCGTGCGGGAACACGCGGAACACCCCAGTAATTGGCGGTGCGAGACACGGATTGACGATTGGTTGAAAGAATGGGGCATCATCGGGATTGCCGGCGTGGATACCCGGATGCTCACTCGCAAGATCCGCGTGCACGGCACGATGAAAGGACTGATCACCACCGGGAATGAGCCGATCGAAGTGTTGATGGAACGGCTGAATGTGCCACTGCGTCGCGACCAGGTGGCCCAGGTGAGCACCAAAAGCATTTATACGGTTCCCGGTTACGGAAAACGGGTCGTACTGATGGACTTCGGTGCGAAATACGGCATCCAGCGGGAATTGGTGCGGCGAAACTGCGACGTGGTCGTGGTCCCGTGGAACACGACGGCCGAAGAAATCGACCGTTTCCACCCGGACGGCATTTTGCTCTCCAACGGACCCGGTGATCCCAAAGATGTGCCGGAGGCGGTGGAGACCGTTCGCCGCCTGTTGGGTCGTTATCCGATCTTCGGCATTTGCCTGGGACACCAATTGCTGGCGTTGGCCTGCGGCGCGGATACGGTCAAGATGAAGTTTGGCCATCGGGGTTGCAACCATCCGGTGAAGGAACTGGTTACCGGGAAAACGGTTATCACCTCGCAAAACCACGGCTACACCGTGCGTGCCGAATCGCTGGCGGGCACCGGCTTGGAAGTGACGCACATCGCGTTGAACGACGGAACGGTGGAAGGGTTGCGCCACACGTCATTCCCGGCATTTTCGGTGCAATACCACCCGGAAGCGGCGCCCGGACCGGTCGATCCCAATTACCTGTTCGACCAGTTCCTCGACTTGATGGAGACCCACCGCCAACGTGCGATCAAGGAGGGTATGCAATATGCCTAAAGATCCCAGCCTGAAAAAAATCCTCGTCATCGGTTCCGGTCCGATCGTCATCGGTCAGGCGGCGGAGTTCGACTACGCGGGAACACAAGCGTGCCGTGCGCTGAAAGAGGAAGGGTTGGAAGTGGTGCTGGTCAACTCCAACCCGGCGACGATCATGACCGACACGGAAATGGCGGACAAGGTGTACATCGAACCGATCACCCCCGAATTCCTGATCCAGGTGATTCGCAAAGAGCGTCCGGACGGGCTGTTGCCGACTTTGGGCGGACAGACCGGATTGAACATGGCGGTCGAACTGGCCAGGCGGGGCGTATTGGAAAAAGAGGGTGTCCGTCTGTTGGGAACGGAACTGCACGCGATCACGTGTGCGGAAGACCGGGAACAGTTCCGGGCATTGATGAAGAAGATCGGCGAACCGGTGCCGGAAAGCGAAATCGTTCACTCGGTGGAAGAAGCGGTCCGTTTCGCCGGTGAGACCGGCTACCCGGTGATCGTGCGGCCGGCGTATACACTGGGCGGCACGGGAGGCGGGATCGCCCGTTCGGAAGCGGAACTGCGGGAAATCGTCGAAAACGGACTGCGCTACAGCCCCATTCACCAGTGCCTGATCGAAAAGAGTATCGCCGGCTACAAGGAGATCGAGTATGAAGTGATGCGTGACGCGGCCGACCACAGCATCGTCGTCTGCAACATGGAAAACTTCGATCCTGTCGGCGTCCACACCGGTGACAGCATCGTGTTTGCGCCCACGCTTACACTGGCCGACCGTGAGGTACAGATGTTGCGGTCGTCCGCGCTCAACATCATCCGGGCACTGGACATTCGCGGCGGGTGCAACGTGCAGTTTGCCCTCGATCCGCACAGCTTCCAATATTACGTGATTGAAGTGAACCCGCGTGTCAGCCGCTCCAGCGCACTCGCATCCAAAGCAACCGGTTATCCGATCGCCCAGATTGCAGCCAAGATCGCCATCGGCTACACGCTGGACGAGCTGAAAAACCCGGTCACCGGGCAAACTTACGCCTGTTTCGAACCGACGTTGGACTATGTGGTCTGTAAAATCCCGCGTTGGCCCTTTGACAAATTCACCTCTGCCAACCGGAAGCTGGGCACGCAGATGAAAGCGACGGGCGAAGTGATGGCCATTGGCCGTACAGTGGAGGAGTCTCTGCTCAAAGCGGTCCGTTCGCTTGAAATCGGCATGGAAGATCTGGAGTTGCCAAGTGCGGCTCACCTGACCCGCGAACAGTTGGAAGAACGGTTGACCCAACCGGATGATGAGCGATTGTTCCTCCTGGCGGAATGGTTGCGCCGCGGTTACGGGTTGGAGCAAGCGGCGGAACTGACGCGCATCGACCGGTTTTTCCTGCAAAAAATCGAAAACCTGATCCGTTTCGAACGGGAAGTGCGCGAGCGCGGCTCGCTGGATGAGGAGACATTGCGGAACGCCAAGCGGATGGGCTGGACCGACCGGACATTGGCCCGCTGGTGCGGGATGCAGACGGAGGAAGTGCGCAGGCTCCGCAAGGAGTGGGGGATTCTGCCGGTGTACAAGATGGTGGATACCTGCGCGGCCGAATTTACGGCCGAAACACCGTACTATTACTCTACCTACGAACAGGAAGACGAAGTGGTGCTGAACGGCAAACGGTCGGTTTTGGTACTCGGTTCCGGGCCGATCCGCATCGGGCAAGGCGTCGAGTTCGACTATGCCACGGTGCACGCCATCAAAGCGCTGCGTGAAGCGGGGATCGAGGCGGTGATCCTGAACAACAACCCGGAAACGGTCTCCACCGACTTCAACATCTCCGATCGCTTGTACTTTGAACCGCTGCACATAGAAGACGTGTTACATGTCATCGACAAAGAGCAACCGATGGGCGTCATCGTCCAATTCGGCGGACAAACGGCACTCAACCTGGCGCGCCATCTGGAAAAGGCGGGGGTTCCGATCCTGGGAACGTCACTGTCGGAGATCGACCGGGCTGAAGACCGGGAAAAATGCGAGCAATTGCTGGCGTCCATCGGCGTGCCGCAACCGCAGGGTTTTGCCGTCACCTCCACGGAGGAAGCGATGGAAAAAGCGAAAGAGATCGGCTTTCCCATGTTGGTGCGGCCCTCGTATGTGCTGGGCGGTCGGGCGATGGAAATCGTGTACAGCGAGAAAGAACTCGTTTCCTACATGTCGGAAGCGGTCAAAGTCAACCCGGAACATCCGGTGCTGATGGACCGTTACCTCCGGGGGAAAGAGCTGGAAGTGGACGCCATCGCCGACGGGAAATCGGTCCTGATCCCCGGTATCATGGAGCATATCGAACGGGCGGGAGTTCACTCCGGTGACTCGATCGCCATCTATCCGGCCCAATCGATCACCGCATCGCAAAAAGAGCGCCTGATCGAGATCACCACCCGGATTGCCCGTGCACTTCAGATTCGCGGACTGGTCAACATCCAGTTTGTTCTGCACCAAGACGATCTCTATGTGCTGGAAGTCAACCCGCGCGCTTCGCGAACGGTACCATTCCTGAGCAAAGTGACGGGCATCCCGATGGCGCAGGTGGCCACACGCGTCATGTTGGGTGAATCGCTGGCCGATCAAGGATACCCGAGCGGATTGTGGCCGGAGACCGGAGAGGTGGCCGTCAAGGTGCCGGTCTTCTCCTTCGCCAAACTGCGGCGCGTCGATGTGACGCTGGGACCCGAGATGAAATCGACCGGCGAAGTGATGGGGCGTGATCGAGACCCTGCACGCGCCATCTACAAGGGGTTGTTGGCCGCCGGCATTTCGCTGCCGCAATTTGGTACGGTCGTTGTCACCATCAGCGACAAGGACAAGGAGGAGGCGCTCCCGTTGATCCGCCGTTTCTCCGACCTGGGATACCGGGTGGTGGCCACACACGGCACGGCGGACATGCTGGAGCGGGAAGGTTTGCCCGTCACGCGGGTGAACAAGATCAAGGAAGGCTCGCCGCACATCGTCGATCTGATCCGCCGGGGCGAAGCCGATTTGGTCGTCAACACGTGGACGCGCGGCAAAACGCCGCAGCGTGACGGGTTCCGCATCCGGCGGGAAGCGGTGGAACACGGTATCGCCTGCCTCACATCGCTGGATACGGTGGAAGCGCTCCTCACCACGCTGGAATCGATCTACCTGACCGCGGACCCGATCGGTCAGCCGGTGTCGGGACAGAAAAAATGGGGTGTGCTGGCGGGATAAAAAGTGGGATCGTTTGATGTGAACGAAACTTGAAAGGGGCATGGTTTCAGGATGAAGGGTGGCCGGTTTCACACAAGCGATTTGCACGAATCAAAAACGGGAGCGAGAGGAAACCGGCTCACCCGGAGATATCAGATTTCCCCACAAAGGCGAAGAGATGGAAAGGAGACATTCGATGACCAGTTCAACCGCTCTAACTGACCCCACCATCATGATCGCACTGGACTTGCCGACGCAGGCTGCGGCCGAATCGTTCCTGGCGCGGTGGCCGCAAGAGAAACGGCCGTTTCTCAAAGTGGGGATGCAGCTGTTTTACGCCACGGGCCCCGCATGGGTGACCAGCTTGAAAGAGCGAGGGTATCCGGTGTTTCTCGACCTGAAATTGCACGATATTCCCCATACTGTTTATCATGCCGTGAAATCCGTCGCCAGCCTGGGAGTGGATATGCTCACCCTCCATGCGGGGGGCGGCGTCTCCATGATGGCCGCGGCGCGGGAAGCGGCGGCTGCGGCCGGAGCGGACACCATGCGGTTGGTCGGCGTCACCCAACTCACTTCCACTGACCAGCGGACGATGAATGAGGAGATCGGCATTCCGGGCACGGTGGAGGACTGCGTCCGGCGTTATGCGGAACTGGCGGCCCAAGCGGGTTTGCACGGGGTGATTTGTTCCGGTTGGGAAGTGCCGATGGTCAAACGGGCCATGCGAAATGCGGGAACGGAAGGAATCGCGGTGGTGCCCGGCATCCGGCCGCATGGGGTGGCATCCGATGACCAGAAACGGATCATGACGCCGGAGCAGGCAGTACAAAACGGTGCCGACTATTTGGTGGTGGGCCGGGCCATATTGCGGGCGGATGATCCGGTGCACGCATACGAACAGATCCAACAGGACATCACAAAAGTGAGGAGGATATGAAATGGCGTGGGATGTACGTGAAGCCATTCAGCGGACGGGCGTGTTGAAAGAAGGGCATTTCCTTCTGTCCTCCGGCCGTCACAGTGCCCAATACATGCAATGCGCACAACTGTTGCAACACCCGGCGGAGGCCGAACAGGCGGGACGGGCACTGGCTGATCGGTTCCGGGACGACAAGGTGGATCTGGTGGTCGGTCCGGCGTTGGGCGGTGTGATCATTGCCCATGAGGTGGCGCGGGCACTCGGGGTGCGGTGTCTGTTCGCCGAACGTCAAAACGGGGAGATGAGCCTGCGTCGCGGCTTCACTATCCAGCCCGGCGAGCGTGTTCTCATCGTCGAAGACGTAGTGACCACGGGCGGATCGGTGATGGAAGTGGTGCGTCTCGTTCAGGCGGCGGGCGGACGTGTGATCGGGATCGGCTCCATCGTGGACCGCAGTGGTGGCCGTGCCCCGTTTGACGTGCCGTATCGGGCGTTGCTGCCGTATGAGATCCCCAGCTACAATCCGGCGGAATGCCCGTTGTGCAAAGAGGGGATCCCGGCGGTGAAACCGGGCAGCCGCACAGTAAAGGCGAGATGAGGAGGAAAAAGGGAGGACATGGATGTTCTCCCCTTTTTTCCCCCACCATACCTTGTAATACGATGTATAAAGTGTTAAGACGAAAGGATCACGAGGGAATGAAGGAACACCATGGACGATGATAATACATCTTGATTTTGTCCCTGTTGGCTTACAGAGAGATGTACGGTTATGAGATGGCCAAGCGAATCCGGCAGCAAAGCCGGGATTTGTACGAGATGGGAGAAGGCACGTTGTATCCGGCGTTGAAGCGTCTCGAGAACAAGGGGTGGCTCACATCAAAGTGGAAAGAGACGGACGGAGGAAAGCGAAGGCGATACTACTCCGTCACTGAGGATGGGAGAAAAGCGTTGACGCGAAAGCTGGAGAGATGGCATTTCCTTCGCCGGCTCATTCTCCAGGTATCTCGGGAGGTGCACTCATGAACGACATCCATCGTCGTGTCACCGAGCTGCTCCGAAAGGTTCAATGCAATCCCCGTCAGCGGAAGGAACTGGAGGAAGAGCTGCTTGACCATTTGACCCTGCTGTATGAGGAATACAGGGAAAAGGGGGTACCTGCCGGATGAAGCGGAGCGTCAGGCGTTGACCGCTTTCGGGGATGCCGGGAAAATCGGCGGGGAGATCAACCGGGTATGGACGGGAGGAAACATGAGGATGAGAAAATGGTGGATGGCGATATGGCTGTTGTTGGGCATCGCTTGCATGTGGAAGGCGTATGATCTCTTGATGTTGGCCATACCAACGGGGAAGGGATCGGGGTGTATTTTCCGGGAGTGGAGAAACGATCGGGTCAAGTTGGGAGAAATCCCCTCTTATATAGCCGCTTTTTTCGGTTTGGGAATGGTGTTGTTGTTTCAAGTGTGGGTGTACTGGCGAAAGGCGGTTGGATTGAGCAGAAAAATGGACTAGAGGTGTATCCAAACCTTTTCGTGGGAAGCGTACGGCCAGGATCATACCGGCCTTTTTGATGAAACAGCCTTTTGATACAATAAAGATTGTGAATGTTGCAAAGAGAAAGGTGGATTGGCATGTCCTGCAACTTAAAGGGCAAAATTGCCGTCGTTACCGGTGCCACGCGCAAAACGGGCATCGGTGCGGCGGTGTGCCGCGCACTGGCCGAAAAGGGCGCAGACGTATTTTTCACCCATTGGACCCCTTATGATCGCATGACGTTTCAGAAGACGACGGAGCGGGAACCGGAGGAGCTGTTGCAGGAGTTGCGTGCCTTGGGTGTCCGCGCGGAAGCGCTTGCGGTGGATTTGTCCCAACCGGAAGCGGCGGAACGCGTCTTGGAAACGGTATGCGAACGGCTGGGTGCACCGTCCATTCTCGTGAACAATGCGGCGGTGTCGATCAACGACAGCTTCGAAACGATCACCGCACAGGGGCTGGACGCCCATTATGCCGTCAATGTGAGGGCGACCGCATTGTTAAGCGCCGGGTTTGCGCGCCGTTACAAAGGCGGACCGGGTGGACGGATTATCAATCTGACCAGCGGGCAGTCGCTGGGACCCATGCCGGGGGAGCTGTCCTACGTTGCGACGAAGGGCGCGATTGAAGCACTCACCCGGACATTGGCTGCGGAAGTGGCGCACAAGGGGATCACCGTCAATGCGGTCAACCCCGGACCGACGGATACCGGTTGGATGTCGGAGGAACTGAAACGGTCCTTGTTGCCCAAGTTTCCGATGGGACGCGTGGGACAACCGGCTGATGCCGCCCGGTTGATCGCATTTTTGGCCAGCGATGAGGCGGCGTGGATCACGGGACAGGTGATTCATTCCGAAGGCGGGTTTATCCGAAACTGAAGGGGAGGGACAACAGGATGAGCCGGACGGATCGTGACGTGACGGTGGTTTGCGACGGTGTGGCGAGAACGGGGCGATCGTCTCAAACCATCCTGGAACTGATGGGTGACCGGATTCCTCATTTGTGTTACCACCCCAGTCTGGGACCGATCCAAACCTGCGACCTGTGCATGGTCGAAGTGGATGGGGAATTGGTTCGCGCCTGCGCGACGCAGTTGGTCGACGGGATGAAGATCGATACCCTGTCGGATCGGGTGAAACGGGCACAAAAAGAGGCGATGGACCGCATCCTGGTCAACCATGAGCTGTACTGTACCGTTTGCGACAACAACAACGGCAACTGCGATCTTCATGAAGCGGTCAAGGCGATGAAGGTGGATCATCAGTCGGAGCCGTTCCGGCCGAAACCGTATCCGGTTGACGACAGCAACCCGTTTTACCGCTACGATCCCAACCAGTGCATTTTGTGCGGACGTTGTGTGGAAGCATGCCAAAATCTGCAGGTGAACGAAACGCTGTCCATCGATTGGGAGGCGGATCGCCCGCGGGTGGTGTGGGATCACGGCGTGTCGATCAATGAATCGTCGTGCGTTTCATGCGGTCATTGTGTCACCGTTTGTCCGTGCAATGCCTTGATGGAAAAATCGATGCTGGGGGAAGCGGGTTTTTTGACCGGATTCAAACCGGAGACCCTGCGCCATATGATCGACATCACCAAGGAAGTGGAACCCGGCTACCGCCAGATCCTGGCCATTTCCGAGATGGAAGCGGCCATGCGGGAGAAAACGATTCGCAAGACCAAAACCGTCTGTACTTACTGTGGTGTGGGATGCAGTTTTGACGTGTGGACCAAGGGACGGCGCATTCTGAAGATCCAGCCGCGGGAGGAAGCCCCGGCCAACGGCATTTCCACGTGTGTCAAAGGGAAGTTCGGTTGGGATTTTGTCAACAGCGAGGAGCGATTGACCCGACCGTTGATCCGGCGCGGGGACGTCTTTGAGGAGGCGGACTGGGAGGAAGCAATGGCCGTGATCGGCGAGAAGCTGGGAGCAATCCGTGATCGGTACGGTCCGGATGCCATCGGGCTGATCGCTTCTTCCAAATGCACCAACGAAGAAGCCTATCTGATGCAGAAGTTGGCCCGTGCCGTCATCGGCACCCACAATGTGGACAATTGCTCCCGATATTGCCAATCGCCGGCCACGCAAGGTCTTTTCCGTACGGTCGGTTACGGCGGAGATTCGGGATCCATCTCGGATATCGCACAGGCGGATTTGGTCATCATCATCGGTTCCAACACGGCCGAGTCGCATCCGGTACTGGCAACGCGGGTCAAACGGGCGCAGAAACTGCGCGGCCAAAAGGTGATTGTCGCCGATCTGCGCAAGCATGAGATGGCGGAGCGGGCGGATCTGTTCCTGCGACCTCGACCGGGGACGGATTTCGTATGGTTGTCGGCGCTGGCCCGCTACATACTGGATCAGGGCTGGCACGATGCGTCGTTTTTGGCGGAGCGGGTGCACGGTTTGGAGGAATACCGGCGCAGTTTGGAACCGTTTACACTGGCTTTTGCCGAGGAAATCACGGGGATTGCGGTGTCTGACCTGATCCGGGCGGCGGAGATGATCCGCGATGCCGACACCGTTTGCATCCTTTGGGCGATGGGCGTCACCCAGCATACCGGGGGCAGCGATACCAGCACCGCCATTTCCAATCTGCTTCTCGTGACGGGAAATTACGGCCGTCCCGGCACGGGGGCCTATCCGCTCAGGGGGCACAACAACGTCCAAGGGACCAGCGATTTCGGTGCGATGCCGCATATGTTTCCGGGCTATGAACCGGTGACGGACGAGCGGGTCCGAAAGCGGTATGAAGAAGCGTGGGGTGTTTCGCTGCCGGATCGGCCGGGATGGAACAATCACCAGATGGTGGATGCGATCCACGACGGCCGTTTGAAAGCCATGTACATCGTCGGAGAGGATATGGCCCTGGTGGATGCCAATGCGCGACGGGTACAGCGCGCTTTTGAACAATTGGAGTTTCTCATCGTGCAGGATCTGTTTCTGACGCGGACGGCGCAGTTTGCGGATGTCGTACTCCCCGCCAGCCCCAGTTTGGAGAAGGAAGGGACATTTACCAACACCGAGCGGCGGATTCAACGGCTGTATCCGGCGCTGGAGCCTCTGGGAGATTCGTTGCCGGATTGGCAAATCATCCAAATGGTGGCGCGAGCGTTGGGAGCTGACTGGTCGTATGCGCATCCGGGGGAAATCATGGCGGAAGCGGCCCGTTTGGCCCCGATGTTTGCCGGGGTCACATACGAGCGGCTGGAAGGATACCGAAGCCTGCAATGGCCGGTCCATCCGGACGGAACGGACACCCCGCTGCTGTATCGCGATCGCTTTGCGTTCCCGGACGGCAAGGCGCGCCTGTATCCGATGAAATGGATTCCGCCGCGCGAACGGGAAACGTCGTATGATTTGCATTTGAATAACGGTCGTGTGTTGGAACATTTCCACGAAGGCAACATGACCGGACGCTCCGTTGGCATCCGCTCCAAGGTCCCGCGCGCGTTCGTGGAAGTGTCGCCCGAAGTGGCGAAGGAGCGGGGGTTGACGGATGGCATGTGGGTTCGTCTCACCTCCCCTTACGGTGAGGCGCGGGTACCCGTGCTGGTGACGGATCGTGTGCGGGGACGGGAGCTGTATCTCACCATGAACGACCCTGAGGATGGTGCCGTCAACCTGTTGACGGGCGATGACACCGACCGGGAAACGGATACACCGGCGTACAAGGAATACGCCGTGCGCATGGAGGTGTTGGACGAACCGCCAACCGAACCGTTGCCACGGCACAACCCGCGTTTTGCCAACCGGCGACCGACACGCGGGGTGGAAGTGGAACGAAAATGGCAAAGAGCGGATTACCGCATGCCCGGAACGGAAGGAGGGGACCGTGATGGCCGCACCCACGAGAGAAATCGTCTCCAACCGGAAACCCGCCACTGAAGAGAAGCTGTCTCCGGAAGCGGTCCAATTGCTGAACCGTTGGGCTGAACAAAAAGAGGCGGTCGATGAACTGATCGATGTGATCAGTTTGCTTCACGAAAAAGGATGGTTGCGAACGGCCAAGGCTTTTTTGGCATCGACCGACGAGCTGTTGACCGTCGCACTGGAGCAGTTGAATACGCCGGGCGGCAAGCGTTTGTTGCGCAACCTGATTCATACGGGTGTCCTGTTGTCCGCGGTCGATCTGCCGTCTGCGGTCAAAACGGCGGAAGAAGCGGAAAAAGAGACGGAGCGACCGGGCATGTGGACACTGCTCCAAACCCTGCGCGATCCCGAAGTGATCGCCGCCATCCGTTATTTCCTGAATCTCGCCAAAAGGTTGCGTCCGGAAGAAGGAAAGGAAAGCGGGGAGGAAACGAGATGAGGCTCCATCCGTTTCCTCCTCCGAGAAGCAATGTGTCTCGCAGGCATATCCGGCGTGTGACCGGAGGTCAAATCTCCACGAGGACGGACCGGATCATCGTGGAAGAACCGATGGAAATCCGCATCCGGCTGTATGGTGTTCCCGAACCGATTCCCCTCGGGGTGACGATGCGCACCCCGGGCCATGATTTCGAACTGGCTGCGGGATGGTTGTTTGCCGAGGGCATTTTGCGCTCGCCTGACGAAGTGTCGCATCTCACCTATTGTACAGACCCCCATGTGGATCAAGAACAACGCTACAACATCGTGAACGTGCATTTGCGTCCCGGCATCCGTCCGAATCTGGACCGGCCCCGCCGCCGTTTTGCGGCCATGTCGGGATGCGGTGTCTGCGGAACGGCGTCACTGGCATCCCTTCGTGCCCAGGGTGTCGTTCCGGCAAAGGGGCGGATTCGGTTACGCGCCGCTCTGTTGCCACGGATGGGAGAGGTGTTTCGCCAGAGTCAACGTCTGTTTCAGCAGACAGGCGGATTGCATGCAGCCGCCTTGTTTGATGAAGAGGGACGGTTGTTGTCCATCCGCGAGGACGTGGGTCGGCACAATGCGGTGGACAAACTGATCGGCCAAGCATGGCTCAACCGGCAGTGTCCGCTGGACCGGAAGATCCTGATGGTGAGCAGTCGTGCCGGGTTCGAAATCGTACAAAAGGCGGCGGTTGCCGGCGTGCCCATCCTCATCACGATGTCGGCACCGTCCACATTGGCATGTGATACCGCCCGTGCGTTCGGCATCACGCTGATCGGATTCGCACGTGGCGCCTCGTTCAATGTGTATACGGGTGAGGAGCGGGTATGGTTGGAGGAGTCGGAACGGGCAGACGGGTAAACACAACTTCTTGCAGCGAAATGTCTGGATTCGGGCGTGTCGGGTCATCCCCAGGGGGCAATGGCCTGGCATCCATACGCAAGCGCAGAAGTTGAACCGCGGGCCTCTCTATGCAAACCGGATTTTGCCCGCGTCCTGCTCCGTTCGGAGTGGTCATGATTTGCTTCCTTGCATAATCGGGTGAAGCGATTCGGGAAAAGGAAAAAAACGATATGGAGCAGACACGCGCTATGCAGGATTCACCCGGTTTTCCCCGTAAATATATTAAAGTTCGGAAAATGTGATGAGGAAAGGGGAGTACGGGATGAATTCCGGAGATGAAAGAGAAAAAAACCGTACGTTGCCAAACGTTTGCGATGTTCGTCAACTGGGAAAACGGGATACGATGTGGCCTGCCTTTCAAGCAATGGTGGAAAAAGGAGAGGCAGCGGTTCCTGTGCTGATGGAAGGCTTGCAGGATGTGGATGAACAGGTGCGAGGGGTAGCGGCGGTTGCGTTGGGTGAGATTGGAAGCGCGGCAAGAGGAGCGGTTCCGCAGCTGATCGCGCTGCTGCATGAAGAAAACCGGGAAACGCGCATGGCGGCGGCATTGGCGCTGATGAAAATCGGAGCTGATGCGGTCGAAGCATTGCAATCGTGTCTCAGATCGGACAACCGGCAAGCACGTTTTTGGGCGGCCTGGGCCTTGACCATGAACGATCCGTCACAAACGGAAGCCGTGTACGTGCTGCGCGAAGCCTGGGCGGATGATCGCAATGACAAATATGTTCATTTGGCCGCGGCGGAAGCCATTTTCAAAGCGATGCGGCATCAGTCTTCCGAACGGTAGAAGAGAAAAAGGGAGAATACGGGATGAAGCGGATTTGGAGGGGGAAATTGCTGGTTTCAGCGGTGATGACGGTTGTGACACTGATTGTATTGAAAATGATTGTCTGGATGAAACATTCATTCCAACCGCCGGACCCCGATGTGTTGATGATCCCTTATGATCCGTTTTTTTATTTGATATACGTGGCCCCCGTCATGTTTTTGTTTGCGCTGCCCGTCTCGTTGGTGTCAGATTGGTTGACCCGGCGGGCAGGGAAACATCGGTGGGTGTTGTCCTTGCTGATCCACACGGGAGCCGCCGCACTGTTGATGTTCTGGTTGGGGTGGAATTTACGGCAATCGGTTCAATGGGTGGTGACGCTTCCCACTCTCCTGGAACTGTTTGCGGAGTCGGTTTTCAGCCTGCCCACCCTGTTGGCGTTGGGATATTGGGCACTGGATGAATGGTGGAAGAAAACCGGCACAAAAAACAGTCGTACCGACGGTACGACGTGAAATTGCTGACAAAACAGCTTCCTACTCGCAATTTCTGGTGAGTTTTAAGACCTTGCCTTTTCCGTCAGTTGTCGGATCACCGATTCATCCGGTGTGACATACAGCGTTTTTTGATGGTCATAGATGACAAAACCCGGACGGGCGCCGGAAGGTTTACGCACGTATTTGACCAATGTGTAATCGACCGGCACTTGACTGGAATGACGGGCTTTGCTGAAGTAAGCGGCCAGCATGGCAGCCTCGTGCAAGGTTTGTTCGCCGAACGTTCGGGCCCGGATCACCACGTGCGAGCCGGGGATGTCCTTGGTGTGCAACCATGTGTCCCCGGACGAGGCGAGGTGATGGGTCAAATAATCGTTTTGTTTGTTGTTTTTGCCCACGAGAATGGGAATCCCTTCAGAAGAATGATAAACAGCCGGGGAAGGTGCTTCCTTTTTCCGCTTGCGCGTTCCTTTTCCCGATGGACGCAGCCAGCCTTCTTCCTCCAGTTCCTCCCGAATTTGCTCCACTTCTTTCAACGAGGCGTTTTCCAACAATGCCAGTACGGACTCCAGATAAGTGATGTCTTGCTGTGCTTTTTCCATTTGCTCTTTGTTCCATTGGCGTGTGGCTTTCGCCTTGTTGTAACGCTTGAAATAGCGCTGGGCGTTTTCCGACGGGGTCAACTGCGGATCGAGCGGAATTTCGATCTCGGGCGCTTCCGGATCGTAATAGTTGATCACCCGTGCCACCCGGTCTCCCCGTTGAATCTGGTGCATATAGGCGGTGAGCAATTCCCCGTAAATCCGTGCATTTTCCGCCTTTTCCGCTTCCCGGATTTCCCGTTCCAACACTTGGATTTTTTTTTCATTCTTCTCAATCTCGTTTTTCAGTTTGCGCACGAGATCCAATGTTTGCTGCCGGACACGATCCCGTTCCGCTTTCCCGTGGAAAAAGGCATCCAGACACGAACTGACACTGTCGAACGTTTGCGCATCTCCCTTCAGGTGGGTTAATGCCACCACGGAGAAAAACGCCTTCTGTTCGGGGGAGACGACGATGGTGGGTTGGTACCGGTGTTCGCGGATGTCGGCCATCACCTTGGAAAAGGCCTGCCACAACCGCGACCGCTCCCCCAACCCTGCCCGATGGACGATCTCTTTGGCGACCACGGGGCTGATACCGGCGAATCGGTCGACGATCTGTCGGTCCAACCGGCCCTGGTTGAAGTCCAACGAACGGATGAACGTCGCTTCATCCGCAGTTAACGGGTGATGTTTGTCCTGGGTGGGCGGCCGCCGGTACGTCACGCCCGGCAACACCTGACGGTAACGGTTGACGGCATGGGAGACGCGGCGGACGGCGTCGATGATGTGGTTGGATTCCGGGTCTGTCAGGATGATGTTGCTGTGACGACCCATGATCTCCGCGATCAGCAGGCGGGTCACATCATCGCCCAAATCGTTGCGGGCGCGGATGTGGATGTGAACGATCCGCTCCATGTCCACTTGTTCGATGGCGGTGATGATCCCGCCTTCGCAGTGTTTGCGCATCAGCATGCAAAACATTGGCGGCTCCAAGGGATTTTCCGTCATATGGCGGGTGAGATGAATCCGGGCATAAGACGGGTGTGCCGAGATGAGCAACAGATGATTCCGTTGTTGTACCCTTACTTGCAGCAACAACTCGTTTTCACTCGGTTGATAGATTTTGTTGATCCGCCCGCCGACCAGCATCTGCATCTCCCGAACGGCGGCACGGGTGACCAAGCCGTCGAACGACATGGTATCCCTCCTTCCTGAAATGTGGTCCGTATGTATGCACGCATCTTGTCCAGTATATCACGATTGGTATTGCTGACTCCATACGATTTGCCGTGAACCTGGAGCGTGAGACGGGTGAAATGCTCCGTCGCCTCCAAATGACGCTGGGAGATTCACTTATTATTGTGAGAGCTGAGCAAACTCGACACTTGATCGCTGTTGACCCCAGCCAAGGATTTAATGGGTCTATTTTGCAACCGTTCGAGAATCCGCCCGGGGTGATGAATTGAATTTTCCACGCTTGTATTGTATCAGCCAACTCATACCGCACAGAAAGGAAATAGTCCCAATCCCCAATCCAACCAAGGGAATTCCCAGTTGTTCGTAAGTCCACCCGGATACCACATAGGAGAGTTGCATCACTCCGCCATAGGTTGCCAAGTGCAGGGAAAAAACACGTCCCCGGACTTCCTCATTCGTATGGGTTTGCAACAGATACGTGTCAAGGGGGATGATGATACCGGAACTTACCCTCATCAGATACAGCATCAAAACCCCCGTTAGAAAGGTGTTGGTTTGAGCGAGCAAAGCAAAAAATAATGCCTGGGTAAGGTAGGAAACCCCATACCATACTACGGCTCGACGGTGTTGATCCTTGATGAATTTTTTTAAACAGTATGCCCCGGTCAACACTCCCAGACCATCGATCGCATACAGGATTCCGATCCCGAATCCTTGCAGATCGTAGACTTTGCTTCCAAGCAGAGGGATCAATATTTGATATCCTCCGCCGGCAAATCCCCAGCTGATCCCAATCAGGATAACAGAACGGACGACGTGGTTGCGGGTCGCTTCCCGGAATCCTTCCTGTAAAGCTTGTACGTAGGGATGATGACGGGAAGATGGGGTGGCTTCCGACCATTTCGTTTGAAGAATGCAAAGCGCGGCACATCAAAAGCATACCGACAGACAACGCAGAATGAGACAGGAACAGAATCGTTTGTGCAAGTGCCACTTGGTTAAACCAATCCCCCAGCATACTGCCGGTTTGACCGATCCAAAGGTAACGGTAATTTTTATTTCTGGCAATCAAGCTTTTTTTCATTCTCGCTCCTCCTTGTTTTCTCTTTTTTACATGTGATTCTGTTTTTCCTTTTTTCGTGCAAGATAACATCAAATTATTTATAATCTACTTAAAAAACAAATGAAGGTGAAAGGATGGAAAAAGAAAAGCGTTTATTGCGATACCTGTTCCGTAGTTTCCAAGATCGCGACAATGATTCTTTTCATCGAAAACAAGGCGTCCATATTCCGGAACCGGAATTTCGTCAAGGAGAACTCTCAGCGGAAAGCATCAAACTGATTAAGGACAAAATGAACCCCGATGAGGAAGCGGAATTGCACATTTGTCCGGTTTTTCTGGAACGTACAGATGATCCGAACCAGATCCTCACGCCGTTATTCCTGCCGGCCCGGTTGGAAGACGGCAAACTGTTGCCGATTACTCATCGTCCCGCATACATACCGAGAAAGTACTTGGAACCGACTGTGGGCCACGAATTGGTTTTGGGCAGATTGGATCAACTGGACGCGTTGGCCGAACAAACGGCGTATGCCGTAGAGGGTAACTGGTCTGAAGCTATTGCTTATGCGGAAAAACTTTTTCAGCATGTCATCGGCGAGCGGTTGCAAAGTTTTGTGATCGACGGCTATCGACGCAGTGAACAGGTGTGGGTGGTACCGATCCAGGAAGGAAAGCTGAACAAAGAGTTCATTGCATTGTATAAGCATTTGGTTGGATCAGAGACTTTACCTGCTCTGTTGCAAAACTACCTTTCTCTTGAGGAACAGAAAAATGAACCAATTCTTTCCTGTCTCGATCAATCGGAACGTCATCTCGGTCAGATGAATCATGTCTATCCGCTGTCTCCCGGTCAGCGGGAATCGTTGCATCATTTTTTCACCCTGAATGAAGGGGAGATGTTGGCTGTCAATGGACCGCCGGGAACAGGTAAAACCACCCTGCTGCAAAATGTGGTCGCTTCGCTGTGGGTGGAGGCGGCAGCGAAAGGGATGGACGATCCGCCGGTAATTGTCGCAACGTCGGCCAACAACAAAGCGATCACCAATATCATCGACAGCTTCGGTCAAACGGGAGAGAAACAACCGGACACCCGGACGGTTTGGGGAAAGAAAGCGGTCCAGTTGCAGGGCAGATGGATTCCCGGGCTGAAGAGTTACGGTTTGTATCTGCCTGCGTCATCACAGATGGGGAAATTGGCGGAATCGGGTCATCCGTACCATGTTGTCAGCGAAAACGGCGAAGATTTCATGAAACAAATGGAAATGCCGAGCCAAGTTGCAGAAGCAAAAACTTACTTTTTAAGTCGGTGTGCTGAGTACGCGGGTTCAACGGTGGACAGTCTGTCATTCGCGGCGGAACTTTTGCAAACCGATCTTGTTCGAACCTGTGAAGCGATTCGGGATGGGGTGAATTTGGCTAAACAGTATCAGGCGTATCAGGAACGGTTGAACCGGGAATACGACGGATCGATCGAGAAACTGTCGGAACAGATCCGAGAATGGGAAGAACAGGAAATGGAGGCGTCCAAAAGAAAACAGTTCTATGTGAGGTTGAAACGGGATTGGACGGAACATCTAAACAAGGAACCGCTGTGGTGGAAATGGCTCTTTTTCCTTCCCGGGATCAACGAGAGAAGGCGGCGGCGAAATGAAGTGTTTCTTCTGGAAAAAAACCATCCGATCGAGGTCTTCTCTTTTGCAAATGATGAAATCAGTCGCGCCATCGACCGGGAGATCCAAAAACACGAGGCCGACCGACAGGCGGCGGAAGCGAAGCGAACCGAATTACAGCAATTGCTCGAAAAGATTCGTCAATCAGAACATCGTCTCCGAACATGGTGCCGAAATCATGAAGTCCCGTTTTCCGACTCCATGGAGACACTGGATACCAGCCTTCGGTACTTGGCTTTTCGTCTCGCCACTCACTATTGGGAAGCCAAATGGTTGATGGAGATGGAAGAGCAAATTGCCAAAGGATATCAAGAGAGCAAATCCAGCCGGAAAACCAGAAAAAAATGGCGGCGATACGCCAAACTGACTCCGTGTTTTGTCGCCACTTTTCATATGCTGCCGAAGTGGTTTTGCGTGTACGATCCGGTCGTGAACCAAGGAAAGAAAAAATACCAATCGGGGTATCTGACGGGTTTCATCGACCTGCTGATCATCGATGAGGCCGGGCAAGTTTCTCCGGATTTGGCCGTCCCGGCGATTTCCCTCGCCAAAAAAGCGTTGGTGGTGGGAGATACCATGCAAATCGAGCCCATCTCCTCAGTAACCCGGGACGTGGATCACGGAAATCTTTTGGGAACCGGTGTGATCGCCGATTTGAAAGAAGCGGAGGAGATCGAGGAGAAGGGCGTGACAGCAGCCCTCGGAAGCGTCATGAGGATCGCTCAACGGAGAAGCAAATATCGGAAGAACGAACGGTTCGGAGGTATGTTCCTCTCCGAACACCGCCGTTGTGTACCGGAGATCATCCGGTACTGCAACCTCCTCGCTTATGGCGGCGATTTGCAACCATTGCGTCCGTCAGAGAAAAAATACGACTTTCTCCCGCATCTGGGATATGCCGACATCAGGGGGGAAGCCAAAGACGCCGGAGGAAGGGGAAAGTTCAATGTTGAAGAAGCCGAAGCCATCGTTGGTTGGATTCGGAATCATCGTGAAAAACTCGAACACATTTCGGGGAAAGCCATTGGAGACATCTTGGGAATTGTCACTCCGTTTCGATACCAGACCGTTTTGATTCGCGAGTTGTTGAAGGAATTGGGGATTTCAGACATCACTGTCGGCACGGTTCATGCTTTGCAGGGGGCGGAAAAGGATATTGTCCTGTTTTCGCCCGTGGTTGGTTCCAAGTCTGGCAAGCCCTTTTACGACCGGAATCTCAATATGATGAATGTGGCCGTTTCCCGGGCGAAGGACAGCTTTCTCGTCTTCGGCAATATGGAGGAGTTCGGCTTGATCCCCGGCACTCCGTCCCATTTGTTGAAAAGTCTCTTGTACAAGCCGGAGAATAAAATTCCTGTTTCCTATCAAAATGATCGTCTGTTGCCGCATCTGACCCGACGCATGCGAACCCGTCGCGATTCCTTCTCCATGCAGGATCGCACCATCGTTCAACAGATCATCCATATCCACAAAAATGAGGGACAAGTGTTGATCGCACAAGATCAAGGCAAGATCGTGGCGACACAGAACATCAGAAAATGATCATGAGAAAGGGTGGTTATTGTGGCTGATCGCCATATTCAAGTTCATCATAACAAGGGTCAATTCGTTATCAACTACGGGAAGGGAACCCAAAATGTAACACAAAATATTTACCACGGCCATGAAGATCAATGGGGCCAGTTGTATCAACGATTGGAACAACTTCTCAACGAATTGAAACGAACAGATCAATTGGATGGGGAAAGGAAAGAGGAAGCCGTCGAATACATTGATGACGTGTTGGCAAATGTGAAGGAACGTTCCATCAAAAAAGGTTCACTGCGCAAACTGAACAAAGAATTAATGGAAATGAAGGGTTTGATTTCAGCGAGTTCCGCACTGGGACAATGCATCAGTGCGGTGATGGATATCATCAGCACCATTTTGAAGGCATATCACAACATCGTTTCGTTTTGTGTCTCATCCATTCAACTATCTGGTATGAGCTCTTTTCCTTGCGCTTTACTTCCAAAAACATAGGCGAAATCCTTCTGCTGAACCGGCAACAACCAGATACACCCTCATTCACAACAAAAGTGCCCCCTGTCTTACCTGCAATCGACCTTTACCGTAAATGCAGTAAAGTTAAGCAAAAATCCTTGAGGCCATAAAGCACTTCTTCGTAGGTTTTAATGGCTTTTTGCTGGGGGTGCTGGACAAAAACGATGGATTGTAACGGCAAGGAGAATACTGGCCCAGCCATTGCAATGACTTTTGTGCTTTTCTTGGTGACGTGGATGGTGATGGAATTCAAGCGCTATTAAGAAAAGGAGATCCCGTGTTGGAAGAAGCTTTGAAAGAGGAAGCAGAACTCTATCGTCTGGCTGAAGATGAATTTCTGAAAGCGTTGAACGGATCCATTTGCGGTTATCTCTTCCAATGTCTGAACTGTAGAGGCCATAAACTATATACAGATTTAGACTAATTCTATCCATAGGGAACCATCATCATTTTTGAATGTCCACACTGCAGCGATGCGGGATGCTCATGGAGGCATCCCGTTTCTTTCTGTATTTTCTTGGGAAAACACTAGGGGTATCTGCCCTTGAAAGGTCAGTTACAGATACTGTCGGCGCATGTATGCAAAGTACTGCTTCATAACTCTGGTCTCTTGTGGTTCCAAGCGTTTGCGCTATTTGTGTAACATGCGCGAAAAGCAACACCCATGGGTGCTTTTTCTTCCCTTCCCCTATTACCCAATCATGATTCGGGGCCTGTCTGAATATGGTTACCAGAGAGGATGGGACAAAGGAGGAGGGAACGTGACGGAATATGGGCATTGGGTGGATGTGGACACCCGGGAGGTGTTGGACCATTTTGCTGTCGATCCGGCAACCGGTTTACGCACGTCCGAAGCGAAGCGGCGGTTGCGACGGGTTGGTGCCAACCAGCTGACCGAAGGGCAGCGCATCTCCCCGCTGGTATTGCTGTTGAATCAATTCAAGGATTTCATGGTGCTGGTCCTGCTGGCAGCCACGCTGGTGTCCGGCTTATTGGGAGAATACACGGATGCGATTGCGATTATCGCCATTGTCGTCCTCAACGCAGTGTTGGGATTTGTGCAGGAAGTGAAAGCGGAGCGGTCGTTGCAGGTATTGAAACAGTTATCGGCGCCCACAGCCCGCGTGTTGCGGGATGGTAAGTGGCAACGGATGCCGGCGGCAGAACTCGTGCCGGGTGATGTGGTCGGGTTGGAGAGCGGAGACCGGATACCGGCGGATGTCCGTTTTTTGCAAGTGGAAGGCCTGTATGTGGAAGAGTCCGCTCTGACGGGTGAGTCACTGCCCGTAGAGAAGACGAATGTCCGGCTGAACCGCTCCGACGTACCTTTGGGCGATCGCAAAAACATGGGATACATGGGAACAATGGTGGTTCGCGGGACAGCCAAGGCTGTCGTGGTGGATACGGGCATGCGTACGGAGATGGGACGGATCGCCCACCTCATCCAATCCACGGAAACGGTGCAGACGCCGCTGCAGCGCCGCTTGGAACAGTTGGGGAAAATATTGATCGCAGTCGCGTTGATGTTGACGGCGTTGGTGGTGGTTACGGGCATTCTGCACGGCCATGATGCGTACAAAATGTTTTTGTCCGGCGTCAGTCTGGCAGTGGCCGCCATACCCGAAGGATTGCCCGCCATCGTCACGATTGCGCTGGCCCTGGGTGTGCAGCGGATGATCCGCAGGCGGGCGATCGTGCGCAAGCTGCCGTCCGTGGAAACGTTGGGGTGTGCCACAGTCATCTGTTCGGACAAGACGGGTACGCTGACGCAAAACAAAATGACCGTGACACGGGTGTGGGCGGACCGTCAATTGATGGAAGTGACGGGAAGCGGGTTTGATCCTGAGGGTGCATTCCTGTTGAATGGCCGGGAGGTACGGGTCGACCAATCGCCGGCGCTGCGTCGTCTGTTGGAAATAGCCGTGTTGTGCAACAATGCGGCGTTGATCACGGAGAACGGGCGAAACGGGCGACTGCGACGGAGACGGGAAACCTGGCGCATCGACGGTGATCCGACGGAAGGCGCGTTGTTGGTGACCGGGGCCAAGGGCGGGATGAAACAGGAGCAAATGAAACGGGATTGGCGGCGGGAGAAAGAGTTTCCCTTTGACTCTTCGCGCAAAATGATGTCCGTGATTGTGGAGCGCGGCGGGAAACGGATGTTGCTGGCCAAAGGGGCACCGGATGTTTTGATCAATAAATGCACCCATATTTGGCACGAAGGTCGCATCCAACCGATGACGGAACGGCTTCGGGCCGAAGCGCTTCAAACGAACGAACAATTGGCATCGATGGCACTGCGCAATTTGGCGTTTGCATTCCGGGAATTTCACGGGACGACCGCATCGGAGAGGGAAACGACACTGGAGCGCAACCTCGTGTTCGTCGGGTTGGCCGGGATGATCGATCCGCCGAGGGAAGAGGTGAGGGAGGCGATCCTCAACTGCCGGAAAGCGGGCATCAAGACGGTGATGATCACGGGTGATCATCAAGCGACGGCGGTGGCCATCGCCCGGCAGTTGGGGATTTTGCAGGCGGGCGGTTTGACAGTAACCGGAAGGGATCTCTATAATATGAGCGAGTCGGAATTGAAAGAAAAAGTTCATCATATCGACGTCTACGCCCGTGTATCACCGGAACACAAACTGCGCATCGTTCAGGCATTGCAGGCAAACGGACACGTGGTGGCCATGACGGGGGACGGCGTCAACGACGCACCCGCCATCAAAGCGGCGGATATCGGTATCGCGATGGGCGTCACCGGCACGGATGTGTCCAAGGAAGCGTCTGCACTGGTACTGGCGGATGACAATTTCACCACGATCGCCGCTGCCATCGAAGAGGGGCGCAGCATTTACGACAATATCCGCAAGTTCATCAGCTATTTGTTGGCGAGCAATGTGGGTGAAATCCTCGTCATGTTCATCGCGATGATGGCGGGGATGCCGTTGCCGCTCGTGCCCATTCAGATATTGTGGGTCAATTTGGTGACGGACGGCTTGCCCGCGCTGGCGCTCGGCGTGGACCCGCCGGAGGAAAACACGATGAACCGCCCGCCTCGCAACAGCCGTGAAAGTATTTTTGCCCGCGGCGTGGGGTGGAAAATATTGACGCGCGGTCTCTTGATCGGGGTGTTTACGGTGGGAGCCTTTTGGGTGGTCTACACCGAAACGCCCGACGATCTGGTTCGTGCGCAGACGGTCGCCTTTGCCACTTTGGTGATGTCCCAATTGGTGTACGTATTTGATTGCCGCAGCAACCTGACTGTGTTTCACCGGCATCCGCTGGAGAACAAACCGTTGGTGTTGGCCGTTCTCTCTTCGGTTCTGCTGTTGATCGGCGTCATCTACTATGCGCCGCTCCAACCCGTTTTCCACACGGTGGCATTGTCCCTGCGCGAATGGGCACTGGTGGCGGCAGCGTCCGCTTTCCCGACGCTGATCGCCGGGTTGGTGGACAGTTTGCCGATTGCGCGGCGTATGGTTCACGGGTGAGAAGACGTAGAAGGGGAACACGATGAAATTCACCAAGATGCATGGATTGGGCAACGATTTTGTGGTGGTATACCAAAAAGAGCCGTTGAAAGAATCGCCGACGGATCTGGCTCGAGCCGTTTGCGATCGACATCGCGGCGTGGGTGCGGACGGTCTGGTGTACATCCTGCCGTCGGAGCGGGCCGATTTCCGGATGCGCATTTTCAACGCCGACGGTTCCGAAGCGGAACAATGCGGCAATGCGGTGCGGTGCGTGGCCAAATATTACTACGAATGCGTCTCCGGCGTCAAAAAGGAGCTGACCGTGGAAACCGGCGCAGGGATTCAGCGGGTATGGCTGGATGTGGTCGACAACCGGGTGGATCGTGTGAAGGTGGATATGGGCGTTCCCGTGTTGCGAGGTGAACAAATTCCTGTTTCGATCCGCAAAGACCGTGTGGTGGAAGAACCGCTGGAAGTAGACGGACGGCGATTCGCCTTTACCGCTGTTTCCATGGGCAATCCGCACGCCGTTATTTTCGTGGACGATGCCGTCGGTTTTCCGGTGGAAGAGTGGGGTCCCAAGATCGAGGTACACCCGTTCTTTCCCAAAAAAACCAATGTGGAATTCATTGCTGTCCGATCCGACAGGGAGCTGGACATGCGGGTCTGGGAACGCGGTGCCGGCCAAACCATGGCATGCGGCAGTGGGGCTTGTGCATCTGTGGTGGCGTCGGTGTTAACGGGCCGGACCGGTCGCCATGTGATCGTCCACCTGTGGGGGGGCGATTTGGAAATAGAGTGGAGCGAAACGGACGGTCATGTGTACATGACCGGACCGGCGGAAGTGGTGTTTGAAGGAAAATGGTTGGTGTCGGACGCTTCCCTTTGAGAGATTTGCCACAACCCATTCGGACGTGTCGGTCATTCCATGAAAAGCATCTTTGCCCGTGGCCTGCAACACCGGTTCGGAGCGGTGTTGCTTACCTTCTTGCAGGGCGCGCATCCAATATTGATCAGACATGTCACAGCCCGGAGGAAGCTTGAGGCATCCTTCCGGGCTTTTCACATTTGTGAGGTCGTTTGGTGAAGATATGCTGACACTCCACACATCTGAAGACGTGGGATTCTTGGGTCGTTAGCGTCCACGGTCCGTTTCCGCTTTGGATAACGCCCAAGTTCAGGGGTGTGTCATCACCTCGTCCCAAGCAGTTTTTCCGGGATGAAAATGGGTGTTGCCGGGCGTTTCTTTTGGACAACAACAGATTTGTAGTATAATCAAGCGTTGTAGCGGTGCTCATTTGTTCCTTAAAAGAAAGATAACGGGGGGATGCGCAATGACCAAACGATTGACGTTCGACTATTCGAAGGCATTGACGTTTGTTGGAGAGCATGAGATTGCCCAGATGGAGCCGGCCGTGCGGACGGCGCATGAGCTTCTGCATAACGGAACGGGGGCGGGCAACGATTTTCTTGGATGGGTAAATCTTCCCTTCGATTATGACCGGGACGAATTTGCCCGGATTCAGGCCGCTGCAAAAAAGATCCAGTCCGACTCGGATGCGTTGGTCGTGATCGGGATCGGCGGATCGTATCTGGGTGCGCGTGCCGCCATCGAAATGTTGACCCACAGCTTTTACAACCAATTACCGAAGGACAAACGGAAAACGCCTGAAATCTATTTCGTCGGTCACCACATCAGTTCCACGTACACCGCTCACTTGCTGGAGCTGTTGGAAGGCAAGGATATCAGCGTCAACGTGATTTCCAAATCGGGCACGACGACGGAACCTGCCATTGCATTCCGGTTCTTCCGTGAATACATGGAAAAGCGCTACGGAAAAGAAGAAGCACGTCGGCGCATTTACGCCACCACCGACCGGGCCAAAGGTGCCCTGAAACAACTGGCCGATGCCGAAGGATATGAGACGTTTGTCATCCCGGATGATGTCGGCGGGCGTTACTCCGTTTTGACGGCGGTGGGGCTGCTGCCGATCGCTGTGAGCGGAGTGGACATCGAAGCGATGATGGCCGGAGCCCGCGACGCAGCGGAAGCGTACCGCAACCCCGTGCTGGCGGAAAACCCGAGCTACCAGTATGCGGCGGTTCGCAACGCACTTTATCGAAAAGGGAAAACGACGGAGCTTTTGGTCAACTATGAGCCGTCCTTCCATTATTTTGCAGAATGGTGGAAGCAATTGTACGGCGAGAGTGAGGGGAAAGACCAGAAAGGCATTTTCCCGGCCGCTGTCGACTTTACCACCGATTTGCATTCGATGGGACAATACATCCAGGAAGGGTTGCGCAACATCTTTGAGACCGTGATCCGAATCGATCAACCCCGGGTGGATTTGACCATCCAGTCCGACGAGGACAACCTGGACGGATTGAACTACTTGGCCGGTCAAACGATGGACTTTGTGAACAAAAAAGCGATGGAAGGAACGCTTTTGGCTCACACTGACGGCGGAGTGCCCAATCTGGTGGTGGAAGTGCCGGAAGTCTCCCCGTATTATTTCGGCCAATTGGTCTATTTCTTCGAAAAAGCGTGCGGCATCAGCGGTTATCTGCTCGGCGTCAATCCGTTTGACCAACCCGGCGTGGAAGCGTACAAGAAAAATATGTTTGCGCTTTTGGGCAAACCCGGTTTCGAATCAGAACGGGAACGCCTGTTGAAACGGCTGAACGGATAACCATACCGCCGGGGAAGGCGCTCCTCCAAGACAACACTGCGGGTTCCGATTTACCCGTCTTTGCGCCGTGCGCCGGTAAGAGACGCGCGACGGGAAATTCGGACCCGTTCTTCTTTGTCAGCCGTTTCGAGTAAAGTCATTTCTTTTTGTAGGATACTAGGGCGTGTCTGGTCATTCCGTAAGGGAGCAATGTTTTCCCGGACGAGCGACTGACCAAGCCCTGACTGAGCGAAGACTCGGGAAGCGCAGGATTGAAATCGCGGGCAATTTCCGCAAAGCGAAGCGTGCTTTGCCCGCGACCTGCGCTGACCGGGTCGGAGCGGTCATCATCTGCATCCCTGCAGGGCGCAGGTGGAGCGAGTTGGGAAAGCACAGTGGACAACACCAGTCGCACTCTAAGGACGGATGGATCATTGGGACGATGGGAGTTAAAAGATGTTGAAAGACAGGATACCGAAAAATCAGACTGAAGTGGCCAACAAGGACGATTACAGAAAAAGCCGTCTGAAAGCCCACGGCGACCATAGGAAGTACCCTAGGGGTATTTGAATCGTGGGATGAAAGGCGGCGTTGCTCGGTATCCCCTTTTGGGGATGGTAAGAGCAACCAATTTGTTGTATAATCGAACGTATGAGCGGTGCTCATCCACTGGTAGTGGGCATGTTCCTGTGTACGTCATGGTATGAGGTTCCAGTGGCGAACAAATCTCTCCCACTGGGTAAAACCATGAGAGTGAGGCAAAAAGAACTAGCGTACTGGTAACAGGTACGCCGCCCATGTGGGTACATGTGCCCGGTGGCGCAGAACCATATGGGACGGGGTGATGACACACCCCCTAGCTTGAGGGTTGCCCGAAACAGAAATGGATTGAGGGCGCTAACCACTCAAGAATCCCACGGCTTTAGCCGTGTGGAGTGTCAAAAGAAAAGACCATCACCTATCAACAATACGAAAGTGAAACGATGGGGAGATATGGTCATTTGTCAAAATGACAAAGAAAAGTAAAAGCGTTCAACCAACACCGCTACCATCGTCTGACCGTCTGATGAGGTTCTGTCGTTTTCCCTGCTATCACCGATGGCGATGATGGCATATCTGAGGATAACCCGCTATCGTCTCAACGTCCATTCATCATCAACGATGAGAGGACGTTTTTTCTTTCGCTATTGTCAAAAAAATCTGCTTTACAAATGAAAGAAAGCGCTTTATCATAAAGATACATAATTAATTAATTTAAATTAGAAGGGAGCAAGTCAGGTGGAACTCCGTTACAATCCGCTGTTGGATGATTGGACCATGGTCGCCAGCAATCGTTCGCACAGGCCGACCATGCCCAAGGACTTTTGTCCTTTTTGTCCGGGGTCGGGGAAAGTGCCCGATGATTACGATGTATATGCCTACGACAACGATTTTCCGGCATTGATGCCCGATCCGCCGGAGCCGGACCCGGTCGGCTCGACGCTCTACCAAACGAGAAAAGCCCGCGGCAAATGCGAAGTGATTCTATATTCACCGGAACATACGATCACTTTGCCCCAGCTGTCGGTGGATCATATCGAAAAGCTGGTTGATCTGTGGACGGAGCGGTTCGTCGAATTGGGTAAGGACCCTGCGCACCAGTATGTGCTGATCTTTGAAAACCGCGGTGAAGAATGTGGTGTGACCATGCCCCACCCGCACGGTCAAATTTATGCATATTCGCAAATGCCGCTCAAAATCCGAACGGAATTGGTCAATTGCCGAAAACATCACGAGCGGACCGGACGTTGCCTGATTTGCGATATGAACCGGGAGGAAAAGGCGTTTGGTCAACGGGTGATCACCGAGAATGATTCGTTTCTGGCGTATCTTCCCTTTTTCACCGACTTCCCTTACGGACTGTTTATCGTGAGCAAAAATCACAAAACCGCCTTGCCGGATTTCACGCGGAAGGAGAAGCGGGATTTGGCCGAGATGCTCAAACACATGACCGGTACGATGGATACACTGTTCAACCGGTTGTTCCCCTACATGATGGTGCTGCATCAACGTCCGGTCAACGGGGACGATGTGGAAGCGTACTATCATTTTCACATCGAATTTTATCCACCGTTGCGCGACCGTAATAAACTGAAATATTATGCTTCTTCGGAAATGGGAGCATGGGCGGCCTGCAACCCCCACGCGGTCGAACAAACGGCGGAGCAGATGAGGGAAGCGTACCGCCGGTATCTGAAAAAGGAGGGGCGGAGTGCTTAAATGGCGGGTGAAAATTGGTTCAGCGAGTTTGAACGGCGGTTTGGCGATGGAGATGAGGTTCGCGTCTTTTTTGCGCCGGGAAGAGTGAATCTGATCGGAGAACATACCGATTACACGGGTGGTTACGTTTTTCCGGCGGCGCTGACGTTCGGCACATGGGTAATGGTTCGTCCGCGCAGAGATGGTTGGTTTCGATTCGCATCACGCCAAATGGAACGGGAAGTCCACTGCCGGGTGGATGAGATCCGATACCGTTCGGAAGACGGTTGGGCCAATTATCCCAAAGGAATCATCCGCCAGTTTTTGGAGCAGGGTGCCGAAATGGATGGAGCAGACATGCTATTTCACGGCAATATTCCGATGGGATCGGGACTGTCCTCCTCGGCTTCCATCGAGATGGCCACAGCGGTGGCTTGTCAAGCGTTGGCCGGAACGGACTGGCCGATGGTGGAGCTGGTCAAAATGGCGCAACATGCGGAAAACCGTTTCATCGGTGTCCAATGCGGGATCATGGATCAATTCGCCTCCGGCATGGGACGAAAAGATCACGCCATCCTGCTGCATTGTGACACCTTGCGGTACCGGTACGCACCGATGGAATTGGGCGATTATCGGTTGGTCATCACCCATACCAACAAACCGCGTGAACTGGCCGATTCCAAATACAACGAACGACGGGCAGAGTGCGAAGAAGGGTTTCGGCAAATCCGTCCCTGGTTGGACAACGCCGCTTGTCTGGGGGAGGTGGATGTGGGCATGTGGCAACGGGTGCGGGAACGGGTGTCCGATCTAACGCTGCGGAAGCGGCTGACGCATGTGGTGGAGGAAAACGCCCGTGTCCATGCATCCGTGGAAGCGTTGGAGCAAGGGGATTTGATCGCGTTTGGCCGACTGATGATGCAATCGCATGAATCCTTGCGCGATTTGTACGAAGTGACCGGGAAAGAACTGGATGCGCTGTTTGATGCGGCCCGACAGGTGGATGGATGCATCGGCACGCGCATGACGGGAGCGGGTTTCGGTGGATGCACGGTTAGTTTGGTGCACCGGGATGCGGTAAAGACATTTCAGGAGGAAGTCGGAAAACAGTATGAAAGGCAGACGGGATTGACGCCCGCTTTTTATACGGCGGAGATCGGTAACGGTGCACATGAAGTGAGCGAGGAGGTTTTTACATCATGGCGATTCTCGTGACAGGCGGCGCCGGTTATATCGGCAGTCACACGGTAAGTGAACTGTTGGACCACGGCGAAGAAGTGATCGTGCTGGACAATCTGGAAAAAGGGCATCGGGAAGCGGTGCTGGCGCCGACGTTTATCCACGGCGATGTACGCGACCGCGATTTGTTGGACCGGATATTCCGCCGGTACGACGTGGAAGCGGTGGTTCATTTCGCCGCATACTCCCTGGTCGGCGATTCGATGAAAGATCCGTTGGCCTACTACGACAACAATGTGGCGGCGGCACAAATCCTGTTGACCAAAATGATCGAACACGGGGTGAAGCGCATCGTCTTTTCGTCGACGGCCGCCACGTACGGTGAACCCAGACAAATCCCCATTCAGGAGACGGACCCGACCGAACCGACCAATGCTTACGGCGAAACCAAACTGGCCATCGAAAAGATGATGGGATGGTGTGAACAGGCTTACGGATTGCGTTTTGTGTCCCTGCGGTATTTCAACGCGGCAGGTGCGCATCCGGACGGTCACATCGGCGAGGATCATGACCCGGAAACCCACTTGATTCCGATTGTGCTGCAAGTGGCCCTCGGTCAACGGGAGGCATTGTCCATTTTTGGCGATGATTATCCGACCGAAGACGGGACCTGCATCCGGGATTACGTACATGTGATGGATTTGGCGCAGGCGCACCGGTTGGCACTGAAGAGATTGCGGGATACGGGAAAAAGCGGTATCTACAATCTGGGCAGTGGAACCGGTTTCTCCGTGAAACAGGTGGTGGAACGCGCACGGGAGATTACGGGACACCCCATTCCCGCCCGTATGGCTGCGCGACGCGCGGGAGATCCGGCCGTGTTGATCGCATCTTCCCATAAGGCGCGGGAAGAGCTGGGATGGCGACCGCAATACGAGGATTTGGACACGATGATCGCCACGGCATGGGCTTGGCACCGATCCCATCCGAACGGATACAGAAAAGAGGAGATTCGCGGATGACAAGGGCGGTGGATACGGAGACGTCCACCATCGTGCGAGAGCGTCTCGACCGACTTCGCAGATGGGCGGCACATAACGGGCTGGATGGCATCCTGTTGCGAAAACGGCGCAGTTTTGCATGGCTGACCATGGGACGGTGCAATCATATCGTCTGGACGACGGAAGAAGGGGTTGCCGATCTGCTGATTTTCCCCGATCGAGCGATCTGTGTGACGACACGGATGGAATCCGATCGGATCGCAGAGGAGGAGTTGACGGGCCTGGGATTTGAGATGATCGCCCCGGAATGGACCGAGGGAGTGTTGCCCACCCTCCGTCGGTTATGCGCAGGGAAAACGATCGGGGCCGATGTATGGCCGGATGCATTGGGGATCGAGAGCGCAGTCTATAAAGGAGATGCGCTGTTTCAGTTGACCTATGTGCTGGAGAAAGAGGAAATCCGGCGCTACGCATGGCTGTGCCGGCAGGCGGCGATGGCTGTTGAGGAGACTTGCCGGGAAGTTCGACCGGGGATGAGCGAGTGGGAGATTCAATCCCGTTTGGCGGCGAAGATTTTGCCGCATGGCATTTTCCCCCAGGTGATCCTGGTGGCCACAGATGAACGCGTGTTCCGCTACCGTCACCCCATCCCCACCGCCAAACCGCTCAGGCGCTACGCCATGTTGGTGCTCTGTGCGGAAAAATGGGGATTGGTGGCCAACGTGACGCGGTTGGTCCACTTCGGTCCCCTGCCGAAAACGTTGTCTGACCGCCGCAGGAAACTGGCCGAGATCGATTTGACCATGAATCTTGCCACCCGCCCGGGAGTCCCGATCCGAGACGTGTTACGTGCGGGCATCGAGGCATATCGCCGGGTGGGACACCCGGATGATTGGCGGTATCTTCATCAGGGCGGTCCGACCGGGTATGCGACACGTGAGTTTTTGGCGACACCGGACAGCGAGGGGGTCGTGCAACTGCATCAGGCGTTTGCCTGGAATCCCTCATTGCCGGGTATCAAATCGGAAGATACGATATGGGTGGACGAACAAGCGAACCACTTTCTCACCCACACCGGAAATTGGCCGTATATTATAATGGAGAGGGATGGACAAGTCTACCAACGGCCAGATATTTTGGTGATACCCTAACGAGCTGGGAAGGAGTCACAGCCGTGTCGCGGACGATTCAAGTGGGAAGTTTCCGGTGGATGAAGACGCTCAATAAGTCAACCATTCTGAACATGATTCGGCTTCACGGTCCCATCTCCAGGGCGGAGATTGCCAAGATGACCAAATTGACGCCACCCACGGTGACCAACATCGTCGGTGAACTGTTGGAGTCCAATCTGGTGATCGAGGCGGAATTGGGAGAATCGACAGGTGGCAGAAAGCCGATCATGTTGAAGATTAACGCCGATGCATTCACCGTGATCGGCATCTACGCCGGTGCGAAAAGGATACGGGGTGTGGCGGCCAACTTGGAGGGGGAGGTCCAACATACCGTACATGTAGAGGTTCCGACTGAACCGGCCGCTGAAGTGTTTGTGGATCTCGTCCAGGGGGCGATACGCCAATTGTTGGAACTCGCAGATCTCCGGACCCGCCCTTGTTTGGGTATCGGGGTGGGGATGCACGGTTTGGTTGACACGGAGAAGGGGGTGTCCATTTTTGCCCCCAACCTCAATATCCGTGATTTGCCCTTGAAAGATCGATTGGAACAAGCGTTTCAACTGCCCGTCGAGGTGGAGAACGACGTACGGGCACTCGCTCTGGGGGAAAGTTGGTTCGGTTTGGGCAAAGATATCGCCGATTTCATTTGCGTGCATGTGGGAACAGGGATCGGCGCCGGGATAATCTTGAACAACGAGTTATATCGTGGACCGTCGTTTGCCGCAGGTGAGATTGGACATACGACCATAGATCTGAACGGTCCGAAGTGCGGTTGCGGCAATATGGGATGTCTGGAAGCGCTGGCGGCAGGTCCGGCCATTCTGTCCCGGGTAAGAGAGGCGATCAGACAAGGTCGATCCACTGTGTTGGCGGAGTGGGTAAACGGGGAGACGGGACGGTTGACCGGGGAGATGGTTCACCGGGCAGCTCAGCAGGGAGACGATTTGGCCATCGAAGTGTTGGCGGATGCGGGCCGTTATCTGGGAATCGGTCTCGCCAACCTGATCAATACGCTCAATCCCTCCCGCATCATCTTGAGCGGTGGTGTGGCGCGTGCCGGCCATTTCGTATTGGAGCCGCTGCAAAAGACCGTAAGAGAACGGGCACTGTCCGCCGCAGCCAAAGACGTCGCCATCATGTGTTCCCGACTGGGGGACAACGGTGCGGCAATCGGTGCGATGACATTGGTGTTGCAGCATTTGTTCATGCCTTCCTACGCATAAGCGTAGGAGTTTGTCATTTATTTTCATAATAATAGTTATATTAAGTAAACAAATCGAGGGGCTTGGTTCGCATGGAGTGAATGATTCGACGAGATGGTAAAAAAGGGTTGGAGAAGATGAAATTTCTAAATATGGATCCGAGTTTTTCTTGTTGTTTGCGGTTGAAGCTTGAAAAAGTGTTTATGACAAAAGCAGCAGCTGAGATGGAAAGAGAGGTAAAATTCGTTAATTGACTATAAAAGCGTACATTTGTTACAATGTGAACGATTTTATTTATCAAACAATTCAATAAGAGTTTGATATGTCGGGTGATGGGTACGCTAAGTCGCAGGAGGAGATGAATATGAGTCTATTCCGGAAAAAGAGTATCAACCAGTTGATCCAGTCAAGCAAAACAGGGAAAACCCTGAAAAAGGATCTGACTGCTTGGGATCTTACGCTGCTGGGGATCGGTGCGGTCATTGGGACCGGTATTTTTGTTCTGACCGGAACCGGTGCGCTGACGGCGGGTCCGGCTTTGACCCTGTCCTTTATCGTGGCCGGTTTGGCTTGTGCATTTGCCGCCCTTTGTTACGCGGAGTTCGCTTCGCTCGTACCGGTGTCGGGTTCGGTGTACACTTACAGCTATGCCACTTTGGGTGAATTTGTGGCTTGGATCATCGGTTGGGATTTGGTGTTGGAATACTTGTTGGCGACCAGCACGGTTTCCGTCGGTTGGTCAGGATATTTCCAATCACTGTTAAAAGGCTTGTTTGGTTTTGAACTGCCGGTCGAGTTGACCGCCGCTCCCGGTGCGTTACGAGATACAACCACCTATTTCAATTTGCCCGCATTTTTTATCGTTCTGGTGATCACCTTCCTGTTGGCGCGCGGGATCACGGAGTCCAAACGGGTCAACAACATTATGGTGATTATCAAAATCCTGGTTGTGTTGCTGTTTATTTTCGTGGGTGTCCAATATGTCAAACCGGCGAACTGGACACCGTACATGCCCTTCGGGTATGAAGGTGTGTTCTCTGCAGCGGCACTGGTGTTCTTCGCTTACGTCGGGTTTGACGCCGTGGCCGCGGCCGCCGAAGAAACGAAAAATCCGCAACGGGACCTGCCGCGCGGTCTCCTTTATTCACTGGGGATCTGTACGTTGTTGTATGTCGTCGTTGCAGGTATTATGACAGGGATCGTGCCGTTCAAACAATTCGCCCAAGACCAATCTCATCCGGTTTCGCTGGCGCTGGAAATCGCGGGGCAGAACTGGGTGGCCGGATTTGTAGACCTGGGGGCCATCATGGGGATGACCACGGTCATGCTGGTGATGTTGTACGGGCAAACCCGGATTTTCTTCGCCATGTCCCGTGACGGCTTGTTACCGAAGAAGTTTTCGGATGTGCACGAAAAATATCGGACGCCGTACGGTGCCACTTGGTTTCTGGGACTGATTGCCGCGTTGATCGGTGCGTTGGTGCCGTTGGACAAGTTGGCCCAGCTGGTTAATATCGGCACATTGGCAGCGTTTACATTGGTGTCCTTCGGTGTGTTGGTCCTGCGCAAAACGATGCCGGACGCGAAACGCCCGTTTAAAGTGCCCGGAGTCCCGGTCGTTCCGATTTTGGCCATATTGTTCTGTGTCTTTCTGATGACGCGGTTGACAGCGCTCACTTGGATTGCATTCGTCATCTGGCTCACCATCGGATTGGTGATTTACTTCGCCTATTCCCGCAAGCATTCGGTGTTGAGCAAAGCGGAATAAGCGGCATCTACACGGAGACAGGCTGACCCGACAGGACAGCCTGGGACTTTCGAGTCCAAAGGTGGTTACTTGCCGTCAACGACATTCGCCGTTGCTGCGGATCATGAGACGGAAAATCGGAGTCCGCGGACTTTGTCAACAACCTGCAGGCTGTCTCAAAAAGGGACAGCCTGTTTCATTTTCAGCTGAGTCCCGGCTGCACTTGTGAGTCAACCGGAAATCTTTTAGAATAAAAACATGGCAGAAAACAGGAATATCCGCAGTATGACTGGCTACGGTCGCGGTGATCGGGAAAAGGACGGCATTCGCTTCATCGTGGAAATCCGCTCAGTCAACCACCGGTTTTTGGAGATCATGGTCCGGTTGCCGTCAGGGTGGATGATGATGGAAGACCCCGTTAAAAAGGCGGTGCAATCCGTTGTCAAGCGGGGGCGTGTCGACGTGTTCGTCACCCTGGAGACGGAAGACCGGGAGCAAACGGCCGAAGTGGATTGGCAACTGGCGCAATCGATTGTCGATAACGTGAGGGAGATGAATCAACGCTTGGGATTGTCGGGTGAACCGACTGCCATGGATTTGTTGCAGATACCCCAGGTGTGGGCGTTGCGTGAGAGAGAAATCGAACCGGAACTTCACCAATCTCTGTTACTGGAAGCGGTTCATGAGGCTTGTGAGGCATTGCTCCGGATGCGTCAGCGGGAAGGGCAGGCGTTGGCGGAGGATCTCGCCCGCAGGATCGGCAACCTGACCCGTTTGGTGGATCAAATTCGGGAACGCGCACCGGTGGTGGTAGAGGAGTACCGTACCCGTTTGCGCCAACGATTGAGTGAGTTTTTGTCGGAAGTGAACATCGACGAAGACCGATTGCTGACGGAGGCAGCCATCTTTGCCGACAAATCGGATATCCAGGAAGAATTGACCCGGCTGGAAAGTCATGCCCGTCAGTTCCTTCAGTCGCTCGGATCAAACGAGCCGGTGGGACGTCGTCTCGATTTTCTGCTGCAAGAAATGAATCGTGAGGTGAATACGATCGGTTCCAAATCGGGCGACCGTCTGATCAGCTCCTGGGTAGTGGAGTGCAAGAGCGAGCTGGAAAAAATGAAAGAACAAGTGCAAAACATCGAGTAAGACGGCAATACTGGAAGGGTAGAATTGATTCCCCGGGCAAAAGGAACTAAAATGGGGATAAAGGAATTCCGTACCGGTTCGCCCATCGGCTCCGGGCGGTCGATCCATCACGACGAGTTCAGTTTTCTCAGTGGAGCGAGGAGGCACTCGGATTGGGTATCAAACTGATCAACATCGGTTTTGGCAACATCGTCTCAGCCAACCGGATCATTTCCATCGTCAGCCCGGATTCCGCTCCGATCAAGCGGATCATACAGGAGGCGAGAGAACGCGGTATGTTGATTGACGCCACATACGGCAGACGTACCCGTGCGGTGATCATCACCGACAGCGATCATGTGATTTTGTCTGCCGTTCAACCGGAGACTGTGGCGCATCGTCTGACGAGTAAAGATCACCATGAGGAAATTGTCGAATAGGAAGGATTTGTTGCATGCAATTTTCCCATCAAAAACAAGGTCTTCTCATCGTACTTTCCGGCCCTTCCGGAGCGGGAAAGGGAACTGTTTGTGCGCGTTTACGCGATTTTATGCCCGAGTTGACCTATTCTGTCTCCGCCACGACGAGAAAACCGCGTGAAGGAGAACAAGAAGGGGTCAATTATTTTTTCAAGACGCGGGACGAGTTTGAAGAGATGATCCGTAACAACGAACTGTTGGAATGGGCCGAATATGTGGGGAATTACTATGGAACCCCCCGCCGTTTTGTTGAAGAGCGTCTGGCGGAAGGTCAAGACGTTCTGTTGGAAATCGAGGTACAGGGGGCCATGCAGATCAAACGACGTTTTCCCCACGGCGTGTTCATCTTTTTGGTACCCCCTTCACTGGAAGAATTGAGACGGCGGATTGAAGGAAGGGGTACGGAAACGGACGAAGTGGTCGAGCGGCGACTGGTCACCGCTGCAAAAGAACTGGATCTGATCGAACACTATGACTACGTGGTCGTCAACGACCGTGTGGATGCGGCTTGCGATCGGATTCGTTCGATCATCATCGCTGAACATTGCCGCAGAGAACGCCTCATGGCCATTCGGAAATAGGAGGGTTGGAACATGCTCTATCCGTCGATCGACAAGTTGATGGAAAAAACGGACAGCAAATACTCGTTGGTGGTATTGGCCGCCAAACGGGCGAGGCAGCTCTTGGACGGCACGAAACCTGGGATTGAACCCCATTCCAACAAATATGTGGGTATTGCCCTCGAGGAAATCGCCGCAGATGTGGTGAAACCGCAAGAGGATGATACTGCCAATTAACAGAAATGAGCAAGCAACCGAAAACGAAGCGAGGGAGAAGAGGGACCGTTTTCCGGTTGGCTGATGCATCTTCGGCCAGGCTGCAGGAAAATGGGTCCCGTTCGCTTTGTATGGGATCGGGTTGATGAAGGAGGGCATCATGAAGGGGAAACGCATCGTGGTCGGCATCACCGGGGGGATTGCCGCTTACAAGGCTGCTGCGCTGGTCAGCGCACTGACGAAACTGGAGGCCGATGTTCGCGTGATCATGACGGAATCGGCCACCCGTTTCATTACCCCGCTCACACTGCAAACGCTCTCACGGCATCATGTGGCGGTGGATACCTTTGACGAGCAAGATCCGGCAGTGGTTTCCCATATTGACCTGGCCGATCATGCCGATCTTTTTGTCATCGCCCCCGCTACGGCCAATCTTCTGGGGAAACTGGCACACGGCCTGGGAGACGACATGCTGACGACGACCTTATTGGCCACCCAAGCACCGGTGTTGATTGCTCCGGCCATGAACGTGCATATGTACGAAAATCCAATAGTACAGGAAAATATCGCCAAATTGAAACGGCTGGGATATCATTTCATCGATCCGGGTGAAGGTCAGTTGGCGTGCGGTTATGTCGGCCGTGGGCGTATGGCGGAACCGGAAGAGATTGTCGAACGAATCCGGCAACTCTTGGCGGAACCGGTAACGGATCTCCCCGGCAAACGCGTGATCGTCACGGCTGGTCCCACCAGGGAGCCGATGGACCCTGTACGGTTTTTTACCAATCGTTCCTCCGGCAAAATGGGATACGCACTGGCAGAAGCCGCACGGGATGCAGGAGCGGAAGTCGTTTTGATCAGCGGACCCGTTTCCCTGGAAACGCCGAACGGTGTTCGGCGGGTGGATGTGGGTACGGCAGAGGAGATGCTGGATGCCGTCCTGCGCGAGTTGCCCCGGGCGGACGTGGTGATCAAGGCCGCGGCGGTGGCCGACTACCGGCCGGCACATGTGGCTGACCGCAAGATGAAAAAGCACGGGGAGGAAATGGTTGTCCGACTGGAGCGTACTCCCGACATCGCCGAAGAGGTGGGGCGACGCAAACAACCTCATCAGTTGTTGGTCGGATTTGCTGCGGAAACGGATCATGTGGAGACGTACGCACAAGACAAACTGAAGCGAAAGAATATGGACCTCATCGTCGCCAACGACGTCACACAGCCCGGTGCCGGGTTCGAGGGTGATACCAACATTGTTGTTGTCTACGACAGAGACGGGGAAGTACTCCGTTTGCCGAAGCTGTCCAAGCGGGAAGTTGCCCGGCGGCTGATCGGACTGATCGGAGAGAGGTTGCATGTGCGCTGATCGAAGGATTGCCCGAGTGGTTGTCGACGTGCCGAGCAAGGAGACGGATCGGCCGTTTGATTATGTGGTACCAGAATCCCTGCTTGCAGATACCGAGATTGGTTCACGGGTGAAGGTGCCGTTCGGACCGCGAACCGTGATGGGATATGTAGTGGATCTTGCAACGTCTCCTTCCGCATCCCTCACCCGGTTGAAAGCCATCATCGACGTACTGGACGTCACCCCGCCGCTTACTCCCGAATTGGTCCGGTTGGCATTTTGGCTGTCCGAAGTCTGCCTGTGCCGGAAAATCACCGCATTGCACGCCATGGTACCCGCGGTGTTGAAGGGACGGTACCACCGCACGTTGCGTGTCCATCCGCATGCCCCACCGGCAACCGCGTTGCCCGATGCAGAGAGAGTCCTGATTGAACGCATCGAGGAAAAACGGGAGGTACCGCTGTCACAGGTGTTGGCGTGGCCGGGTGTCAATCGGACCATCATTCGGCGACTGATCCGGGAAAAGCGGTTGTTGCTGGTTGAACACGTGGGGGACCGGGCGACATTGCGAACCGTCACATGGGTGAAACCGGCGCTTTCACCGGACGAGCTGTCCCGATGCCTGGCGGACATCCCCGCCCGTGCCGTTCGTCAACGTGCGGTGATGGAACATTTTATTCATCATCCGGAAGAAATCTCCCTCCCGGATTTGCTCTCACAAGCGGGCGCCACCCGTTCCGTCGTCGGAAAGTTGGTGGAAAAAGGGTGGCTTACTTGGGAAGAGCGTGAGGTATATCGGGACCCATACGGTGAACACGCGTTTGAACGCAAGCCGCCTTTGCCATTGACGGATCAGCAACAACAGGCGTTGGACACCATCCTTTCCGCGTTGAACAGCAAAAAAGCGCGCACCATTCTGTTGCATGGGGTGACGGGAAGCGGCAAAACGGAAGTATATTTGCAGGCGATCGATGCCACCATCCGGCAGGGGAAACAGGCGATTGTGCTGGTTCCGGAGATTTCGCTCACACCGCAAATGGTGAAACGGTTCAAGGAGCGATTCGGCTCCGAGGTCGCGGTTTTGCACAGTGGATTGTCCGACGGCGAGCGGTATGATGAGTGGCGCAAAATCCGCTCCGGCGAGGTGCGGGTCGCAATCGGGGCGCGTTCAGCCATTTTCGCCCCGTTTGAACAGCTGGGATTGATCATCATCGACGAGGAGCACGAGTCCAGTTACAAACAGGAGGAACAGCCCAAATACCACGCCCGCGACGTCGCGCTGTGGCGCGCCCGGGAGCATGGGGCTGCGGTGGTGTTGGGTTCGGCCACTCCTGCGGTGGAAAGCTACTTCTTGGCCCGGACGGGCGTGTATGAGTGGGTCACTCTTCCTCAACGGGTAAACAATCGCCCCTTTCCCACCGTGGATGTGGTGGATATGCGGGAGGAATTGCGCCAAGGAAACCGTTCCCTGTTCAGCCGCAAGTTGCGCACCTCCCTCACCCAATGTGTCGAACGGGGGGAACAGGCCGTCTTGCTGCTGAATCGGCGGGGTTACTCCACATTTGTGCTCTGCCGGGATTGTGGGGAAGCGATGATGTGTCCACACTGCGACATTTCGCTCACCTATCACCAAACCAATCGCACCCTGCGTTGCCACTATTGCGGATATGCGACACAGGTCCCCTCCACCTGTCCCGCATGCAGCGGTACGCACATTCGTTATTTCGGCACGGGTACCCAACGGGTGGAAGAAGAGTTGGCCCGTCTGTTTCCGGGAATACGGGTGATTCGGATGGATGTGGACACGACCAGCCGAAAGGGAGCGCACGAGCGCCTGTTGAAGGCGTTTGGCAGCGGCCAGGCAGACGTGCTGTTGGGGACACAGATGATCGCCAAAGGACTGGATTTCCCTCGGGTGACACTGGTAGGTGTCATCGCGGCGGACACGTCGCTGTATTTGCCGGACTTTCGTGCCGCTGAGCGGACATTCCAATTACTGATGCAGGTGAGCGGACGTGCCGGTCGCCATCAGTTGCCCGGCCGTGTGGTGATCCAGACTTACAATCCCGAACACTACAGTGTGGATCTGGCGGCTCGTTACCAGACGGAATCGTTTTACCGGCAGGAATGCCGGTTGCGCAAACAACACCGCTATCCGCCTTTTTGCGGTTTGTTTACGCTGTTGTTGACGCACCCGGACCGGGCGGCACTGATGCGTGCTGCCCACCAGGCAGCCATCAGATTGCAACAGGACCGTTTGCCCGGCGTGGAAGTGTTGGGGCCGGTGCCGGCGCCGATCCCCCGCTTAAAAGATCGGTATCGCATGCAGGTAATGGTGAAATATAATGTAGAAATGGATTCCGCGAACAGTTTGTTGCACCGGTTGCGTGAACTGGAAGACATATTGGACGATCCCCGGCTGAAATGGAGCGTGGACCGGGACGGCCGGATTGATTAAAAAGGAGGCGAAGCGCATGGCAATCAGAAAAATCGTCAAATATCCCGATCCGATTTTGAAAGAAAAAGCAAAACCGGTCACCAAATTTAATGAGCGTCTGCATAAATTGCTCGATGACATGGCGGAAACGATGTATGACGCCAAGGGAGTCGGTTTGGCAGCGCCCCAAGTGGGCATTCCCAAACGCGTGATCGTGGTGGATGACGGAAACGGATTGATCGAAGTGGTCAATCCTGAATTGGTGGATATGAAAGGGGAACAATTGTCGCCGCCGGAGGGATGCCTGAGCATTCCGGGATTGCTGGGTGTCGTGCGCCGTGCCTACCAATTGCGGGTGAAAGGGCAAGATCGCTACGGGCGACCGTTCGAGATGGAAGCGGAAGATTATTTGGCCCGAATTTTCCAGCATGAAGTGGATCATTTGAACGGCATCCTGTTCATCGATATCGCCGAGCGCGTATTCCGGCCGGAGGAAGAGGAGGAAGTGGAAGCGTGAGTGAAAAACCCCGTATTCTGTTCATGGGCACCCCGGATTTCGCGGTGCCTTCTTTGCAGATGCTGGTAGAAAAAGCCTATCCGATCGTCGGAGTTGTGACGCAACCCGATCGTCCCAAGGGACGCAAACAAGTGTTGACCCCGCCGCCCGTCAAAACGGCGGCGCTCTCTTGCGGCATCCCTGTCTTTCAACCGGAAAAATTGCGCGATCCGGCAGCTTTGGAGGAGATTTTGGCACTGAAGCCGGACCTGGTGGTCACCGCCGCCTATGGACAACTGCTGCCGTCCGCATTGCTGGAAGCGCCGCGATGGGGATGCATTAACGTACACGCCTCGCTGTTGCCCAAATACCGGGGTGGGGCGCCGATCCACCATGCGTTGATCAATGGTGAAAAAGAGACGGGGGTCACCATCATGTATATGGTGGAGCGGTTGGATGCCGGCGATATTTTGTCACAACGGGCCATCCCGATCGAAGAAACGGATCACGTCGGTTCGCTGCACGACAAATTGAGCCGATTGGGAGCAGAGCTGTTGGCGGAGACGATCCCCGCACTGTTGGCGGGTGAGATCCAACCGGTGCCTCAGGACGAATCCCAGGTTACATATGCACCCAACATTCGGCGTGAGGACGAGCGGATTGATTGGTCACAGTCGGCCCGTGCCATATTCAACCGGGTCCGCGGTTTGCACCCTTGGCCGGTGGCATTTACGACATGGCAGGAAAAACCGTTGAAAATTTGGTGGGCCGAGGTCGCCGACGTCCGGCATGACGCGGAGCCGGGAACGGTGCTGAACGTCGGGATGGACGGTATTACCGTTGCCGCCGGGAAAGGAGCTGTCGTCATCCAAGAGTTGCAACCGTACGGCAAGAAACGGATGACAGCGGCGGAATTTGTGCGCGGTCGCAACATGGAGCCGGGTGAACGTTTGGGGGACGGGGAATGAAACGCCGCAAATCTGCCAGGGAAGTGGCATTGGATGTGCTGATCGCGGTGGAGACACGTCATGCCTACAGCAACCTGGCGCTGGACCATGCGTTGGATGAAGCGGATTTGTCACCGCGCGATCGCGGTTTGGCCACGGAACTGGTATATGGAACCGTTCAGCGGCGAAATACGTTGGACTGGCTGCTGGATTCATTGCTGAAAAAAGGGGTGGATTCACTCCAGCCGTGGGTGCGCCAGTTATTGCGGATGGGTGTTTATCAATTGGTGTATCTGGATCGGATTCCCGCCCGGGCAGCCGTACACGAGACTGTAGAGATCGCCAAAAAACGGGGGCACCGCGGGATCAGTGGTTTGGTCAACGGTGTTTTGCGCGCGTTGCTGCGTCAACCGTCCGTTCCTGAACCGCCATCGTCCATGCCGACGGTTGAACGTCTGGCGATCACCACTTCTCATCCCGAATGGTTGGTTCGGCGGATGATGGACGTATATGGCGAACAGACCGCGATCGCGATTTTGGAAGCCAACAACCGGCCTCCCGCGGCAGGACTGCGCGTCAATCGACTGAAAACCGACCGTGACACAGTACTGAAACGGCTGAAGGCGGCCCGCCCGGAGGCGACAGTGGAACCTTCCCCCGTATCCGCGCAGGCAATCCGTTACCGGGGCGGGGGCAGTCCCGCTCGTTTGCCCGGATTTGAGGAAGGGAATTTCACCATCCAGGATGAAGCGTCCATGTTGGTGGCGAAGGTGGTGGCCCCCCGGCCGGGGTGGCGCGGCTTGGACGCTTGCGCGGCCCCGGGAGGCAAAACAACCCACTTGGCCGAATTGATGGACAACTGTGGCCACATCCTTGCCTGTGATATCCATTCGCACAAAGTGGATTTGATCCGTGATCATGCGGCAAGGCTCGGTATTTCGATCATCGAGGCCCGCCAAGCGGATGCCAGGAAGTTGGATGCTTCCCAATCGTTTGATTTTGTTCTGCTGGACGCGCCTTGTTCCGGTTTGGGCGTGATCCGACGCAAACCGGATATCAAGTGGAGCAAAGAAGCTGAAAACATCGCACCGCTGATCGCTCTGCAGCGGGAGTTGCTGGATGCAGTAAGCCGAATGATCCGGCCCGGCGGCGTACTGGTCTACAGCACGTGTACATTGGAGCCGCGGGAAAACGAGGAGCAGGTGCAATCGTTTCTTGCGCGCCATCCCGCATTTCGGGCGGATGAACAATTGCCGCGATTGTTGCCGGAGACAGTGGTCGAGCACTGTCGGGTGGAAAAGGGAATGGTCCAATTGTTGCCGCATCAGTTGGACACGGATGGCTTTTTCATCGCCCGCATGATAAAACAAAAATAGAGACAGCTTGTCGCCGGCAGGCGGCTCTCGGGCTCTGCCGGCGATTTTTGATGACAAAGGTGGTGAAACGGACGGTGGATATGGATCTGGAATTGATCGCAAAAGTGATCATCAGCAATCCGTTGCTCACCTACGGTTTGCTCGCATTGATGATCACGGTGGCTGTCGTGTTCGTGTGGCGGGCAAAAAAGGGGGACCGAATTGCACTCTGGGGAATTGTCATCGAACCGAATAAAACGATCCATGAATTGAAGGATTCCAACGAACGCATGTCCCAAGAATTCAAGCGTGCCCAGATGGTGATCGAATCAATCAAGACGCTGTCCGAGGAAATTGCCGCTGTTCTTTGCGGTTCCCAAACGGATTTTGAACGTCAACGAAGAGCCATCTATACGTATTTTCTCTCTCAACTCGTCGCCGTCATGACCGTGAACAAGGCCAACAACCCGCGGGTTTGCGTATTTATTTCCGCCGGTGACGGTACGCTCAAAGTACATGAAGCCGCGCTGCACACACCGGAGGGAATGAAGAAATTGCGGTTGCCGATCGACGATTCAGCAGCAGGGTATACATACCGTACGGGCGAAGTCTATTTTTCCGGCGACATCCATTCACCAGGCAACCGATTCAAAGCCCATCCCAAAGCGCATAAAGTGTATCATTCCCTGATTTGCGTGCCGATCAAGACGGGAGAGCGGGTCATCGGCATCCTCAGTGTGACGGGAGATGAGCAGAAAACGTACTCGGATGCGGAAAAAATGTATTTGCAGGCATTTGCCAATGTCCTGGCGCCCTTGTTGCATCTGGAATTGCACGGTTTCCCGATAGAGCAGACGAAGGAAGCCGATGAACACGAAACGGTGGCGGCACCAACCTGATGGATTGATATTTCATTTTTGACTGATGATTGGAAATTGAAAGATACCGACCTGATGCCTGGCATCAGGTCTTCTTTTTTTCCTTGGTATGGTTTTTTTGGGAGGCGGGGATGTTAAAGAGTGGTGATGATCATGGAAAAACAGGGGAACAAATGGACACGCAAACGGACGATCAAAAAAGCGGAAAAACTGGAGAAGCGAGCGGAGAAAAAGGTAAAGGATCGGGTGAACGATACCGCCGTGACAGCGGATGCAGAGAAGAACGCCCAATATATGGTCAAATTGTTGGGGGACAGTGCGGATGTGATCTCACGCATTTTCACCATTCAATACACACCTGACCGGAAAGCGGCCGTTTTGTACATCGACGGTCTTGTTAATATGGCGATTGTCGATCAGTTCATTCTTCATCCGTTGATGGTGGAAGGGGAACGTTTGAAAGTCAAGACGGACTTGTGGCAAATGGTCAATGAGAGCTTGGTGCAGACCGGTGAGATGAAGCAATCAACCAAAATGCAGGAAATCGTCAACGGATTGTTGTCCGGGGACACCATTTTGTTTGTGGACGGGTATGATACCGGTTTGATTATCGGTACGCGAGGTTGGGAAAAGCGCGGGGTCGACGAACCACGTGCGGAAGCGGTGATCCGCGGTCCGCGTGAAGGGTTGACGGAAACGATCCGCATCAACACCTCCATGATTCGCCGGCGGTTGAAAGATCCCGACTTGCGGCTGAAAAACTATATGGTCGGCAAACGGACGAAAACCAACGTCTCCATTTTCTATATTGAGGGTGTGGCTGATCCCAAGGTTGTACAAGAAGTGGAGAAACGGATACAAAACATTCAAATTGACGGTGTGTTGGAATCAGGATATATCGAGGAGTTGATCCAGGACCAAATCTGGACACCGTTTCCCCAGTTGCAAAACACCGAGCGTCCCGATGTGGTCGTGGGTCATTTGCTGGAAGGAAAAGTGGCCATTTTGGTTGACGGAACACCGAACACGTTGATCGCGCCGGCGGTGTTTACCCAGTTCTATTACAGTCCCGAAGATTATTATGAGCGATACCTGATTACGTCATTTTTGCGGATGATCCGTTTGCTGAGTTTGCTTATCGCACTGTTGTTACCGGCGCTCTACATTGCGTTCGTTTCTTTTCACCCGGAGATGATCCCGTCCAAATTGGCGATCGCAATGGCCGCGGGGAGGGCGACGGTGCCGTTCCCTTCCATCGTCGAAGCGTTGATCATGGAAACCAGTGTGGAGGTGTTGCGGGAGGCGAGTATCCGTCTGCCGGGTCCCATCGGTCCGACGATCGGGATCGTGGGGGCGTTGGTCATCGGGGATGCGGCGGTGTCAGCCGGGCTCGTCAGTCCGGCGATGGTGATCATCGTCGGTTTGACGACGATCAGCTCGTACGCAAACCCCTATTACAATGCGGCCATCTCGCTCCGTCTGATCCGCTTTCCGCTGATGATTGTGGCGGCCCTTCTCGGACTGTACGGCATCATGTTGGCGTTGATGCTGATGTTGTTGCACCTGGTGAAATTGAAGTCGTTCGGTGTGCCCTATTTGGCACCGTTTTCCCCGATCAATTGGACTGATTTGAAAGACACATTGATCCGGGTGCCGTGGCAATTGATGAAGCATCGGCCCAAACTGATGAAGCCCGGCGATACGCAGCGACAAGAGGAAGGGGGGAGCAAGACGTGAACGCTTCATCCAAGCAAATGACGCAAAAGACGGTTTCCACCTATCAAGCCTTCGCCTTGATTGTCTCTGCCATGGTCGGGATCGGGGTGCTGTCCATGCCGCAGGGGGTCGCCAAGGATGCGGGACCGGACGGGGTGTGGATCTTCCCGTTGGCCGGACTGTTGGTCGCTTTCGGGACTTTTTTGGTTACAAAACTGGGACAACGGTTTCCCGGTCTGCACTTTGTCCAATACATTCCCCGCATTCTCGGTAGCAAGCGGTCTCCTTGGTTGGGCAAAATCATGGCGGCTCCGTTGATCATCATCGGCGTGCTTCTCTGGTTGGTGACATCCGCCTTGGTCAGCCGCCTGTTTGGCGAAGGTCTGGTCACCGTGACTTTGCAACGAACACCTATTCAATTCATCATTTTTACTCTGATCGCGGTGGGAGCTGTCGTTTCGGCCCAACGAACGGAAGTAATCGCACGGTTCAACGAGTTTTTGTTACCCTTTTTGTTCATTCCGTTTGTGTTGAATCTCTTTACCTGGTTGCAGCGGGGTGAATTGGAAAACCTGTTTCCGTTGTTTCAAGTCGAACCGAAACAAATACTGCGTGGTTTGTTGACCAGCTTTTTCTCTTTTGCCGGATTTGAGTTTGTGCTCAACTATATGCCCGATTACCAACGGCCCCAAAAAGCGATGATCGGACATATGACAGGTATTGCCGTTGTGACGGTATTGTATTGGACCACTTTCATGGCTTCGCTCGCCGCATTCGGCCAGTTTGAACTGGTGCGTATGATCTGGCCCACGTACGAATTGGTCAAGATACTCAGTATTCCCGGCAATATACTGGAACGGTTGGAATCAGCAATCCTCACCGTTTGGATGATTGCTGTGTTCACCACCTTGATCATCGGTTTCAATACGGTTATCAATACGATCATGGTGGCGTTTCGATGGCCGGATCGGTATCGCAAATGGATCGCCTTGGGATGCGTCCCCCTCTTGTATGTGATCGCAGTCTGGCCACCTGATTTGAAGACCGCGTTTCTCGTGCGGGATTGGATCGGAATCGGATTGGTTTCATACGCCGTTTTTGGTTCCGCTCTTTTGTTACTTATTGCCGTCATTCGCAAGATCAAAGGGGGGACCGGGGATGTGGCATCCTCATAACCCGTGGAAATCGACCAAGTACTTCGGTTGCCTTCCACTGTTTCGAGGCATGATGGCATGGATATTGTTGGTGACAATGCTGACAGGGTGTTGGGACCAGCGAGAAATCGAGGAACGGACATCGATCGTCGCGTTGGCGATCGACGAGGACCCGACGGGATACAAAATCTCCGTTCAGGTACCCAATCCAATCAAGATTTTCGGTGCCGGTGGCGGCGGAGGAGGAGGCGGTGGAGAGGAAGCCGTAGAGATGCTGATTGGAAGAGGGGAAACGCTCATGGAAGCGATGAATGACATTCAAAATCAAACCAACCAGGAAATATTTCTCGGGCACACTCGACTTGTCTTGATCGGAGAAAAGGTGGCAAAAAAAGGGATTTGGCCGTTGATCGACGGTTTTCGGCGGCATCCGGCCATCCGCAGACGGCTCTGGCCTCTGGTCGTAAAAGGCGAGGCCCAATCCGTGTTGCAGGTGAAAACCAGGTTGGAACAAATTCCCACCGTTTTTATCATGGACATGGTGGACAGCGGGGTCAGAGACGGCAGCATGGCCGACATGACACTGGGTAGGCTGTACAAGGCTTTATACGACCCTGCGGTGGATCCCTATCTCAACTATATCCAAGCCGAGAAGGACACGGTGCGATGGCTGGGGTTGGCTTTGTTCAAAAAGGACAAAATGGTAGGCACACTCAATACGCAAGAAAGCGCGATTTTATTGCAAGCCAGAGAATCCAAATCAGGTGATCCGGTCAGTGTTTCTTGTCCTGATCGAAAAGGGGAAATCGTGTTTCAGCCGGACAGGGTGAAAACCAAATATCAAATCAACAAAACGAACAACAACGTGCGCATCCAAGTTCGCATGCGTGTCGATGGGAAGATTACGGAAAAAACGTGTCCGATCGATCTCAGCCAAAACGGCACGATTGAGAAGATGGAAAAATCATTGGGTGGATGGTATGAACGCATGGGAAACAGTGTGCTGCGAAAAATACAAAAGGATTTGAAAACGGATGTGATAGGTCTTGGCAATAAAATATACGCCTTTCATCCGACCATTTGGAAATCACTCCATTGGAAAAAACAATACCCAAACGCTCACATCGACCTGAAGTATCAAGTGCAGATCCGACGCATCGGGCTGGATAAAAAGTGACGGAAAATGGGGAATCGACTATGGCAGGAAATCGCAACAAGGAAGAAATTCGTTCGATTAACCCGCATCAAGCGCGGGCAATATTGACCGCCACCATGGTGGGTGTGGGAGTACTCACCTTGCCTCGCAGTGTGGCCATTCCGCTGAAGACGGGAGGCGTGTGGGCAGTTTTGGTGGCGGGTGTTCTCAATGCCGTGCCCATCTATCTCATTACGGTATTGGGACGGATGTTTCCCGGACAGACATTGGTGCAGTACATCTCGCAGGTGGTAGGCTTCAAAAATCGCCCTGGGCTGTCCAAAATGATTTCCTTCCTGTTCGTCCTGCCACTCGGTCTGTTTTTACTGTTATCCATTTCCATTGTGACGCGATATTTCGCCGAAGTGGTGAAAACCGCAGTGCTGATCAACACTCCCATTGAAGTCACGATGATTACATTATTGTTCACAGCGGCCGTGGTCGCAAGCAATCACTTAGGGGTTATTGCCCGTTTGAGTGAGCTTCTCCTTCTTATCTTGTATATGCCCGGTCTCCTCCTTATCTTCGCTGGAATACAAGAGGGAAGTATTGAGAACCTCATGCCGTTGTTTTCTTTCAGTGGGAGGGAATTGGTTCAGGGAGTACTGGCTTCTTCCTATTCGTTTCAGGGATATATCGTCGCTTTGATTTTCATGGGATATTACCAGCAGCCCAAAAAATCGCTCCGCCCCCACATGATATCCATATCTGTGGTTACATTAGGATACGCTGTTACCGTATTGGTGACGTTGGCCACATTGGGTTCATTTGAAGCCATTCGGATAATGTGGCCTACACTTGAGGTTTTCAAACTCACGGAATTTCCTGGGGATATTTTTGAACGGATCGAATCGGCAGTGCTGGCTGTGTGGGTGGTGGCCGTCTTCACGACAGTCAAAAATTTGTACGGAGCTGTGGTGGACATAATGATGAGGTATGCCAACTGTCGGGAAAGATTCCGCCCATGGATCTCGTTTGCTGTTGTACCTATAGCGTATCTGCTGGGTATGTGGCCGAACAATGTCTTCGATGTGTTCCGATTTTCCGATATTATAGGTAGCTATGGACTGATATTGTCTTTTGCGATTCCCATTCTGCTGTTGCTGATCGCCTGGTTACGCCGGTTGGGGAGCCGGCGGGAGCAGATGCAAACATGATGGAAAGCAGGAAGTGCGTCTTCCGACTTTTCACCTTCGCGAAAGCTTGATATAATGAGGATTGTTTTGAATGATTTTTTTCGTGGAATCCAAAAATGGTGGGAATGAACATGAACGCTTTTGCATACGATCTGACGCACGAAGACTGGAAGGCATGGATGCGCAAACATGATTTGCCCGAATGGCGCGGAACTCAGGTAATGGAATGGTTATATCAAAAAAGAGCCACTTCCTTTGATGAAATGACCAATTTACCCAAAGTTTTACGTTCGCGTCTGGCCGAGTCCTTTGTGATCCAACCGTTGAATGCGATCACGACGCAGGTCTCCCGGGACGGGACGGTCAAATTTTTGTTCGCGCTCCCGGACCAGCATGCGATCGAAACCGTCATCATGCGCCATGATTACGGGATCAGCGTTTGCGTCACCACCCAGGTCGGGTGTCGGATCGGCTGCACGTTTTGTGCATCAACATTGGGAGGATTGAAGCGAAACCTGCAAGCGGGGGAAATCGTCGCACAAGTGGTCGCGGCCCAACAATACCTCGACCAGGAAGCGGAACGGGTGCGTTCCGTTGTCGTCATGGGGTCGGGGGAACCGTTTGAAAACTATGAGGCGACGCTGCAATTTGTCCGTGTGATCAACGATGCCAAAGGGTTGAACATCGGGCAACGGCACATCACGGTTTCCACCAGCGGCGTGATTCCGGAGATCTACCGGTTTGCCGACGAAGGCTTGCAAGTGCGGCTGGCCGTTTCGCTTCACGCCCCGAACACGGAATTGCGATCCAAGTTGATGCCGATCAACCGTCGTTTTCCGTTGCCGGATCTGATGGAGGCCTGTCGGTATTACCTGCGGAAAACCGGGCGGCGGATCACGTTTGAGTATGCCCTCATCGGGGGTGTGAACGACCGGGACGAGCATGCGCACGAGCTGGCCGGATTACTTCAGGGATTCGATTGTTTGGTCAACCTGATTCCGGTCAATTATGTCCCGGAACGGAACTATGTTCGGACGCCGCGCAAGCAGGTGTTCGCTTTTCAGCGCATTTTGGAATCCCACGGCATTTCGGCGACGATCCGCCGGGAACACGGCAGCGATATTGCAGCTGCCTGTGGGCAACTAAGGGCCAAGCATCTGGAAAAACTGGAGAACACAACAGGTTGATCAAGAGAAAAAAGAAATGGAAGCGGGAGCCTAGGAATCCTTTCGGGGGAATCCTCGTTTCCATCAGAATGAATGGGAGCGTTTTTCCATGTAGATGAGGAAAGGGGTTACCGGGGATGAAGATGGCATGGCGGACCGATACAGGCCGGGTGCGCAAGCACAACGAAGACAGCATCGGTCTGTTTCGCACAAAAAAAGGGGCTCTGGTTGCAGTGGTTGCTGACGGGATGGGCGGTCATCAAGCCGGAGACGTAGCCAGCAGGCATGCCGTCGAGATCATCCGTCGGGAATTGGATACACTCTCTTCTAGGGCAGATGTGGAGGAGCGTCGTCAGCGTCTGCTGGAAGCCGTCCAAAAAGCCAACCAAAGCGTCTTCCAATTGGCGAACGAAGTGCAAAAATACAAAGGGATGGGCACTACACTCATTGCCGCCGTCATCGCCAAACGTGAAATTGTGCTCGCCCACATTGGCGACAGCCGTGCCTATCTGCTCCATCGGGGTGGCCTGTATCAATTGACGGAAGATCATTCGCTGGTGAACATCTTGAAAAAACACGGCCAAATCACGGAGGAAGAAGCGCGGAATCATCCCCAGCGCAATGTAATTATTCGATCGTTGGGCACCAATGAAGAAGTGGAAGCGGACATCATTGAGACACCGTGGAACCCGGGAGACACCTTGCTGATGTGTACAGATGGTCTGACCGGCATGGTAGATGTCCGCCAGATCGGGTTGGTGTTGACCTCCCGGATGACGTTGGACCAACAGGCCGATCGGCTGGTGCAATTGGCCAATGAAGCGGGGGGAACGGATAACATTTCCTTGATCTTGCTGAAAAATACCCGGGCGAGAAAAACATATTCGGGATAGGTCGGAGGAGGAGCGGGGTGACATGAATATGGAAGGGAAAAAGCTGGGTGGGCGTTATCACGTCATCAGTCGCGTCGGCGGTGGCGGAATGGCCGTGGTATATAAAGCAAAGGACCTTTTGTTGAACCGGTATGTCGCCATTAAAGTGCTGAACGAGTCGCTCAGCAACGACGCGGAATTCATCCGCCGTTTCAGCAGGGAAGCGCAGGCGGCAGCCAGTTTGTCGCATCCCAACGTCGTGAATGTGTATGACGTGGGTAAGGATGGACACACCCACTATATCGTGATGGAGTATGTGGAAGGGCCGACGTTGAAGGAGTTCATTTTGGAGAACGGTCCCTTGCCTCCGGAAGAAGCGGCGGCCATCGCGATCCAGATCTGCGACGCATTGGCGCACGCCCATGAAAACCAGATTGTTCACCGGGATATCAAACCGCACAACATTTTGCTGGGGTCCAACGGACGGGCCAAGGTGACCGATTTCGGCATCGCCCGTGCGGCCACCTCGTCCACCATCACGCAAACCGGATCAGTGATGGGGTCGGTGCATTATTTCTCCCCCGAGCAAGCGCGCGGGGGCGTGATCGGTGAAAAATCCGATCTGTACTCCCTGGGTGTGGTATTGTACGAGATGGTGACCGGCGTATTGCCGTTTGACGGTGATTCGGCGATCGGCATCGCGCTCAAACATCTGCAGGAACCCGTACCGGACCCGCGGCAGTGGAATCCGGACATTCCGGATCAACTGATCGACATCATCATGCGGGCGCTGGAAAAAGATCCGCAAAACCGTTTCCCGTCCGCCAAAGCTATGATGCAGGAACTCAAATTTGCGTTTCATTCGGACCGATTGGAAACACCGCGTTGGCGTGCGGAAACAAAGGAAGACGAAAATACCAAACCCATCGCCACGTTGTCCCGGGCGGAAGCGGCGGCGAAAGCAGAGGAACCGCGCCAATCCACCCAGGTGGGTCAGGACACCATGGCCAACTTGGAACGCCTGCGCAACATTCCGGCCGACCAAAACAAGACCGTTTTGCAGCGTACCGTCATCTGGCTGGAGAATATGCAGGCCAACATGCCGTGGTGGCAAAAACTTCTTTTCGGACTGTTTACCATGGTCGTGATCATCGCCTTGACCATTTTCGGATTCACCAGCCTGTGGAGCCTCTTCTCCAGTGCGGGTGAAGACGAAGAAGCGATGAAGAACAAAAACCAAACGACCGCTCAGGTGACGTTGGTGGATTTGACCGACAAACCCCGTAAAGAAGCGGTGGCGTGGTTAAGAAATCACGGTTTGAAACCTGAGATCAAGAAAGAGAGCAAAGAAGGCGTCGAACCGGGTGTCGTTTTCAACCAGGAGCCGGCGAGCGGGACTTCCGTCAAGCCCGGCTCGTCGGTTACTTTATATGTGGCTTCCAATGAAGGTATGGTACAGGTGCCCGATTTGAGGGATAAATTTCAAAGCAGAGTGGAAAATACTCCGGGATTTGATATTCAATTCCGGTGGTGGGATTTTCCTGGTGGTGTTTACGGAAAGGTATATGAACAATATCCATCACCCGGTTCATGGGTGAAACCCGGCTCAACCATATATGCCTGGGTAGATGTAAACAAAAACGTCGATACACCGCCATCCCAGGGAGGAAAACCGTAAGTTCCGTTTACACAGGTTTGTTAGATTTCTCACATAGGGAAGATGAACAGAGGGAGATACGAAACGGCACAGGGACCGTTTCCCGTCGTTGGTCTGCGGCGGGATGACGCGTCCCGCCTTTTGTGAAGTGAATACATACGACAAGGAGGAATGTTATGCCGGAAGGGCAAATCGTTCGGGCTGTCAGCGGTTTTTACTATGTGCGGACGCCGGAAGGGGAACAGGTGCAATGCCGCGCACGCGGCGTATTCAAAAAGAAAAACGTCACACCGTTGGTGGGTGATCTCGTTCGCTTTGATTGGACGGGCGATGGTCAAGGCTTCATCACGGAAGTAAAACCGCGCAAGACCCAACTGATTCGCCCTCCGATTGCCAATGTGGAGCAGGCGATCGTCGTGTGCGCTTTGCGGGAGCCTGCGTTTCAACCCATGGTGGTGGACCGTGTGTTGGTGCATTGTGAAAAGGCCGGGCTGGACGTGGTGCTTTGTCTGACCAAAACGGATTTGGTGACGGAAGAGGAAGAAATCGAACGGATTCGCTCGGTTTACGAATCGGTCGGTTATCCGGTGGTGGCCACCAGTGTGGTGAAGGGTGAAGGAATCGATACCGTCAGGCAATATCTGAAAGGGGCATTGTCGGTATTTGCCGGCCAGTCCGGAGTGGGCAAATCTTCGTTGCTCAACGCCATTCACCCCGGGTTTCAACTGGCGACCGGAACTGTCAGCAGCAAAATCGGCCGGGGACGACACACGACCCGAACGGTGGAGATACTGGACCTTCCTGATGGGGGGCAAGTGGCGGATACACCGGGATTCAGTCAGTTGACATTTCAGGGTATGGAAGCTTCAGAGTTGAGCGATTGCTTTCCCGAATTCCGTCTGCGCTCCCCCGAATGCCGATTCCGCGGATGCCTTCACCGCAATGAGCCGGACTGCGCCGTTCGGGCGGCGGTGGAGAAAGGGGAAGTTGACGCCGGCCGTTATGAGCATTACCTTCAGTTTTTGCAGGAAGTCGAATCGTTACGGAGGTATTGAGCATGATCAAGATTGCGCCCTCCATTCTCTCAGCCGATTTCTCCCGATTGAAAGAGGAGATCAAGGAAGTGGAAGCGGCGGGAGCGGACTGGATTCACGTGGATGTGATGGACGGCCATTTTGTTCCCAACTTGACAATCGGTCCGCTTGTGGTGGAAGCGATCCGGCCTCATACGCATCTGCCTTTGGATGTACACTTGATGATCGAGGAACCGGACCGGTACATCCCTGCTTTTGCGAACAGCGGCGCCGACTGGATCAGCGTACATGTGGAGGCGTGTTCGCATCTTCACCGGACCGTTCATCTGATCAAAGAACACGGTGTCAAAGCGGGCGTGGTCCTCAATCCGGCTACCCCCGCAGGGGTATTGGAACCCATTTTGCCTGATGTGGACCTGATTTTGCTGATGACGGTCAATCCCGGCTTCGGCGGTCAGAAGTTCATCCCGTCTGTACTGCCGAAAATCGGACAGGTTCGCGACATGCTGAAACGCGTGGGACGAATGGATGTCGCATTGGAAGTGGACGGAGGGATCAATCCGCATACCGCGGCCGATGTTGTGGCGCAAGGAGCCGACGTGTTGGTCGCCGGCTCGGCAGTGTTCGGGGCCGAGGATCGAGGCGAAGCGATTCGCCGGTTGAGGGAAGCGGCGGGCAGCGCGCTGACGTGAGACGATTGGATTCATCGGTTCCGGTGAAACATGATAAACCGGGTTGATAAAGAGCGAGCGGGAAAACCCGGCTCTTCAGGGTTGGAATGAAAGCGAGCGTCGGACGCGGGAGGGCTTGTTCCTCTCGCAAGTCCGACGGAAGTTGGGTACAATCGAGGTGACAAGTGCGAAAACACTGAAAGTGACCATGCGGACGAAAACTGATGAGACGAAAATCACCCGGGCTTGGACGAAGGTATCGTGGAAGGATGCGGGTTGTCAAGCCGAATGAAGCGAGATACCCACGGCGACCGAAGGTGCCTCCGGAGCCGTGAGGGGGTAAGTCACATTGGGGCCGTTTCCCTGGCAAACAGTGGGAAACGGCCTTGACCGTCTTGTCAACCGTATCCGCGTTGACAATAATAATAGAGATGAACTTTCGGCTGTGAAAGCATGGCCTGGATTCATGCAAAGATCGCGATAGATCAAATGAAGGAGAAAAGGAGGGATGAACATTGACCGGTCAACGGCGTTTGCTGACTTTGACCGAAATCGCCATCATGGCTGCGATCGGCGTATTGTTGTCCACGTTTGTCAAAATCCAGGGGCTGTGGCCGCAAGGGGGTTCCATCAGCCTGGTGATGCTGCCGATCGCTTTGGTGGCCTTTCGCCGTGGATGGGCGGCTGGCGCGGTTTGCGGTTTGTTGGTCGGTTTGATCAATTGGATGGTGGAGCCGTTCGTGGTGCATCCCGTACAGGTGGTGTTGGATTATCCGCTGGCTTTTGCGGCGCTGGGCCTGTCCGGCGTGTTCGCGCTGAATCGCGACATGCCCCGTGGCAAGCAGGTGATGCGGGCCATTCTGGGTCTGATCCTCGCTGGCGGTTTGCGCTTGCTGTCCCATTTCATCTCGGGTGTGGTCTGGTTCGGGCAGTATGCACCCAAAGGGATGAATGTGGCTTTGTATTCGTTCCTTTACAACATTTCCTACATCTTGCCTGATGTGATCATCGCCGCAGTGCTCATGACGATTCTGATCACGCAGGCACCGCAGTTGGTGATGAAACAACGGTGAGTGGGAAATTGCACGTAACAGGGCGTGTCGTGATTGTGACGGGCGGGTCGACCGACACCGGGGATTTTTCGGCCATTCGTTCGGATGACGTGGTGATTGGCGTAGACGGCGGTGCTGTTCGCCTGTGGGAGGCAGGTGTACGTATCGATTTGGCTGTCGGTGACTTCGACACGGCGGGAGAGGATTTTCTTCATCGTTTGTGTGAATCCGGCGTTCCCACGCGCCGATTGCCGGCGGAGAAGGATATGACTGATACGCAGTACGCGGTGGAACAAGCGTTGTTGCACGACCCGCAAGAGATTCTGGTGTTGGGAGCGCTGGGCGGGACGCGCTTTGACCATACATGGGCCAATGTGAGTTTGCTGGAGCGCATCGCCGACCGGGGCAGTGTCGGGATCATTCAGAACCGATGGAATCGGTTACGTCTGCTGAAGGGGGCCGGATCGCTCATTCTTCCGCGAGATCGTTACGCTTTCTGTTCACTGTTGCCGGTGTCGAAGGAAGTGACCGGGGTAACGCTGTCCGGGTTTCGTTATCCATTGAAAGAGGCGACGCTAAAACGGGGTGACACCTGGGGCATCAGCAATGAATGGCAAGCGGATCGGGCAGTCATCGTCATCCGCTCCGGCGTGTTGCTGGTGGCGGAGAGCCAAGACGGCTCCGCCGTTTAGCGTGTTTGGTCGGGCTTGGGCTTGTCGCTCGCGGAAAACATTGCCTCCTGTTGGATTGCCGGAGAACGCACTGAAGTGTATGGGCAATCTGTTTTCTTGCTTGGTATCCGAGGTTGTTTCTGGGCACACTTTTCCCTCCGCCGCATATAAATAAATGACGTCAGCGAACACGGAATTTTACGTGCGTACTAACAGCGGTAAGGAGGGGTAGGGGTGAAGTTTTACACCATCAAGCTCCCGAAATTTCTCGGTGGGATGGTCAGAGCCCTCTTGAGCATGTTTCAGAAGGAAAAATGAGCTTCATCATCATGATCCATCAATGCGCGTTCCGCTCACGTCCCGGGGAGACCAGGGACGATGACGGCGTGTCCACGAAAAAAGCACCGCAAACGGTGCTTTTTTTGATGGTCTCAAAAAAACCCGCAGTCCGGTCAGACGCGGGTTACTTTTCCCGATTTAAGGGCTTTGGTACTTACATAGACGCGTTTCGGCTTGCCGTCCACCAAGATGCGCACCTTTTGGACGTTGACGCCCCATTTGCGCTTGGACTTGCGGTTGGAGTGGCTGACTTTGTTTCCGGTGCGTCCTTCTTTGCCGGTGATGAAGCAACGACGGGCCACTCTGAACACCTCCCAGTTTCCTCTCATAGATAGCAAAACACGTGAACATTTTAGCACAACCCCGGCACCCTTGCAAGGAACGGGGCGACAGACGAAGATCGGTTGGTAACTTTTAATTCCCAAATGATTGTTGTACAATTGTGCTGAATGTGCAAAAGAGTGACCTCTCCCAAGGGGGAATGACGATGAGTCTCGAATTGGCCAATGATCTCGGGCACATCGAAGTAGCCAACGAAGTCCTTGCCACCATTGCCGGTGCGGCGGCCATGGATTGTTACGGCCTGGTCGGCATGGCTTCGCGCAGCCAATTGAAAGACGGTATCACAGAGTTGCTCAAACGGGAAAATCTGAGCAAAGGGATCGAGGTCCGGATTGAGCGGGGAGAAGTGGTGGTCGACATGTACATCATCGTCGGCTACGGAACGAAAATCTCCGAAGTCGCCCACAATGTTCAATCCAAAGTGAAGTACACACTGAAACAATTGGTGGGTATCGAGGTCAACCGAGTCAACATCTTTGTTCAAGGGGTAAGGTTGGTCAACGAAGATTGACACCCTCCCCGGCTCATGCACCCCAAGAGCACATGAGATACCGCAGGATTCTCGGGTCGCTGGTTTTGAGACCGTTTCCTTTTTGAACAATGCCAAGTTCAGAGGTGGTCATCAGCCCGTCCCTTGAAGTTCTGCAACCCGGTTACGTACCTACATAGGCTGCGTACCTAAAAGTACGCCAGATCCTTCTTTCACCCCTGGTTTTATCTGATGAGAGGGATGGGTTCGTACTGGAACCTCATACCAATGATTCGACAGAACAAGAACCACTGGCAGTGGATTGAGCACCGCTCAAGCGTCGATTGACCAAACGATTGGTTACTCTTGCCATTCCCAAAAAAGGAGGTTCCGAGTAACGCCGCCTTTCATCCTGCGATTGAAACTGCGGGGGTTAGTCAGCATTTTCTGTAAGGAGGAGCACTGTTGACACATCAACAGATTGACGCGACACTTTTCTCACTCATGATTTGGGCGGGAGCGCAACAGCTGAACAAACACGTGGAACAAGTGAATGCGCTCAACGTCTTTCCCGTACCGGACGGAGACACGGGGACCAACATGAATCTATCGTTCTCTTCCGGCGCCAAGGAGGTGAAACGGAAAAAGAGTGAACATGTGGGGCAACTGGCGGAAGCCCTGTCAAAAGGTTTGCTGATGGGCGCGCGCGGAAACTCCGGCGTCATTTTATCCCAGTTGTTCCGCGGATTTGCCAAGTCCGTGGAAAACAAGGTGACACTGACAGCGAGGGATTTGGCCCAGGCTTTTCATAAAGGGGTGGAAACGGCCTACAAAGCTGTGATCAAACCGGTTGAAGGCACCATTCTCACCGTTGCACGGGAAGCGGCGGAAAAAGGGCTGGTGCGCATGGCCCAGACCAACGATGTGGTGGCGGTGATGGAGACCGTGTTGAAAGAAGCGCGTCTCTCCCTGTCCCGCACCCCCAAATTATTGCCCGTGTTGGCACAAACCGGTGTGGTGGATGCGGGCGGACAAGGATTGGTCTTCATTTATGAAGGTTTTTTGTCCGCATTGAAAGGAACGGTGAAGTGGCAAGAAACGGAATCGGAAGCGATCATCGTAGAGCCGACTGAATCCTTGGGAGCGCTGGCACATCAAAGTGCACAGGCCCAAATCGACGCATCCGAAATTGAGCATGGGTATTGTACTGAATTCATGATCATGTTGGAAAAGGATGCATCATTTGACGAAACGGCATTTCGCCGGGAGATGGCGCAGTTCGGCGACTCGCTTTTGGTAGTGTCTGACGACGATCTGGTCAAAGTGCACATTCATGCCGAGCGTCCCGGAGATGCGCTCAACTTCGCCATGCAATACGGCGGACTCACGCGCATCAAAATTGAAAACATGCGGGAGCAACACGCCAGCATCGTGGAGAAGAAAGTATCCGCTTCCCCGACTGAACTGCCGGTGGAAAAGGCGGCGGGGGCCGAGGATGCAGAGGAGTCCAAACCTTACGGACTGGTGGCGGTCGCGGCAGGTGACGGCATTGCGGAAATCTTCCGCAGTTTGGGCGTGGATGTGATTATCGAAGGCGGGCAGACGATGAACCCCAGCACGGAGGACATCGCCCGGGCGGTTGAGCGGTTAAACGTTGAGCATGTCATCATCCTGCCCAACAACAAGAACATCATCCTCACGGCGGAACAGGTGGAACACATCGTTGATACGCCGGTGACGGTTTTGCCGACCAAGACGGTTCCGCAAGGGTTGGCGGCACTGCTCGCTTTCCAACCGGAAGCTGACTTGGAGGAGAACCGGCGGCGAATGACGGAAAGCCTCACCCGGGTGCGTTCGGGCGAAGTCACCTATGCGGTGCGCGATTCCAACGTGCAGGATCTGGAAATCAAAGAAGGGGATTTTCTGGGGATTTGTGAAGGAAAAATTGAAACGGTGGGTCGCAGCCTGCTGGCCACTTCCCGTGACCTGCTCCAGAAAATGTTGTCCGAGCCGGCCGATGTCGTCACCATTTTATATGGGAAAGACGTCACCGACGCACAGGTTAAGGAGCTATCCGATTTTCTGAAGCGGAACTACCCCGATGTGGAATACGAAGTGCATTATGGCGGTCAACCTTTGTATTTCTTTCTGTTTTCCGTAGAATAACCGGGGAGGTGCTTATGCATTGCGCAAAGTAAAAGTCATCACCGACAGCACGGCGGACATTCCCGCTGAATTGATACAGGAACTGGATATTTCCGTTGTCCCGTTAAAAGTGCATTTGCAGGGACAAACGTATTTGGACAGAGTGGACATCCAACCCGAAGAATTTTACCAAAAGTTGCAGGAAGCGGATGAGTTGGCGAGCACTTCGCAACCGTCCCCGATTGACTTTGTGGAAACGTACCGTGCGACCGCCAAGGACGGAGGCGTGGATCTCTTGTCCATCCATTTGTCTTCCGCTTTAAGCGGTACGTTTCAATCGGCGCTGCTGGCGAAATCGATGGTGGAGGATGAGTTCAAAATTACCGTCATTGATTCGAAAAAAGCGTCCTACCCCATCGGTATGATCGTGGTGGAAGCGGCACGTGCGGCCAAAGAAGGCAAATCGCTCGACGAATGTGTCTCTCTGGTCAACCGGATGATCGACGACATGGGTGTCTACTTCATGGTGGACACGCTGGAATATCTGCAAAAAGGTGGCCGGATCGGAAAAGCGTCCGCCCTCGTCGGATCGTTGTTGAACATCAAGCCGATCCTCTCCTTCAACGAACACGGCGAAGTATGTCCCGTGGATAAAGTGCGCGGCAAGAGCAGGGCGGAGGCACGTGTCATGGAGTTGGTCAGGGAAAAAGCCGGGGATAAGGGATTGCAAAAAGCGGCAGTATGCCACGCCAACAGGCGGGAAGAGGCCGAGAAATGGGCGGAGCGGTTGCGCACCGAATTTGCGGTGGAAGATGTGGTTATCACGGATGTCGGTCCGGTGGTCGGCACCCATGTCGGACCGGGAACGATTGCGGTCGTCGTTTTGCCGGCATAAATGCGCCCGGTGATTGTCATCATTTATTATCATTTTCTTTTCTCACGGGCGCTGGGAGTATACGGCAATTTGGCGAGCAGGTGGTCGCAGGAGGAGTGAGTGAGAATGAAGTATCGTACGGTGTTTGATATTATCGGGCCAATCATGATCGGCCCCTCCAGTTCCCATACGGCCGGAGCGGCGCGGATCGGACGGGCGGCCCGCGCTTTGTTCGGCAGAAAACCGAAAAAAGTCACGATTACGTTTTATGGTTCATTCGCCAAAACGTATCGGGGACACGGCACGGACGTCGCGGTGGTTGGCGGCGTGTTGGATTTTGACACATTTGACAGACGGATTGTCGATTCCCTGAAAATCGCGCGTGAACAAGGGATCGAAGTGATCTTTCGGGAATCGGAGGAAGTGCCGGATCACCCGAACACGGCGCGGATATTGCTGGAAGACGAGAAAGGGTCGACGGAAGTGGTGGGGATCTCCATCGGCGGTGGCAAGATGGAGATCACCGAACTGAACGGTTTTTCTCTCAATCTGTCCGGTAATGCACCAACGCTGCTCATCCTGCACCGTGACCGGTATGGTGCCATCGCCACCGTGGCCGGTATTTTGGCTCGCCATCAAATCAACATTGGTTACATGCAGGTTTCGCGCAAGGAAAAAGGTTCACTGGCTCTGATGACGATCGAAACGGATCAGCCGGTGAGTGAAGCGGTGAAAGCAGAGATCGAGGCGCAAGAAGGGATCACGGGTGTGACCGTGTTGTCCTGATCCGCGGGGATCCGGTTCACCGTCACTTGCCCGTGACCTTTGTCCAAGAGGCCGTCGATCCCGTGATTCCGGGTTCGGCGGCTGATTTTTTCCTGTTTGATGTGCTATCATAACTGTAGGAAAAAGGAATCTTTATCGTTTATCTGCGACACGTCATCGAAAAGGAGACGGATCTCCATGAAGTTTCGAACGATAGCCGAATTGGTGGAAATTGCCGAGTCGGAACAGATGCCGATCTCGGAAGTGATGATACGGGCGGAGATGGAAGCGACGGGCGAATCCCGCGAGTCCATTTTCCGCATGATGGAGCAAAATCTGGATGTGATGGAGCAGGCCATTCACCGCGGTCTGACGGAAGATATCCGTTCCCACAGCGGATTGACGGGCGGCGATGCCATAAAGATTCAAGCCTACAAAAACAAAGTGAAGCTTCTGCTGTCCGGACCGACTGTTTTGGATGCGGTTTCACGTGCAACGGCCGTATCCGAAGTAAACGCCGCGATGGGGACCATTGTCGCCACACCGACGGCCGGTTCATGCGGGATTTTGCCCGGTTGTGTGTTTACCGCGGCCAACCGGTTGAACTCAGACAGGGAGACGATGGTACGGGCGCTGTTTGTGGGCGGAGCGATCGGATACATCATCGCCAACAACGCATGCATTTCCGGTGCGGCAGGAGGTTGTCAGGCCGAGGTGGGTTCCGCTACGGCGATGGCTGCGGCCGCCGTAGTGGAAATGGCCGGCGGAACCCCCTCGATGTCGGCGCAAGCGGTGGCGATTGCGTTGAAAAATATGCTGGGTTTGGTGTGTGATCCTGTTGCCGGGCTGGTTGAAGCTCCCTGCGTCAAACGCAATGCGATGGGAGCAGCGATCGCCATGGTGGCTGCAGACATGGCGATGGCCGGTGTGGAAAGCGTTATTCCGCCGGATGAAGTGGTGGAAGCGATGTACAAGATCGGCCGGGATATGCCGGTAGCCTTGAAAGAAACGGCATTGGGAGGGTTGGCGGCGACCCCGACGGGACGGGCGTTGGAACGTCGGATTTTCGGGGGGACGCCACAGTGAACGGATGGATTTGAGAAAGACACCGGTGACGGCAGTGACGGGAGTGGGAGAAAAACGGGCGGAAGAGCTGGAGCAGTTGGGTATCCGAACCGTGGAGGACCTGTTGACCTATTTTCCATACCGGTACGATGATTACCGCTTGGTCGACCTGACCACGGCGGAGCACGAGGAGCGTGTCACCGTCCGGGGCAAGTTGCTCACCATGCCCAGCATCCGGTGGTATGGCGGCAAAAAGTCCCGCATCAGTGCCAAACTGGATGTGGACGGCTTGGCGGTTCAAGTGGTGTGGTTCAATCAGGCATATCTCAAATCCAAGCTCCAAATCGGGCAGTCTCTGATGGTCTCGGGAAAATGGGATCGGCATCGCTTGCAGATCACTGCGGACCGGACTTTTTTCAGCGGTGCCGAGCAGGAAAAGCAAGCCGGTCGCCTTTTGCCGGTCTATTCGATCTCGGGCGGAATCAAGGTCGCCTGGTTGCGCAAAACGATCCATCAGGCATTTCTTCAGTTTGGACGACAAATTGAAGAGGTGTTGCCGACTGAACTCCGCGAACGATACCGGTTGATGGACCGGGCGCAGGCCATGTATCGGCTGCATTTTCCCCGGAGCAGGGAGGAAGGAAGCCGTGCCCGACGCCGTATGGCATATGAGGAGCTGTTTTTGTATGAATTGAAACTCCTTCACTGGCGCAGGCAGACGCGTGAACGGGTAAAAGGGATTGCGCATGAATTTGATACAACTCAAGTAAAACAATTGATCGAGCGTTTGCCGTTTTCCCTGACGGGTGCCCAACAGCGCGTCGTTCGCGAAATTTTGGACGATTTGCGTGCCCCGGAGCAGATGCACCGTCTGTTGCAGGGGGATGTGGGTTCAGGCAAAACGGTCATTGCTGCGATTGCGCTCTACGCCAATTATCTGAGCGGTTGTCAGGGCGCGTTGATGGTGCCGACTGAGATATTGGCCGAGCAACATATGCAGTCCTTGCGAAAGCTCCTGGAACCGTACGGTGTTCGTTTGGCCTTGTTGACGGGAAGTTTGACCGCCAAAGAGCGTCGGGAAGTGCTGGGTGAGTTGCAGATGGGGTTGGCCGACGTGGTGGTGGGAACGCATGCATTGATCCAGGAACCTGTGACGTTTCGCCGTTTGGGGTTGGTGATTACGGACGAGCAACATCGGTTCGGGGTGAAGCAGCGGGTCCGTTTTCGGGAAAAAGGAGAATCACCTGACGTTCTCCACATGACGGCGACGCCCATTCCGCGTACACTGGCGATCACGGTTTACGGGGATATGGACGTCTCGGTAATCGATGAGATGCCGGCCGGTCGTCAACCCGTTGACACTTATTGGGTCAAATCGGATGTATGGCCGCGTGTGGTGCAATTCATCGCCAAGGAATGCCGCAACCATCATCAAGCGTACGTCATCTGCCCGCTGATTGACGAATCCGAGAAACTGGATCTGCAAAACGCCCAGTCCGTGTTTGAAGAATTGACACAAACACTGGCACCCGTGCGGGTCGGTCTGTTGCACGGGAAAATGTCCCCGGCGGAGAAAGAGGAAGTGATGAGGCGCTTTGCGGCCAATGACATCCAGGTGTTGGTGTCCACCACCGTTGTGGAAGTAGGAGTCAACGTACCCAACGCCACTGTCATGGTCGTGTATGATGCCGACCGTTTCGGCTTGGCCCAACTCCATCAGTTGCGAGGACGGGTGGGCCGCGGTGGCGGTTCGGCCACTTGTATTCTGGTGGCGGACCCCAAAACGGAAACGGGCGTGGAACGGATGCGGATCATGACAGAGACGACGGACGGATTTGAAATCGCCCAACGCGATTTGGAACTGAGAGGACCGGGAGATTTTTTCGGCGTGAAACAGAGTGGGTTGCCTGATTTTCGGGTGGCCGATGTGGTGGAGGATGCCAAGATCCTGGAAACCGCCCGTACTGATGCCATCAGGCTGATCTCAAGCCCTGATTTTTGGCAGCGGGAAGAATGGTCACCCCTGCACCGCTACCTTCGAAGTTTGGATGAAGAAGGACAAGCCAATTTTGATTAGACAAGTTTTACGTTACCGATTTGCACATAAGAATATGTTGTGACTGAAAAAACCTAGAGGCTATGTGCCTCTAGGTTTTCCCCCGGAAAATGGACCCGTTTCACCATAAGAATGGGTCTTTTTTTCTCGCCTTTCTTTTGTAACGCCGTCCATACCGCTGGGACAGTTGTGCCAATGTCTCGATCAGCCTGACGACCGCAGAGAAGAGTATGATCCATTTCTCCACGTCGTGCCCTCCTTTCCAAACGAAGCTGCTACTGACGGCGGACTTGCCAGCCAACTCCCGTCAAGTCAATGAGGTCAATGGGAGAAAGGAGCGCAGATGGGATACTGATGGTGAAGCCGGAAAGCGGTAGGTGGGGTGGAAACAAACGGATAAAAAAGAGGTTTCAGTCTGATTACTTTGGGGTAAAAATATATTTCGAATTTTTTTAAAATCAGCTTCGAAATTGGTTAAAAAAGGGTGTTGGCCTAATCCCAATATACCATATTAGACCAATGATGTAAATACATAGAAATATTTTTCGGCCGATTCGGCGTTTTTTTTAATGGGATTTTACCTTCCGCCCGGGGTTTTTGCAGGTTGGGTGAACCGATTTGGCAACAACGCATAGGCTGTTGGTATCAGAGCGATGACTGAGTGACTGTCTGTCGATCCGACGGTTAATGGAGGAGAAAGCTGTGAATCCGGATAAAGTGCTCTATATGGATTTGGCCAGAACGATCAATCAGACGTTGGGAAGAAAGGCGATTCACCCTGAAAGAATTCGTCAAGCCGTTGAAGAAGCAAAACGGATCAAACGATATGGAGGTACAGCGGAACTGATCCATTATGCCACTCATTTGTACGAAACATGGTTTACCCCGGAAGAAGTGGAAATGTTAAAACGGTCTCCGAGAAAAAAAGAATTGTCGTACCGCATGATCGATCTTTTGATCCTGGAAAAAGTGCTGACTCCCGCGCAAGGAATGATGCTCAAGCGCATGGTGTAACTTTTGGCCGAAGCATGGTTGGTCCATCCCGTCAGACGTGATCGCATTTCCGGTCGAGCGAAGTCCTGACCCCGATTCCGCATGATCATTGGAAGCGTGGAGGCACAAATGGTACGTTCCTGAACCGAGATGCGGACACAATGAGAACCGACCCTTTTCCAGGCTTGGATGAAGCTGTCGTGGATGGATGTGGATTGCCGCGCCAAATGAAGCGAAAAGCCCACATAGGGAGTGCCTCTGGTGCTTCAGCCGTGCGCAGCAAGTCACTTTCAGTCGAATGGAAGAGTGGCGTCGTACTCTTTGGGCATCCCGCCCGCAAGATTGGGTGGGTTGATTGGGCCGATATCTCGGACAGACGGAGGGCATCCGTCATACGATAGCAGTGTATCCATGGTAGCACATTCAAATGCTCAAAAGGGGGAAGGCGCCCTTTGAAAAAACTGCGGACCCTTGGCCGGCCCCAATCTCGCAGTTTGGGCTGGTTACAGGAAAAAGTGGACCAACTGTTGAAAGACCGTCAGGAACGCCTTTCGCGGCTGCGTGAGCAACAACAGAATCATTGGCCGATGCCGCCCGACATGCCGGATATGTTTCCCCTGCCACACGATCCGGTTCATGAACAGGGGGAACACCTTCGGAGGAACCACATCCACCACGAATCCCCCGGTGCGTCGCAGCGGCATGAATCGCCCCATCGACACAGAATGAACCCAACGGAATCTCCACGCCAGAGAGAGTTCCCCCCGGTTCCACCGTGGGTCCAGGAATGGCCGGATTTGCCGCAGAGTCAGAACAGTGGGCCGCCGCGGGAGCCGGAAGTGTCTCAAAATTTCAGAGAATGGCTGTTGCAGGAATGGGACTATGAGGATATTCCTCCTCCGCGACATTTATTGGAGAGAAGAGAGAGTGCGCAGAGACGAGCACCCCATTTGGGGGATTGGCCGCCGACGGATCAGTGGGAGGCTCCGCGGCACAGTACCCGGAAAACGCAGGATTTGGGAGAGTCTCCACAGATGATGAATGAAACAAAAGAGGTGGAACGCGCCAAAGTGAATGCCGCCAAGAGCAGCGGACGGCGATACGGGAAACGGCGCCGCAACAACCGGTAACCAATATGTCGCATTCGCAGACATTGGAAGTCTGCGGATTTTTTTGCGCAAAAAAGGACTCGCGGGTAATCCCAGCGAGCCGATAGTATCCGTGCATGTTTGCACCGATACTGAAATGGGAGAGGAGAAACCGGAGGAAGAGCTTATGGGGAAACGTAAGTCTTCTCCGCGGTTTGACGGCATCGGTTGATGCCGCCATTCCTATCGTTGACACATCCGAGGCAAAATATACGCCTCGGTTATCCATTTTTTTGCCTTCAGATTGAACGCGTTTTCACCAATGTTTTCTTTGTGGTAGGATAGAAATGTTCATGACGATGATAAAGGCATGTCTGGGAATTTGACAAACCGGGAGTTTCCGGCGATAAAAAGAAGAAAGAGTGAAAGTGGTCTCCCGACCAGGTGACGATAGAGTGTTTCCGGTCATGCCATAAGGGTGGAGGATGTTTCCCGGGTGAGCAAAAATCAGAGCCCGACAGTGTAGAACCGGAAAGCGCCAGTCCCTTGGCGGGCAATTTCCATGATTGGAAGGGATGTGCGTCCTGCACCCTTCGGTTCGGAGAGGGATCGAGAATAAGGGAGACGGCTGTTGCGGGAACTTGTGGGAGTCAGTTCCTTGCAGACCGGACAGACCAGGCATGTCCAAAAAAAGAGGGTGTATCAATTCATGCGGATTATTGCCGGCACTGCACGCGGTTTACGACTGAAAATGGTTCCCGGCAAGCATGTGAGGCCCACCGCGGACAGGGTGAAGGAATCATTGTTTCACATCATCGGCCCTTTTTTTGACGGCGGCTGGGTGTTGGATCTCTTTGCCGGTACCGGTGCCTTGGGCTTGGAAGCCCTGAGTCGCGGGGTGGATCGCGCAGTGTTCGTGGACCGTCATCGCTTGAGTGTGGAAACGATCCGCGCCAATGTCCAATTGGCCGGTTTCGAGGAACAATCGGAAATTTATCAGAGAGATGCGCGAGCCGCTATTCGAGTATTGGTTCGGCGCGGGATTCGCTTTCGTTTCGTTTTTGTCGATCCGCCGTACCGGGAAGGTTGGCATGTACCCGTGTTGAAGCAATTGGCGACAGCACCGATATTGGAAAATAACGGTGTGGTCGTTGTCGAATCGGCGTCAAATCAAGCATTGCCGAAAGAGGTAGGGGCACTTCACGTGACTCGCGAGATGGCGTATGGGGACACTGCGATCCGGTTATACCAGCTACAAAGTGACGCTTAGGAGGTGGAGGCGGTGACGATCGCCGTATATCCCGGAAGTTTTGATCCGTTGACCTACGGACATCTGGATATCATCCAACGCAGTTCCAAAGTGGTGGACCACCTGATTGTGGCGGTACTACATAATGCACAGAAACAACCCTTGTTCACCGTGGACGAGCGGAAAGCCCTCATCAGTGAAGTGGTGGCCGGAATGAAAAACGTGGAAGTGGACAGCTTTGACGGGCTGTTGGTCGACTATGTGCGCAAACGAAACGCGGATGTCATCGTCCGCGGACTGCGGGCGATTACCGATTTTGAGTACGAGTTGCAATTGGCTTCCATCAATCGCAAAATGAATCCTGATGCGGAAACCCTCTTTATGATGACGAACAACCAATATTCTTTTCTCAGCTCCAAAATGGTGAAAGAGGTGGCCAAATACGGGGCGGACGTCAGTGATCTGGTGCCGCCGCCTGTTGAGGCCGCGCTTCGGAACAAATTTGGATTCATGTGATCAACCCGGTGGCTGCATCGGGCTTTTTTTCACCTTTTGGCAGGAGAATGGGAGCGCATCATCTGCACGAGCAAACCCAACCCGATCAAGACGGTGAAAACGATCAGGGCTTTTTCGGCGTACCACAATATTTGTTCCCCGAACGAGGGCCAACCGGAGACGGAGATGCGTTCGGCAAACGCGGGAATGGTCACCTCCGGCTCTGCCATTTTCAACGGCACCCCCAACAGATAGGTCAATGCCGCGGACAAGCCGGCATGAATGAATCGGGCCACCAAATATGGCGTGTAGCGAATGTCTGTTTTGCTCAAAATGCTGACCACTTGGGCATGAACGGACAGTCCGCTCCATGCCAGCACAGCGCCGGCAACGGCCAACTGGTCAGTCGGAGAAACGGTGGGCAAGGTGTTGCTGATCTCTTGCACGCCCAGTGTCGCTTCAAAGAAGCCGGCGACGACAGGGCCGGCCATTTCCACAGGCATGCCCGCTGCCTGTAGCAGCGGCCCAATCAGCAGTACGAGGACATGTGTCACGCCAAGCAGTGTCAACACTTGGATGATGGCGGAAAACATCATGATAAATCCACCGATCATCAATAAGGTCTGAATGGAGGACTGAATCGCGTCCCCCATCAATTTTCCCAAGGTTCGTCCGTCTTGCAACCGGGCATGATGCATGGCCTGAAATGCGCGGATCAAGAAGAAAGAATGATGTTCGTGCGATAGCGTGGTAACCTCCCCGCCCCCTTTGTAAAAGCGCATCAACCATCCAACCAGAACACCGGCGCCATAATGTGCCGAGGCAATGATGACACCCAAGGAAGCATCATGAAAGAAGCCCACGGCAACGGCACCGAACAAAAACAACGGGTCAGCGGTACAGGTGAAGGCGACCAGACGTTCCCCCTCCACGCGGGTCAACAAGTGTTGTTCCCGGAGTCGTGCCGTCAGTTTCGCCCCCATCGGATAACCTGAGGCGAACCCCATCGCCATGACAAAGCCGCCCGCCCCAGGCACGCGAAACAGGGGGCGCATCAATGGCTCCACCAGAATGCCCATAAAGTGGACGACACCGAGTCCCATCAGGATTTCCGATGCGATAAAAAAGGGGAACAGGGCGGGAAAAATCACATCCCACCAAATTTTTAATCCTTTCAAGGAAGCCTGGAAGACGGGTTCAGGGTAAAACACCAGTGAAACGGCAAAAAATAAGGCGACCAAAGCAAGTGCCAGCGATTTCAATTGGGAGATCAGGACAAGGTTTGTCCGAGACATCGGAATCCTCCAAACAGGCGTGAGGTGATGGTGATACCATGTCTACGCGATCATATGGAGAATTAGACCGCTTGTCTGTCCCATAGAATGCGTAAGGAAATGTGTTGGTACAGAAATGGTCGGTCAATCCGTCCATCGACGGCATTTTCTTGGGTGATTGACCAACTGTCAGACTGAGCCGGCAATCGGACACCCTGAAAGGAGTGGGACGTTTTGGGGGGACCGAAAATCGGATTGGCACTGGGTTCAGGCGGGGCAAGGGGTTGGGCCCATATTGGCGTGCTCAAGGTGTTGCGGGAAGCGGGCATTCCCGTTCATATGATTGCGGGAAGCAGTATGGGGAGTTTAGTTGGAGCGTTATATGCCAATAACTTAAAGTTGGACATGATTGAAGGATTGGCAACACGGTTGAAGCGTAAATATTGGGTGGATCTGACCGTTCCGCGCAAAGGATTGATCATCGGTGACAAAGTGAGAGAGCTGATCCGCTTGCTCACGCACGGGAAATCAATAGAAGAATTATCCATTCCCTTGGCGGTGGTGGCGACCGATATTATAAAGGGCGAACGTGTGGTATTTACGTCCGGTCCGGTTGATTTGGCGGTACGGGCGAGTATCTCCATTCCCGGTATTTTTGAGCCGGTTGAATGGGAAGACAAAATCTTGGTCGACGGTGGTGTGATCGATCGCATTCCCATCACGGTGGTACGTGAAATGGGAGCTGATCTGGTGATTGCGGTCGATGTGGTCCCGCGTTTCAACAAGGTCAAAATCCGGTCGATATTTGATGTGATTGCACAAACGCTCGGTGTGATGGAGCGGCAGATTCTCAGCCGGCAATTGATTGAAGCTGACTTCCTGATTCACCCGGAGTTGTCGGAAATCAGCCCGACCGCTTTTCATCAGGTGGAGAAATGCATCCGTTTGGGAGAGGAAGCGGCGCGCGCACATGTGGAACGGATTCGGGAGCGGATCCGCAACTGGGAAGGAGTGGAAGGTGATGGGTTGGCCAAGCAGTAACCGGCGCCGTTGGCTGCAGGGTTTGGTGATTTTGGCGGTTTTGGCTGTATCGGGTTGGGTGATTCCGGTTCCGTATTATGTGGTGGCGCCCGGTTCGGCCATGCCGGTGGCACCGATGGTAAAGATTCGGGGCGTCCACCCGGATGAGAGAGGCGCGTTTTACCTTACGACGGTATCGATGAAGGAAGGAAACGTTTGGACTTATTTACTGGCCAAGTATGGAGATGACGGCGAACTGGTCGCCAAACAGGAAATTTTGGGTCCGGGAGAGAATTCATCCGATTATTTCCAACGGCAGGAAGAAATCATGCGCACTTCGCAGGACAACGCTGTCATCGCCGCTTTTCATCAAGCAGGAAAGCCGGTTTCAGTGAAACTCCGCGGTGTAAAGATCTTGCGTGTCGTCAAGGGCATGCCCGCGGAAAACGTATTGAAGGAAAACGATTTGATCCAGGCGATTGACCGGCAACCCGTTCAAACGGCCGATCAGCTGATGCAGGCGTTGAAATGGCGACGTCCGGGAGAGCGGGTCAAGCTGCGGGTGGTCCGTAACGGAAAAGTAAGGGAGGAAACGGTGACACTGACCCGTCTGCCGGTGATGCCGGGGAAAACGCAGGCGGGAATCGGGATCGTTCCCGTCACGGATCGGGTGGTGAAAACCACGCCCGTCGTCAGTTTGAATGCGGGAGACATCGGCGGGCCATCGGCCGGGTTGATGTTTTCGCTGGAGATCGTCAATCAGCTGACACCCGGCGATTTGACCAAAGGATATCGTGTAGCCGGTACAGGCACGATCTCACCCGACGGACGCGTGGGGCAAATCGGCGGTGTGGAGCACAAGGTGGTTGCCGCGGAGCGGGAAGGTGCGACCCTCTTTTTCGTCCCGAAGGATATCGCACCGGGTGACAATAATACGGCAACCGCACAGGCCACAGTGAGACGATTGAAATTGCGCATGAAAGTCGTTCCCGTCGCCACCTTGCAGGAAGCGATCCGGTATTTGGAGCGTCTGCCCGGGCGGCGGAAGGCGGCTTTCCATCCGACGGAAACATTGACAGGTTGTCGGGATTGGCATATAATAACCCTGTTTTCATAAGGAGTGGGAGCATGCAGGTATCCCTGCGGGAACTCAACCGCATCGGGGCGGAACCGCTGGTTTTGAACGAAACGGTTGAACTGGAAGGGCTTGAACGGGACGTGCGGCAATTGGTTCGGTTTGAGCCGCTCCGCGTTCAGGTCGCTGTTTCCCGTAACGACCATCGATTTCATGTGAAAGGTGAACTGGAGACGACGGCGACGGTCGTCTGTTCCAAATGTCTGACGCAATTTGACGTCCCTTTGCATGCCGAATGGGAAGCGTGGCTGACCGAACATCCCGCGTATGCGGAGGAGACGGAGGAACGGGAAGTTCAACTGATCGAATCCGATCCGGTCGATCTGACCCCTTACATACGGGAAGCAATGTTGTTCACTCTTCCGTTTGTTCCCGTGTGCCGGGAAGATTGCAAGGGGTTGTGTCCCAAGTGTGGTGTCAACCGGAACGAAGTGACCTGCACCTGCGACACGGAACGGATCGATCCCCGACTGGCGGCTTTACAGGATTGGTTCAACCATCATCATGAAAATGATTAGGGCGGTACGGTCATTGATCGACGATCAAAATGCCCTGATCGGTTCCATCACGTTGGAGGGGGTGAAATCATGGCAGTACCTTTTCGGCGTACATCCAAAACCCGTAAGCGCAAACGGCGCACGCACTTCAAACTGGCTGTGCCGGGCATGGTGCGTTGCCCGCAATGCGGTGAATTCAAACTGGCTCACCGCGTGTGCAAAGCATGCGGATACTACAAAGGCAATGAAGTGGCCAGCAATGACTGATCAGACGGAATAAAGCGGAAGACCGGCGTCAACGACCGGTCTTTCATCATTTTTGGGCATCCGCGAAAATAGCCGTTGTATTTTGGCGGCGTTTTCTATATACTAAATTAGGACTTGGTATTAATAGGTGGTCTTAAAAGGTGGTGAAACTCCCGCTGTGCGCCTCTCAAAAAAAGAACGGCAACGTCAGTTGACGTTGGCTTTGGAACAAAACCCGTTCGCGACGGATGAAGAGATGGCCCGCCAATTCGGCGTCAGTATCCAGACGATTCGGTTGGATCGGATGGAATTGGGCATTCCCGAACTGCGGGAACGACTCAAGCACATGGCGGAAGAGAATTTTGACCGGGTGCGTTCGTTGGCGCCGGAAGAGGTGATCGGTGAGATCGTTGAACTCCACCTGGATCGCGGCGGAACTTCCATATTGGAAATCAAGCGGGAGCACGTGTTCACCCGCAATCGCATCGCGCGCGGGCACTACCTGTTTGCGCAGGCCAATTCGCTGGCGGTGGCGATCATTGATGCGGAGGTCGTGTTGACCGCTTCGGCCGGCATTCGTTTTCTGCGTCCCGTTCGCCTGGGGGAAAAATGTGTTGCCAGGGCGAATGTAGTGAAGGAAAGTGCCCATCGCGTACAAGTGGACGTGAAAACCTATGTGGAAGAAGAAATCGTCTTTCAAGGCGTGTTTGATATGTATCGTGCCTCAGGAGACGAGGCGGCCAAGTTGAAGGAGGGGCATTGATGCGCATTGCGTTGGACGTGATGGGCGGGGACCATGCGCCAACGGCCATATTCGAAGGAGTGCGTCAAGCGGCCGAACAATGGCCGGATTTGCGATTGGTGTTGATCGGTCGGGAAGAAGTCCTGCATTCGCAAACGGGGCTTCCATCCAATGTGGAACTCCATCCCGTCACCCAGTCGATTGATGCGGGAGAAGAACCGGTCAAGGCCATCCGGCGCAAAAAAGACTCGTCCATTGTCGTCGGTTGCCGGATGGTGAAGGAGGGCAAGGCGGACGCATTTATCAGCGCCGGAAATACGGGTGCATTGATGGCGGCCGGGTTGTTTTGCACCGGCAGATTGGAGGGAATTGACCGTCCTGCGTTGGCGCCGGTATTCCCCACGATGGACGGGCGCGGCGTACTGGTATTGGACGTGGGTGCCAATCCGGAAGCCAAACCGGAGCATTTGGCGCAATACGCCCGGATGGGTGCAATCTATGCCGAAAAGGTGTTGGGTTTTGAACAACCGCGTGTCGGTTTGCTCAACATCGGGACAGAGGAAGGAAAGGGAACGGAACGGACCAAAGAGGCCTACGGCTTGCTGTCGCAGTTACCCATCCGGTTTATCGGCAATGTGGAAGCGCGGGACGTGTTGTACGGGGTGTGCGATGTTCTCGTGTGCGACGGTTTTTCCGGCAATATTCTGCTGAAAAACACAGAAGGCGTGGCCAAGGCGATTTTTGAACGGTTGAAAACGGAATTTACCCGTACATGGCTGAACAAATTGGCTGCGGCAATTCTGAGACCAGGCCTGAAACGGTTCGCCAAAGCGATGGATTACACCGAACATGGCGGTGCGCCGCTGTTGGGATTAAGCGGGGCGATCGTAAAGGCGCACGGATCTTCAGACGCAAACGCGATTACCAATGCGATTCGCCAGGCGCGTCGGTTTGTGGAACAGGCGGTGATTTCACAGATCTCCGGTGAGATCGGGGATGACAGGAGGGATTGACGACGATGGTGCGATCCGTTGGGATTTTGGGAACCGGCGCGCATTTGCCGGAAAAAGTGTTAACCAATTTTGATTTGGAGAAGATAGTGGATACTTCCGATGAGTGGATCGTGAGCCGGACCGGTATCCGTGAGCGGCGTATCGCGGCGGATCATGAGGCGTCATCCGACTTGGCGGTGGAGGCCGGACGAAAAGCGCTGGAAGCAGCGGGGATCACGCCTGATCAAGTGGACTTGATCATCGTGGCCACGGTGACGCCCGACATGATGTTCCCTGCCACGGCCTGCCTCGTACAGGACCGGCTGGGAGCTTCGAAAGCAGCTACTTTTGATTTGTCCGCCGCTTGCACCGGATTTTTGTACGGCATCACCACGGCGGCCCAATTCATCACCAACGGAATCTACCGTTACGCGTTGGTGATCGGTGTCGATTGCTTGTCCAAAATCATCAACTGGGAGGACCGTAACACCTGCGTGCTGTTCGGAGACGGGGCGGGCGCGGTGGTGCTGGGTCCTGTTGAAGAAGGATTTGGTTTCCTCTCGTTTGATCTGGGTGCGGATGGTTCGGGTGGCAATCTGTTGCTTCAGCCGGCCGGGGGTTCGCGCATTCCGGCGACGATGGAATCGGTGGAGAAAAAGCTGCACACCATTTCCATGACCGGCGGGGAAGTGTTCAAATTCGCCGTTCGCGTCATGGGCAACGCCGCCGAAGAGGCGTTGAAAAAGGCGGGGCTGACCAAGGACGATATCGATTTCCTCGTCCCTCACCAAGCCAATATCCGCATCATCGACGCCGCGGTGAAGCGTTTCGGTCTGTCTGAAGACAAAGTGATTGTCAACCTGGATCGCTACGGTAACATGTCGTCGGCCTCCATCCCTGTCGCGTTGGACGAAGCCGTGCGTGAAAACCGCATTCGTGAGGGGGATACCCTGGTCCTCGTCGGATTCGGCGGCGGACTTACATGGGGTGCGGCCGTCCTTAAGTGGACAACCAAAGAAAAACAAAGCGACTAGGGCGGCAACGTTCCGGGGTGTGTGACGACCTGAGCCCGACAGCCTTGACGGTTCCCCGCAATGGCGCAAGTGGAGCGTGCCGGGAAAACGATGCAGATGATATGGATCAGACACACACTGAAATATGTCAGGCAATGATCGGGCAGGGAGCCTGTTTCTCGCGATCGGTTTGAGATGGTGCGAAACGAAGTGAGGCAAACAGGTTCACCCGGTGCCACCGGCGTGCAGAGATTCGGATGGATCAGACAACCTCCAACACGGCACAAGCTGACGGAAAGGAGCAGGAACATGGGAAAAATTGCGTTTCTCTTCCCCGGTCAGGGATCGCAATCCGTGGGGATGGGTCGGGCCATCGCGGAACACGACGAGCGGGCGGCGCGTCTTTTCGCCCAGGCGGATCAAGTGCTCGGTTATGCGTTGTCCCGGCTCTGTTTCGAAGGTCCTGAAGAGGAGTTGCGCCTGACGGCCAACACGCAACCGGCCATTTTGACCACCAGCATGGCCATCTATACGGTTTTTGCAGACGCGGGGATCGAGCCTGATTATGTGGCGGGACACAGCCTGGGGGAATACTCGGCGTTGACCGCCGCAGGGTCACTTGATTTTGCGGATGCGGTGGCCACCGTGCATCGGCGCGGACTGTTCATGGAAGAAGCGGTTCCTGCCGGTCAAGGGGCGATGTCGGCGGTAATGGGATTGGAACGCGAAGCGCTGGATGCGGTGTGCCGGGAAGTGACGCGTGAAGGCCATGTGGTGGTGGCGGCCAATTACAACTGCCCCGGACAGATTGTCATTTCCGGCCATCGTGACGCTGTCGAGGAAGCGGGCGAAAAAGCCAAAGCCGCCGGGGCGCGTCGAGTGATTCCGCTCGCCGTCAGCGGCCCTTTCCATTCGCCCCTGATGCAACCGGCGGCCGAACGGTTGAAAGACGTTCTGGACACCGTCACCGTCCGGGATGCACGCGTGCCGGTCGTGGCCAACGTCTCGGCTTCCCCGGTCCAAGATGCGGAGGAGATCCGCCGTTCGCTGGTGGAACAAGTGGCCAGCCCAGTTTTGTGGGAGGATAGTGTCCGCTGGATGTTGAATCAGGGAGTGGACACGTTCGTGGAGATCGGGCCGGGTACCGTGTTGACCGGATTGGTGCGCAAAGTGGAGCGCAAAGTGACCGCTGTTTCGGTACAGGACGTGGAAACGTTGCAAACGGCATTGGACATGTTGCGAAAATGACGATGAACCGAAGGAGGCTCACGTATGTTAACCGGTAAAGTGGCAATCGTCACCGGCGGTTCGCGTGGTATCGGGCGGGCCGTTTCACTCCGATTGGCCCGGGAGGGTGCCGATGTAGCCGTCGTGTTTGCCGGCAATCGCGAAAAGGCGGAAGCCGTTGTCGGCGAGATTCAGGAGATGGGTCGTCGATCCGTGGCGATCCAGGCGGATGTTTCCCAGGCGGATCAAGTGGACGCCATGGTGAAACAAGTGATCGAGGCGTTTGGCCGGATCGATATTCTGGTAAACAACGCAGGAATCACCCGTGACAATCTCCTTCTTCGGTTGAAAGAAGAAGATTGGGACGCGGTGCTCAGCACCAACCTCAAAGGGGTGTTCCTGTGCACCAAGGCGGTTACCCGCCAAATGATGAAACAGCGCTTCGGCCGCATCATCAATATCAGCTCGGTGGTAGGCTTGATCGGAAACCCGGGGCAGGCCAACTACGTGGCCGCCAAAGCCGGTGTGATCGGCTTGACCAAAACGGCGGCGCGCGAACTGGCCAGCAGGGGCATCACCGTGAACGCCATCGCGCCGGGATTTATCGAAACCGACATGACGGCCGTCCTGGGAGAAGAGACCAGGGAGCAGATGCTCAGCCAAATCCCGTTGGGCCGTTTCGGTTCCGCCGAGGACGTGGCCGGTGCGGTTGCGTTTTTGGCATCCGATGACGCCGCCTACATCACGGGACAAACCCTGAATGTGGACGGCGGCATGGTGACGTACTGACATCGGGAATCCACGGTGGGCCGACGCAAATGGTCGGATCTCCGACGGGCGTTGCTCATCGTTTTGGATTGCTAGTCTTTTGATGGCACTTTTCGTATAATACGAAAGGGAGGTGAACAAGATGGCAGATACGTTGGAGCGCGTGAAGCGCATCATTGTAGACAAGCTCAACGTCGATCCTTCCGAAGTGACTCCGGAAGCCTCGATCAAGGAAGATCTGGGAGCTGACTCCCTTGATGTGATGGATTTGGTTCTGGAGCTGGAAGATGAGTTTGAAATGGAGATTTCGGATGAAGAAGCTGAAAAAATCTCCACGGTGGGGGATATCATCGCGTACATCGAGTCCCACAAATAATCAAAGTCCCGTTACATAACGGGACTTTCAGGTTATTGATATCTCGACCTGAGCGGGTGGCGTTTTCCCGGCCGAATGTCCGCAATCCGGTGGCTCACGGCGGGAAAACGCGCCCATCCCCTGTTAGAAATCGACAGGATGCCCAACGGTATCCTCGGTTGTTGACAAAGTCCGCGGGCGCCAATTTCCCGTCTCCGCTCCGTAGCAACTGAAAGAGTCGAGAAAGTCGTGGCTCTACCGTTTTGTCAGCGTCTCGGGATACCGGACTTCATCCTTCACATAGATCAGTTGTTGGAAAAGGCGGTGGAATCATGAGCCGACGAGTGGTGATCAGCGGCTTGGGGGTCATTTCGCCGATCGGCAACGACTTGTCGACGTTTTGGAACAACTTGATCGCCGGAAAATCCGGCGTGGGTCCAGTGACCCAGTTTGATGCGAGCGACTTTCCCACGCGCATCGCGGCGGAAGTCAAAAACTTCGACCCGTTGGATTACATGGACCGAAAAGAGGCGCGGCGCATGGACCGTTTTGTCCAGTTTGCCGTAGCCGCTGCCCGTCAAGCATTGGAACATGCCGGATTGGACATGAATCAGGTGGACGTGAATCGCGTTGGTGTGTATATCGGCTCGGGGATCGGCGGTCTGGCCACTTGGGAAGAACAGTACCAAGTGTTGTTGAATCGCGGACCGAACCGGGTGAGCCCGTTCTTCATCCCGATGATGATCTCCAACATGGCGGCGGGTCAGGTATCGATCCTCACCGGCGCCAAAGGGCCCAACAGCACATCTGTGTCCGCTTGTGCCTCCGGTACGCACTCCATCGGGGACGCGTTTCGGATCATCCAGCATGGGGATGCCGACGTGATGATTGCCGGCGGGGCGGAAGCGACGATCCGTCCGCTCGCATTTGCCGGATTTTGTGCGGCACGTGCGATGTCCACGCGCAATGACGAGCCGGAAAAGGCGAGCCGTCCGTTTGACAAAGACCGGGACGGGTTCGTCATGGGCGAAGGAGCGGGTGTGCTGATTCTGGAGGAACTGGAGCATGCGAAAAAACGGGGCGCCAACATCATCGCTGAAATCGTGGGTTACGGCATGAGCGGTGATGCCTATCACCTGACTGCCCCCGCACCGGAAGGGGAAGGGGCGGCCCGTTCCATGGCACACGCGATCCGGGATGCCGGACTGAAACCGGAAGACATCGACTACATCAATGCGCACGGTACGTCGACCGATCTCAACGACAAATTTGAAACCATGGCCATCAAAAAGGCGTTTGGCGACCATGCCAACCAGTTGGCCATCAGCTCCAACAAGTCGATGATCGGACATCTGCTCGGGGCCGCAGGCGGCGTCGAAGCGGTGGCGACGGCGATGACGTTGAAAGAGCAAATCATTCCGCCGACGATCAACTATGAAACACCGGATCCGGAATGCGATCTGGATTACGTCCCCAATGAAGCCCGCCGTGCGCGCATCAGAGCCGCTTTGTCCAACTCGCTCGGATTTGGCGGTCACAATGCGACGATCGTGTTGAAAACGTATGAGGATGCGTAATGACCAGGTGGTGAAAGACGGATGGATTTGACCGATCTGGAGCGAAAAGTCGGCTTCCCTTTTCGGAACCGCCGTTTGTTTCAGCAGGCGTTCACCCATACGTCGTTTGCCCATGAGAGAAAGGGAAGCGATTTTCACGAAGACAACGAACGGCTGGAATTTCTGGGGGACGCCGTGTTGGAACTGGCGGTTTCGGAGTTCTTGTTTCACCGGTTTCCCGACATGAGCGAAGGAGATTTGACCCGGACGCGGGCCCGCGTCGTGTGTGAACCGTCATTGGCCGCTTTTGCACAGGAACTCGATTTCGGTCAATACGTCCGTCTTGGCAAAGGGGAAGAGATGACCGGGGGCCGGACACGTCCGGCCTTGCTGGCTGACGTGTTTGAAGCGTTTGTCGGTGCGCTGTACCTGGATCAAGGCTTGGACCGTGTCAAACAATTCCTGCATGCGGTAATCTTTCCCCGCATTGATGAAAAATGGCTGTCCCAAGTGACGGATGCCAAGAGCCAATTGCAGGAGATCGTGCAACAGGAACGAATGGGACCGTTGGAATATCAAATCGTGGATATTCAGGGACCGGCCCATGACCGCCATTTCGTGGCCGAGGTGTGGCTGGAGGGAAAACGGCTGGGCAGAGGCAGCGGCCGTTCCAAAAAGGAAGCGGAACAGCGTGCGGCCTTTGAAGCCTTGCAGAATTGGGAACAAGGCCCGGGTCACGACATCGCAGACTCCCATCGGCAACGTTGACGGGGAAATGGAAAGCCGGAGCGGATCATGATGGCTCCGGTGGATTTTTCCCATCGACATTGCCGATGGGATTTTCTTTTTGCAGAAAATGGGAGGTTCGATCATAAAGTTGTCGAAAATGGTAAGGGATCATGCGAAAGGGGAGGATGGGGATGGAGTTATTCCATGATTCCATGATGTTGGGGATGGGATTGTTCGGTATCATACTTCCGTTCATCACTTTGACCACATATGTGGTGGTCATGGTTTCGCTATGGAAGATCATGCGTGCCTTGCAAACCGCGGCAGCGGCTTTGGAGAGGTTGGCGGAACAGGAGACGGCATCCCGAACCGATATACAGAAATAGGGGGGATCACCAGTGCAAACCCACCATTGGATGTGGAAAAGATTGGACAGCGGCGGTTACGAGCAAGTTACACTGCAGGAAAAACAGGACGGTTGGCTCGCAGACGGCGTGGGGGTATGGTTGGAAAGCGATCAGCTGGTCCGTTTTCAATATTGGGTGCAAACGGACCAATGGTGGCGGACACGGGAAGTGGTCGTCTGTCTGCAAAACCAGGAGGATTCGGCACCGATCCGCCTGATCTCGGATGGGAGGGGGCATTGGCGGGATGCTTTCGGTCGGCCCGTTCCTGTGCTTGACGGGTGCGTAGATGTGGATTTGAACATCACGCCGTTTACCAATACAATCGCCATACGCCGATTGGGTCTGAATCCGACGGACACGGAAATGATCCGGGTCGCCTATGTCGATGTTCCCGGCCTTCGTTGGCGTCCCGTTTCCCAGCGCTATACATGCATCGCACGTACAGCGGACGAGGCCGTATACCGGTATGAGGGATTGGACACCGGATTCGCCGCTGAGCTTCGTGTTGACGCAGAAGGTGGCGTGATCGATTACCCCGGATGCTTTGAGCAAGTGTGGCGTAAGACAACCATAGCAGCGGGGGGAACGATGCGGTGATCGCCGCCGCTGTGTTTCAGGCATTGATGTTTCACAGCCCCCGAAAAGGAGTGACCCGATGGTTACCTACGCCGATTTCGAACGGATCGAGATGAGAGTGGGACGGATTGTGCGGGCGGAATCGTTCCCGGAGGCGCGTAAACCGGCATACCGTCTGTGGATCGATTTCGGGGAGCCGTTGGGCGTGAAGAAAAGCAGCGCCCAAATCACGAAGCTGTATGAAACCGACACGCTCGTCGGCACACAGGTGATCGCCGTCACCAACTTTCCGCCCCGCCAAGTAGCCAATTTCATCTCAGAAGTGTTGGTACTCGGAGTGGTATTGGATGACGGAGAGGTGGCGCTGATTCGTCCCGACCGGGAGGTACCGCCGGGGAAGCGTGTTTTGTGAAGCTTGGCGAAGGCAGGAAAGAACGAACAGTTGAAAAAGAACTTTTACAAATCGATTTGTAACCTTTGCATCTTGGTTCCCGGTATACCTGTTATGTGGTAAAATAGTACAGTTCGGATAAACACCGTTTGCCCGGCTGATCCGGTTGCCTTTCATGGTGAAAAGGGTGGTCTTTTTCCGGTGAACAGCGAGACGGAAAGGCGTACCCGGACCATTGGATCATGACACCATGATGGAATCGGTGGCCGGGCAAATACGTCCAGACAGTGAAACCCGAGCGAAAGGAGGCTGGAACGTGCATCTCAAGCGGTTGGAGATGATGGGGTTCAAGTCGTTCGCGGATAAGACCGAACTGGAATTCGTCCCCGGCATCACCGCCGTGGTCGGTCCCAACGGAAGCGGCAAAAGTAACGTGACCGACGGTATTCGCTGGGTGCTTGGAGAACAAAGCGCCAAATCGCTCCGGGGGTCCAAGATGGAGGACGTGATTTTCGCAGGAAGCGATTCGCGCAAGCCGGTCGGGTTCTGCGAAGTCTCCATCACGTTCGACAACGCGGACAAAAAGTTGAACCTCGATTATTCGGAAGTGACGGTTACCCGTCGTGTCTATCGCTCCGGAGAGAGCGAATATCTGCTCAACAGGCAACCCTGCCGTTTGAAGGATATTACCGAGTTGTTCATGGATACCGGGATCGGCAAGGAAGCCTACTCCATGATCGGTCAAGGGCGCATCGACGACATCCTGAGCACCAAATCGGAAGATCGGCGTGCCATATTTGAGGAAGCGGCAGGGATCGTCAAATACAAATCAAGGAAGAAGGAAGCGGAAAAAAAACTGGACGCCACCGAACAAAACCTGGCCCGGCTCAACGATTTGGTTCTGGAGCTGAAGGATCAGGTTGCCCCATTGGCGGAGCAGGCGGAGAAAGCGACACAGTACAAAGAGTGGCGCGCGCAATTGGAACAAAAGGAAATCGGTTTGTATGTACATAAGATAGAAACATTGCACCAAGCTTGGCAGGAAGCGACCAAGCAAGTGGAGTCGTTCTCTGCAGGACAGGTGGATCTGGCCGCCGAAGTCAGCCAACGTGAAGCCAAACTGGAATCTCTGCGTTGGGAGATCAGCCGTCATGAGCAAGAGATGGAAGCGCTCCAAACCCGACTGTTGCAGGTGAGTGAAGAACTGGAAAAAGCGGAGGGGCGAAGAGAGGTTCTGCTGGAGCGGATTCGGAACCAGGAAGCGGCATACGCCCAAACGGTCGCACGCATTGGGGAACTCCAGTCAGCCATGGCCCGTCTGCGTGAGGAGCAGTCCGTCAACGACGAGCGCCTGCGGGAGAAAGAAACCGAATTGGCGGAGGCTGAAGCCCGTCTTCGTGAAGCCGAAGCCCGGCTGGCGGCAACAGGGGACGACCGCGCAGTGGAACTGGAGCGGCTTCGTGACCGTTACCGGGAATTGACCAATGAGATAACCGCCTTGCAAAGCGAAGAACGTCACTTGACGGATCGGCGGGAGCAAACCGAACGTCGGCTGGAAGAATTGGCCGAGCAGGAACAACAGTTGGCTGCGACGGAGCGGTCGTTGGCTGAGCGGATGGAACAGCTCCGGCGTGAAACAGCCGAAGTGGAACAGATGTTGGAAACAGCGGCCGATCAGTATCGGCGCACATTGGAGGAGAAAAAGGCGGGAGAAGCTGAACTGGCCGAAATGGTCAAACGGCTCCGTCAAGCGGAACAGCAAGTGGATGCCCTCCGTTCGCGTCATGAGATCGTCAAGGAGATGGAAGCCGAGCACGCCGGCTTTTTTCAAGGCGTCAAAGAACTGTTGAAAGCCCGGGATCGCGGCCATGCGGCACTGAAGGGCATTCATGGCGCAGTGGCCCAATTGATTCAGGTACCCGCGGAATATGAAGCCGCGATGGAAACGGCACTGGGCGGCGCCCTGCAGCATTTGGTCGTCGACACGGAAGAGGATGGCCGCAAGGGGATTCGCTTCCTGAAGGAAAACAGTTTGGGGCGCGCCACGTTCCTCCCGATGAACGTCATCCAACCGCGCCGTTTCCCCGCCCATGAGGCAGACCGTTTGCGCAATGTGGACGGATTTGTCGGGATCGCGGCCGATCTCGTCAAAACGGATGATCGATACCGTTCGGTTGTGGAAAATCTGTTGGGACAAGTGGTGGTCACCCGGACCCTGGAGAAGGCCAATGCGATCGCTCGTCAATTGGGCTACCGTTACCGGGTGGTCACATTGGACGGCGACGTTGTCAACCCGGGTGGGTCGATGACCGGTGGCAGCCGGCAAAAATCCAAGGTCAACTTGTTGGGACGCACCCGTCAGTTGGAAGAATTGGAAACCCGTCTGAGGGAAGCGGAACGTGAATGGCGCGACATCCGGGAACGGGTGGACGCATTGACGGATCGTCAACAGGCTTGGGAGCAAATGTTGGAACAATTGCGCCGCCAAGGGGAGGAACACCGCGCCCGCAAACAGGAACTGCACGCATCCGAACGGGAAAAAGCAGTGGAACACCGGTCGGTCGCCGAGCGATTGCGTGTGGTACGCGAAGAGCGGGAAAAAACGGATGCGGAATTGGTCGAAATCGGTCGGATGCAAACGGAACAAGCCGATCGGCTTGCCGTACTTCGGCAGGAAGCGGAGAAATGCCAATCCGCCATCGCAGGGTTGGAGGCGGAAGTCCGTCGGGAAGCAACGGAAAAAGACGAAGTAGGTCGGATGATCACGGAATGGAAAGTGAATGTGGCCCGATTGACCCAGGAAAGGGAACACCTGAAGACCAACGGGGCGCGTGTTCGGGAAGAGTTGGTACGGTTGGATGAACAACTTCGATCGTCGATGGAACAGCAGGAAGAACTGGAGGCGGAGTTGGAACGCAACCGGAGCGAAGCGGAACAGCTGGAAGCGTCAAGCGGTGAACTGCGCACGGTCAAATCCGAGACGCAAGCCCGGTTGGATGAAGCCCGCAAAAAACGGGACGAATGGTACCGTCAAAGGGAGGAACTGGAGCAGGAGCTGCGGGATGTGCAACAATCCCTGCGCAAACAGGAGGATCAGCTCCGGCAACAGGAAATCAAGGTCAACCGGATGGACGTGGAATTGAATCACTTGCTGGAGAAATTGGCGGAAGAATACGAGATGAGCTTTGAACTGGCCCGCGAACGGTTCCCCGTTCCGGAAGATCCGGCCCAAGCGGAGCGGGAGGTGCGATCGCTCAAACAAAAAATCGCCTCCTTGGGTGAGGTGAATCTCGGGGCGATCGAAGAGCACAAACGGCTGACGGAACGCCTCGAATTTCTGGAGCAGCAGCAAAATGACCTGATTGAAGCGAAAAACACGCTCTACGAAGTCATCCGCAACATCGAGTCGGAGATGTCCCGCCGGTTCCTGGAAAGTTTTGAAGCGATCCGTACCGAATTCCGGGACGTATTTGTTAAAATGTTTGGGGGCGGGCGGGCGGATCTTCACCTGACCGATCCGGACAACCTGCTGGAGACCGGCATCGAGATCATGGCCCAGCCTCCGGGCAAAAAGCTGCAAAACCTGGGCTTGCTCTCCGGCGGGGAACGGGCATTGACCGCCATCGCGCTGCTGTTTGCCGTGATTCGCGTGAAACCGGTACCGTTTTGCGTGTTGGATGAGGTGGACGCAGCGCTGGATGATGCCAACGTGGCCCGCTTTGCCCGCTATTTGCGGGAGTTTTCCCAAAACACCCAGTTCATCGTCATCACCCACCGGAAATTGACGATGGAAGGGGCCGATGTCCTCTACGGCATCACGATGGAGGAATCCGGGGTATCCAAATTGGTGTCTGTCAAGCTGGAGGACTTCGAAGAGCAGGTGGAGGTGGCTGCCACCCACGCGTAAGGAGGGAAAGACGATGAGTTTTTTCAGGAAACTGAGGGAAAAGGTGTCCAAAACGACGGAGTCGGTGACGCAAAAATTCGTCTCCGGCCTGAGCAAGACCAGCTCGTCGCTGGTTGGAGCGATGGAAGATTTGATCCTGCGGCGCAACAAGATTGATGAAGAGTTGTTCGAAGAATTGGAGGAAATCTTGATCAGTGCCGATGTGGGCGTCTCGACGACGATGGAGCTGGTCGACCGTCTGCGCCAAGAGGTAAAAGAACGCAAAATCCAAGATCCGGCTGAGCTGCAACCCTTGATGTCAGAGATTCTTCTGGAAATGATGCAAGGCGATGGCGGAACGCCGTCCCTTGCCATGAACGACGAAGGGTTGACCGTCATCCTCTTTGTCGGGGTCAACGGTGTCGGCAAAACGACCACCATTGGCAAAATGGCACACAAACTGAAATCCCGAGGCAAAAAAGTGGTGTTGGCTGCGGGAGACACGTTCCGGGCCGGTGCGATTGAGCAGTTGGAAACCTGGGGGGAACGCGTCGGGGTGGATGTCATCAAACACCAAGCGGGTGCCGATCCCGCCGCCGTGGTGTACGACGGCATCCAGGCAGCCAAATCCCGCGGTGCGGACGTCCTGTTGTGCGATACGGCCGGACGTCTGCACAGCAAGGTGAACCTGATGGAAGAGTTGAAAAAGGTGTATCGGGTGGTTCAGCGGGAAGTGCCGGGCGCACCGCACGAGGTGTTGCTGGTGCTGGATGCCACGACCGGACAAAATGCGTTGCAACAAGCCAAAACGTTCAGCCAAGCTGTCCATGTCAGCGGGATCGTGTTGACCAAGCTGGACGGCACGGCCAAGGGCGGTATCGTCATCGCCATCCGAAACGAGCTGGATTTGCCGGTCAAATGGGTCGGATTGGGCGAGAAAGTGGAGGATTTGCAGGAGTTTGACGCAGAGCAGTTCGTCCATGGTCTGTTTGGCCAGTCGCGGCTGATGGAAGAGGCGGAATGAAGGATATCAAGGAGAAAACCTTGACACCGGACACAGGACGTGATACAGTGTTACTCTGTAAAGGGCATATCCTTGACGGGCTTGTTGCGAGGTGACTCCGGATGTTGGAGAAAACCAACCGGATCAATTGGTTGTACGACTTTTACGGTCCGTTGTTGACGGAGAAGCAACGAGCCATGTTGGAACTGTATTATCATGAAGATTGGTCTCTGGGGGAAATCGCCGAACACCACGGCATTTCCCGTCAAGCCGTGTTTGAAGCGATCAAACGGGCGCAGACCGCGCTGGAAGAGCTGGAACAGCGATTGCAATTGTTGGAGAAACACAACCGCAGGGTTGCCATCGCGGATGAGATACGGAAGCGGCTGGAAGTGCATCCCGAAGGGAAAGCGCAGATCGAGCCGCTTTTGGATGCGCTGTTGGATCTGGATTAGGGTCTTCGAAAAAAGCCTGTGCGGGAGGCGGCACAATGGCATTTGAAGGATTGTCCGAACGACTGCAGGCCGCCCTGCAAAAATTGCGCGGCAAAGGCAAAGTGACGGAAGCCGACGTGAAGGCGGCGATGCGCGAAGTGCGCCTTGCCCTGTTGGAAGCTGACGTCAACTTCAAAGTGGTCAAAGAGTTTATCGACCGGGTTCGGGAGCGCGCCGTCGGGCAAGAAGTGCTCAAAAGCCTCACACCCGGCCAGCAGGTCATCAAAGTGGTGAACGAAGAGCTGACCCGGCTGATGGGCGGGGAGCAAAGCAAACTCACCTTTGCACAGCGCCCGCCGACCGTGATCATGATGGTCGGTTTGCAGGGGGCCGGGAAAACGACCACGACCGGCAAATTGGCGCGCCTGCTGAAAAAGCAGAACCGCAAGCCGTTGTTGGTGGCGGGCGACGTCTACCGGCCGGCGGCCATACGCCAGCTGCAAGTGCTGGGGGAACAGGTGGGCGTTCCGGTGTTTTCGATGGGGGACAAGGAAAGTCCCGTTCGGATCGCTGCGGAAGGAGTCGCCCGGGCCAAGGAGGAAGGTTGTGACGTCGTCCTGATTGACACTGCCGGTCGGTTGCACGTCGACGAGGCGATGATGGCAGAACTTCGGGAAATCCGCGAAGAGGTTCAGCCTCATGAAATTTTGTTGGTCGTTGACGCGATGACCGGCCAGGATGCGGTGAACGTGGCGGAAAACTTCCACCGCGAATTGGGATTGACCGGTGTCGTGCTGACCAAGTTGGACGGGGATACCCGCGGCGGTGCCGCTCTGTCGGTCAAAGCCGTTACCGACTGTCCCATCAAATTCGTCGGGATGGGCGAAAAGTTGGACTCGCTCGAACCGTTCCATCCCGAACGGATGGCTTCCCGAATCCTGGGCATGGGTGACGTGCTGACCCTGATCGAAAAAGCGCAAGCTGCGGTCGATCAGGAACGGGCCAAAGAACTGGAGCGGAAAATGCGTACCCAGCAGTTTACCTTCGACGATTTTCTGGAACAACTGCAGCAGGTACGCAAAATGGGACCGCTCGACGAATTGTTGGGGATGATTCCCGGCATGGGTCAGCTCAAGGGGATGAAAAACCTGCAGATTGACGAAAAGCAGCTGGCCCGGGTCGAAGCGATCATCCGCTCGATGACGCCCGAAGAAAAACGGCGTCCCGAAATCCTCAATGCCAGCCGGCGCCGCCGGATCGCACTGGGAAGCGGGACGAGCGTACAGGACGTCAACCGGTTGATCAAACAGTTCGAGGATATGAAAAAGATGATGAAGCAGTTCACCGCCATGACCAAAGGCGGCAAGAAAAAGAAACGCGGCGGATTCCGTTTTCCTTTCATGCCGCAGTGAGGATTCAGTTGACCCTGTAAAAGGAGGTGAACACGAATGGCAGTGAAAATTCGCCTGAAACGGATGGGTGCCAAAAAAGCGCCGTTCTATCGCGTGGTGGTGGCCGATTCCCGTTCCCCGCGCGACGGTCGTTTCATCGAAGAAATCGGGTACTACAACCCGCTGACCGAGCCGGCACAAATCAAGATCAATGAGGAAAAAGCCCTGAAATGGCTGTCCAACGGCGCCCAACCGACGGATACGGTGAACAATCTGTTCCGCAAAGTGGGTATCCTGAAAAAAGTGCACGAAGCCAAATACGGCAAGTAAGCGCCCCGTTTTCGTGTAACCAAGGGGGAATGGAAGTGAAAGAGCTGATCGAGCTGATCGCCAAAGCGTTGGTGGACCACCCGGACCAAGTGCGGGTAACGGCGCAGGAAAAGGAAAACACGATCGTGTACCAACTCTCCGTCGCGCCTGACGATATGGGAAAAGTGATCGGCAAGCAGGGGCGGGTGGCCAAAGCGTTGCGCACGGTGGTCGGTTCGGCCGCAGTGAAAGCGGACAAACGCGTCGTTGTTGAGATCGTCTGAGACTCCGCAGGGAGGAACCCGATCCATGAACGAACAAGAACATTTGCTGGTCGGCCAAGTGGTGACGACACACGGTATTCGCGGGGAAGTGCGCGTCTATCCCCATACCGATTTCCCGGAAGTGAGATTCGCGCGGGGAAGTCGGTTGTTGCTCACTCATCCCGACCTGAAGGAACCACTTCCCCTCACCGTTGAAAAAAGCCGTCCCCACAAGCGCGTGGTGATCGTCAAGTTCCGGGAATGGGACAACATCAATCAGGCGGAACCGTACAAAGGCGGAAAACTGGTGGTGGAACGCACTGATGCCGTGGATCTGGAGGAAGGGGAATTTTATTTCCATGAAATCATTGGTTGCCGAGTGGTGACCACGGAAGGACGAAACATCGGCACGGTGCGAGAAATTCTTCAGTTGCCCGCCAACGACGTGTGGGTGGTGGCACCGTCGGACGGGGGCAAGGATATCCTGATCCCGTATATTGATGATGTGGTGAAGGAAGTGGATCCCGAATCGAAACAAGTGGTGATTCAGTGGATGGAAGGACTGGCGTGACGTGGTTCGTATGCATTTCGACGTACTGACCTTGTTTCCGGAGATGTTTACCGGGTTCCTGTCGTCGAGTATCGTCAAAAAAGCTCATGAAAAAGGGATCGTATCCACCTCACTGGTGAATTTCCGTGAATTCAGCACGGACAAACACCGCACCGTGGACGATACGCCGTACGGCGGCGGGGGCGGGATGGTGCTGAAACCGGAACCTTTGTTTCGAGCGGTGGAACATCTGTTGCAGGACGAACCCGAGCACACGCCGATCATCCTGATGACACCGCAAGGGGATCGTTTCTCCCAGAAAAAGGCGGAGGCATTGGCTGAGCACCGACGTCTGATCTTGATCTGCGGCCATTACGAAGGCTATGACGAGCGCATTCGCCAACACCTGGCGACGGATGAAATCTCGATCGGCGATTTCGTACTGACCGGCGGCGAGTTGCCGGCCATGGTGGTAATGGACAGCGTGATCCGACTGTTGCCGGGTGTTTTGGGCAACGAATCGTCAGCCAAAGATGATTCGTTCTCGACCGGATTGCTTGAATATCCGCAGTACACTCGTCCTGCGGATTTTCGCGGGTGGAAAGTTCCGGACGTGCTGTTGTCTGGACATCACCAAAATATTGAACGCTGGCGCCGGCAGGAAGCGCTCAGACGTACGTGGGAGCGCAGGCCGGATCTGCTCCGGACCGCCCGACTGACCGAGGAAGACCGGGCGTTTCTGCGAAAGCTGGAGGAAGGTTCCGGTGAGTGAGCCGTCGGTTTGTGCATCCGCTCCCCATTGTGGTACAATATTTCCCGTGTCTTCCCTTTTCGTGCGGCAATCAGGGATCACTTGAGATACGGGTTGAAGTGGGAAAGGAAAGGAGTGAAAACGATGCATCCGTTGATTCAAAAAGTGACCGAAAGTCAAAAACGGCAGGACATCCCGGAATTCCGCCCCGGTGACACGTTGCGTGTGCACGTCAAAGTGATCGAGGGGCAACGGGAGCGGGTACAGGTATTCGAAGGCGTGGTGATTCAACGCCGCGGCGGCGGAATCTCCGAGACCTTCACCGTCCGCAAAGTGTCCTATGGCGTAGGAGTGGAACGGACCTTCCCGCTGCATTCTCCGCGAATTGAGAAAATCGAAGTGGTTCGGCGCGGGAAAGTGCGTCGCGCGAAGCTGTTCTATCTCCGGAAGCTCCGCGGGAAAGCAGCACGAATCAAAGAAATCCATTCCTGATCAAATGGTTGCGTAAGGGCTTGGCATCTCAAGCCCTTTTCCCGCATATATCTGAAAATTCATTAGTTCCGAGTCGCCCGTCACTCTGCACGAGTTCCGATTTCGTTTGTGATCGTAAGGCAGGAGGAGCTTCATGAACCAGTTACCCTCACGATCCGCCAGGCACAAAAGGCGCGGAAAAAATGAAGCATGGGAATGGTTGCAGGCGTTGGTCATCGCGGTGGTCCTGGCGCTGATTATCCGCTATTTTATTTTCGAACCGTTCAACGTATCCGGCCCATCCATGATGAACACGTTGCATGACGGTGATTTCGTGTTGGTCAACAAAGTTGTCTACCAGTACCGTATGCCCAAACGTGGGGAAGTCGTCGTATTTGAAGCCCCCGGTCAAAAAGATTACATCAAGCGGGTCATCGCAGTGGAAAACGACACCATCGAAGCCCAGAACAACATCGTGCGGGTCAACGGTCATAGTATCGACGAACCGTACTTGGCAGAGGGGATGCGCACGTCAGACATCAAATTCCAAAGAGTCCCCAAGGGACATGTGTTCGTTATGGGTGACAACCGCACGAACAGCAGCGACAGCAGGGAATTGGGGCCGATATCGGTGGACAAGATCGTGGGAAGGGCGGATATCGTCTTCTGGCCGCTCAACGATTTTCGCGTGTTGTGGTAGAAAAGGTGTGGTCAAATGGTGATCCAGTGGTTTCCCGGTCATATGGCCAAGGCGAAACGCCAGGTCGAAGAAAAGATGAAAATGGTGGATGTGGTGTTGGAGTTGTTGGACGCCCGTCTGCCGATGTCCAGCCGCAATCCCCTGATTGATCGGTTGGTCGGCAAAAAGCCGCGGCTGGTGCTTTTGACCAAGACTGACTTGGCTGATCCCGCGGCTACAGAAGCGTGGGTGAGCCAATTCAACCGATTGGGGCTGAATGTACTGCCGGTGGATGCGACGACCGGTAAAGGCGTGGCACAAATCCCCAAGCGGTGTGAGACGCTTTTGGAGGAAAAATTTGCGGCATTGGCTCGCAAAGGCATCCGCACCCGCCGTATCCGTGCCATGATCCTGGGCATCCCCAATGTGGGCAAATCGACATTGATCAACCGGTTGGCCAAACGAAATGCGGCGCAAACCGGCGATCGCCCGGGGGTAACGAAGGGGCAGCAGTGGATCAGAATCGGCAACGCCTTGGAGTTGCTGGATACACCGGGAATTTTGTGGCCCAAGTTCGAGGATCAGCAGGTGGGGTTGCGACTGGCCGCCAGCGGAGCGATCCGGGAGGAAATCCTGCCGCTGGAGGAGGTTGCGGCTTTCGCTTTGCAATATATGGCGAACCGCTACCCGGATCTGTTGAAGGAGCGTTACGGGATCGCGTCGGGCGAGGTGCAGGAAGGTGCAAGGATGTTGGAAGAAGTGGGACGACGCCGGGGATGTATGCGAAAGGGCGGAGAAGTGGATTTGGAGAAAGCGGCGGAACTGGTGGTCCACGAGATTCGCTCCGGGCGCATCGGCCGCATCTCCCTGGAACTCCCGGACGATTGGCAGAAAGAAGGTGAATCATCGGCGCATGAGAGTCCCTGAAACGATTCAGTCCATTAAGAAGCGTTTGGAGCGTGGCGAGGTCACCGAGGCGTTTTTGGCACAACTGAAACAGGATGAGCGTGTCGGCGTGCAAAAACTGATGGCTTCCTATTTGCGCAAGCGGGAACAGAAGCGTAAGGAAGCGGCACGCCTGGAGGAAATGTGGCGGTTTGAGCGGATGTTTCGGGAACAGGGATGCCAACGGATCGCGGGTATCGACGAAGCGGGACGGGGACCACTGGCCGGGCCGGTGGTGGCCGCTGCCGTCATTTTGCCGGAAGACTTTGATCCGACCGGTCTCAACGATTCCAAGCAACTGTCGGCAGAAGAGCGGGCGACATTGCGGAAACGGATCGAACGTCATGCCGTGGCCATCGGGATCGGGATCGTGGAAACGGATTTCATCGATACATACAACATTTTGCAGGCTACATACGAGGCCATGCGTCGGGCTGTCGCCGACTTGCCTGTCCGTCCCGATCAATTGCTGATCGATGCGGTGGAAGTTCCCGAACTGCCGATTCCGCAACATGCCATCATCAAGGGGGATCAACTCTCCCACTCTATCGCCGCCGCTTCGGTGATCGCCAAGACGGTGCGGGACCAGTGGATGATCGAGCAAGCGGCACGTTATCCACAATACGGATTTGAGAAACATATGGGCTATGCGACGCCGGAACATTTGGCCGCATTGGCCGAGTGGGGACCGTGCCCGTTGCATCGGCGCAGTTTCGCGCCGATTCGCGAGCTGGTGCAACAAGTGGAACGAACCACCCGATCGACGGGGTGAAGCGATGAAAAGAAGACGGAAACCGGATGACCGGTACCAGGTCGGGAGGACGGGGGAGGTCATCGCTTGCCTTTACTTGCGGGAGAAGGGATGGGAAATCGTGGAGACAAACTGGCGTACCCGCACGGGTGAATTGGATGTGATCGCCCGGTGTGGGAGCCAGTTGGTGATCGTGGAAGTACGGACCACCCGTAGTACACGGTTCGGTTATGGCTTGGAGTCAGTAGATGCCCGCAAACAACAGCAAGTACGCAAACTGGGTTTGCAATACGTGCATGCTCGTGGATGGCACCATCTTCCCATTCGTTTTGATGTGATCTCCATCTTGTTAACGGATGGAAACCAACCAGCCCGGATCGATCATGTGGAAGGAGCCTTTTGAAACGACGAAGCGCTTGGAGGAAACCATCAACCCCCAAGCGCTTGTTTATATGAAGAGCGGTTGAGCAGCTGTTCGGATCTTTGCTTCCTGCACAGGAACGTTTTGAATTCACCACCTATCTATTCTTAAAGCAAGGATCGACCGTTTTTTAAGAAAAGGAAAGCATGGACAAGGACGAAAAATAAGGGCTGTTAACCAGGATTGCGGTTTTAAATGCCCGTTTCTGGTGTGATCATGATGGATCATCACCAGAAACGGGGATCATCCATTATTTTCCCGGTTCACGTTTTGCAAGGTTCAGTTGCCGTCAACTGCTCACCGCCTACGCTAACGCTTAGAGGCATCTGTCCAGTAGTGCGAGCGTCTTTCGACTCCTACCTTAGAGTGACGATACATCAGGGCAGGTTGACAGCTACCCGTCCGACACAAGTCATACTTGTGCCGAC